>JAISJC010000001.1 GCA_031261745.1 Oscillospiraceae bacterium
AGAATTAGGAAACCCATTTGAAAGTTCACATTTCGAACCGTTTCGCCCGTCACCGCGTCAAGTACGCCTTTATCGCGGAACAAGTTCATAAGCGCGCTGGATACGGGGCCGAAAACGACGGTAGAAAATCCGAACGACGAAACGGCAAGTCCGCTGGCAAGCCCGCGCCTGTGCGGAAGCCACTTTTGCAGGCACTGAATACACGCGCCGTAAGCGATTCCGCTGCCCAAGCCTGCGGTGACGCTGTACGACAAATATAACAGAGCGGGGTTTTTCGCGCCGAGGAGTCCGCTTGCTCCGATTCCGAACGCGAACAGGATTATTCCGAGAAATGCGGCGAATTTTGCTCCCTTGCGGTCGTTGATGAATCCGCCGACGAAGTTTCCGACGACGAATGCGAAAAGCATATAGTTCGCGACAAGCTTTGCCGCACCGCTGTTCCACGCGAAGGAATTGACAACCTCGTCGGCAAACGCGCTCCAAAGGTATATGATTCCGACGCAGAGCTGAATGATTAGGCAGCCGATTATGGACGGAATCGGGGACTGTTTTTTCGTCATTTACTTCTTGGGGAACGCGGGGACCTGCGTCTGTCCGTCGTAAATCGGGTTGTTCACGAGGAACGAGAACAGCTGCATAAACGTCGGGTTCGGAGCCTCGTCGGGATAGCCGCGGAGCTGCGCCTCGGCGCGCTTTTTCGCGCCCTCCTTGAATTCGGAGTGCGTGAAGATGTACAAATCGCCGCGCTCAATGCCGCGCACGACGCGCTCTCCGGCGATTTCGGCGGGCATAGTTAGGCTGTCGAAGTCGAACGCGGGGGGAGCGACAAAGCCGTCCGTGTGCGGGTCGCCCGTCGTCGGTGCGGGGGGAGGAGGCGGAGGGGGCGGAGCGGCGGGAGCCGCGGACGCGGGGTCGGAGAGGTCCGCGGGGCGAACCTCCTTAGACGAGACGGACAGATTGCCCTTGACGGGGCCGGGGGCGTAGACCGACGCGCCGATATTCGTACCGCGCAGGTCGCAGGCGAGGGTCTCCATAAGGGAGATTACGCCGCCCTTTGTCATACAGTACAGGGCCGCGCCGGGGACGACGGAGATACCGCTCTGCGACGCGGTGGAAACGATGTGCGACGGCTCGCCGTGCGCGAGCATACGCGGGACGATGGTGCGGATTCCGTTCAGCACGCCCTTGATGTTAACGCCGACGATGAAGTCAACGTCCTTTGCGGTGTTCTGCCAGACGGGGACCATCGGGGCCTCCACTCCGGCGTTGTTGCAGAGAATGTGAATGTTGCCGAAAACCCTCTGCGCCTCGTCGGCGGCCTTGGCGTAGGCCTCCTCGCTTGTGACGTCAACGACGACGCCCGTGGCGGGAATGTTGTTCTCCGCGAACCACGGCAACGCCTCGTCAATCGCCTTTTGGCGCACGTCCGCGATTACGATGTTCGCGCCCGCCTTGCCGAGGGCCTTTGCGATGCCCAGACCGACGCCCGACGCCGCGCCCGTGACGAACGCGGTCTTGCCTTTGATTGTTTCCATATTAACTCTCCTTAAATTATAGAATACAAATATTGTGAAACGGGTCGTCGAGGACGCCGACCCCTACTATTTTAACAGACTATCCCGTGAAACGCAAGTTATTTATGCGCGGGATTTGAGAGAGCCTGTGCGCCACTTGCCTTTTATGTAGCGGTGCATATACGTCGCGCTGCGGAATGCCCAGTCCACGAGAATCCCGACGTAGACGCCGTAAATCCCGAGGTCGGTCGTGTACACGAGCAGATAGCCGATGCCGACGCGCCAGAGCATCATTGAAACGATTGCGATTACCATCGGATACAGCACGTCGCCCGCCGCGCGGAGCGCGTTGGCGGGGACGAACGCCGTCGTCCAAAAAAGTCCGGTGCCGAAGCTGTGGAGCAGCATTATTTTTATGCAGAGAGCGTAGGTCGCCTCGGAGAGGTTGTAGAGCCTGAAAATCAGCGGCGCGGCGGCATAAATCGCGACGGTGAACACGACCATCGCGCCGAAAGTAATCTTCATAAGCTGCTTGAAATAGCGGCGGACCTGCTCGTACTCGCCCGCGCCGATGCACTGCGCCGTGACGGTGATTACGGCCGCGCCGATTGCCTGACCGGGCAGAACGGCGAAGCCGCCGACGTTGTTGATGACGCTGTTCGCCGCGATTGCGGCCGTGCCGAGCGTGGAAACAAGACCCGCGAGGGCGATTTTGCCGATTTGGAAGAGGCTGTTTTCTAAGCTGTTCGGAATGCCGAAGCGCAGAATGCGACGAATCATTGACCCGTCAAGCCGCCAGAAACGGTAGGAGCGCACCGCGACAGCGAGGGCTGGATTGCGGAGCATTAAGAGCATTGTGATTGCGGCCGCCGCGCGCGAAATCGTCGTCGAGAGGCCCGCACCGAACGCGCCCCAGTGCATAACGTAGATGAAAAACGCGTTGCCGACGATATTCAACACGTTCATAATAATGGAGTTGAGCATCGGCGTGCGCGAGTTGCCTGTCGCGCGGAACAGCGCGGCTGAGGAGTTGAACAGCGCGACGAACGGGTACGAGAGCGTCGTGATATAGAAGTAGCTCGAAGCGGAATACATCACGTCCGCGTCGATTTTGCCGTAGACTGCCGAGAGGATTTGGCGGTTGAGCAGCAGACAGGCCGCCATAATTCCGAACGAGATCAGGAACGACACATTGACGAGCTGCGACGCGGCGCGGCTCGCGTTCTTGTCGTCGTGCGCGCCGATAAACTGTCCGACGAGGATTGCGCCGCCGGACGCGAACGCGGAGAAGAGGTTGATTAGGAGAATTGCGATTGTGTCCGTGAGGGATACGCCGGCCATTGCCGACTCGCTCGCCACGGAGACCATCATCGCGTCCACCATTCCGACGAGCAGACCGAGCGTCTGCTCGATTACGAGCGGGATAATGAGCCGCACGAGTGCCCGGCGCGTGAAAAGGGGCGCGCCGAGCTTAGGTTGATCGATTTCGCTATCCAAGATAGAATTCGCCTGCCTTATTTGTGGTTTCCGCCGTGATTACGCGGGTTTCGCCGGGGAGAAGCGTGAAGTAGTTGTCCGAATAGAACACGGGGAGCGCGTCGTTGACTATGCGCGTCTGAACGGACGGGTACGCGCCCGTGTTGGTGACGGTGAGTTCGTAAGTGTTCTCCCCCGTCGTCTTACAAATGAACGTGAGTTTAGTTGCGGGTATGGCGTAAAGTTCGCGGTAATCTTGATAGTTTTTAATGTTGTGCCAATAAATATTCTCGCAAATAATATTATTTTCGTGCTTTAACCATAAACGCAGGAACGCGATATCGGAGGGCGACGCGGAGAAATCGACGTTGGTTACGAACACGCCGGCGGCGTCCGCGTCGAGTAAATCCAGTGCGTACTCGCGGGAGAATACGGGCTTTCCGTCAATGTCGAACAGCTCGACGACGGTCACGACGTTCTCAAACGCGGTTCCTGTGTGGTTCGCGAGGAGGACGCGGTCGTCGCGCGGGTCGAAGATTGCGCGGGTCGGCCGGTTGCCCGCCTTGACGCCGAAGTAGCCGCCGTTCGTATCGAGGTAGTAGTCGTAGGTCTGCCACATCAGACTCGGCCACGAGGACTGCGACATCCACATCAGCAGACCGTTACTGCGCCGAGCGGCGAGCGCGTCGAACAGTCCGCGGTGGTGTTCAAAGTTGATCATCTGCGCGGCGCGTGAGAAATCCTCAATCGTCCACGCGTTGCCGGCTTCGGCGCACATTTTCAGCACTGCTGCCTTGTACTCGCGGAAAATCGGGTCAGATTCGTCGGGGGCCTGCCCCTGAACATTGTCAACGGGAATGTCAAAATCGCCGCCGAGGTAGTCCTGCAACGCGCCCATATAGCTCGACGCGGGACCGTTCATATGGTACGTCCAGTCGTGCAACGCCCAGGTTTCGGAAATCGGCCAGAGGTGTTCCGGCGCGATGAATTTACGCAGGGATTCGAGCGTCGGGACGTTCGGAATGCCGCGCTCGGAGCGCAGAACCGGCGAGGTCACGTCGTCGAAATACTGCTTGACGCCGCGGCTTCCGCCCTGCCACGCGAGCGAATAGCCGCCGCCTGAGCCGACCGGAGCCATTGCGGAGTTCGGGAAGTAGGTGCGCGTGCCGTCGAGCGTTTCCGTGAGGGCGCGGAGCGGGTCGTTCAGCTCCGGCGGCGGGTCGCCCTCGTTGCGGCCGCAGTAGAGCGCGAGCGCGGCGTGGCGGCGGTAGTGCTTAATTTTGTCGGCGGCGTTTTCGAGGAACATCTCCGTATCGTTCGGGTGCGGACCGTCAACGGGGTTCGCGAGCCAGAAATCGTCCCAGACGAGGACGCCGTATTTGTCGCACGCGTCGTAAAACGCGTCGTGGTTCGTCATTCCGATCCAGTTGCGGATCATCGTCAAATTCGCCTCGGCGTGCAGGCGGACCTTGTGGTCGTAAATCTCCGGCGTGTCGCGCTTCAATCCGTCGTCCATTCCCCAGTTGCCGCCCTTGGCGACGATGCGCACGCCGTTGCAATATAAGGTCAAAATCCCGCCGTCAATCGGATAGGAGAATTGACGCACGCCGAATTTGAACGTCCTCTCATCGGAGATATCGCCGTCTGTCTCGACGCGGAATTTCGCCGTATACAGGTGTTGCCCGCCGTAGGTGTTCGGCCACCAGAGGTGCGGATTTTCAAGCGTGAACGGCTGTTCAAGGTCGAGCGTCTGACCGGGTTCGAGCTTGAAGCTCCGCGTAAACGCCGAGGGTACGCCGTCAATCTCGCCGTGCCATTTCGCGAAAACGGTGCGTTTTGTGCTGTTTGTGACCGCCGTTCGGAACGTCAGATTTGCTTTCGACGCGTCGAGCGCGTATTTGCGCGTCAGCGTCTGCTCGACCTGCTGCGGAGATTCCGCGAAGGCGCGCAGCTCCTTAATAATCGTCGGGACCGCTCTGCCGTTCAGCTCGCGTAGGGCGAGGACGGTGAAGCGGATATACCGCGCCTTTTGCGGTGAAAATACCGGAAACGGCACGGGTTCGCCGGGTCCCCAGCTGCCCATATCAATCACGGGCATAGCCGTCGCGCCCTGAACGCTGTCGGAGATTGCGTGACCCTCCAATTCGGCGGTTCCCGCGTGAGGCGGCGCGTTGTGGACGCCGAACCAGACGGTGTTCGCGTCGCCGCCGGGGTGCGCGTCGAAATTCGACCAATTTTCGCCGTCCGGCGAGGTTTCGAGACGGAATTTCGCCGCGTGGCGCGACTCAAAATCCGCTGCCGCGCCGCCGGATTCCGTACCCCAGAGGATTGTGACGGAGCCGAGGGTTTTCGGCTCGCCGAGGTCGAGCGTGAAGCCGCCGCCCGCCGCGTCGAACTTGCGGTATGTGTCGGCGGAGGCGAGGAAATTTTCCGCCGCGAGGGTGACGGAGGTCTCCGTGATGTCGAGGTCTGTCTGAATCCACGGGTCAACGAGCCGCGCCGCGCCGGTGAATTCGAGGTACACGTTGCCGTAAATGCCGATGTTGCGCCCCGCGATTGTCGGCAGCCAGTCCCAGCCGACGGACGCGTGGAGCGTCGGATTGTCCGCGCCAAGCAGGCCGCCGTTCGGCCCCGGACCCTCCGCGAGCCCCTGCGTCGTGACGAGACCTGGCGTAGCGTTTTTGTAAATTTTCACGGCTATGTGGTTTTTACCGCCGAAATCCACGTAATCCGTCACGTCGAAACGGCCGCGAATGAACGCTCCCTCGATAGAATGCTTGTGGGTTTTGTAGAAGTTTTTAAGGAGATAACCGTTAAAAAATATATCGGATTTCCAGTTTATAGCGTCAAAACAGAGGAAAACGCGCCTGTTTTGCGCGGTCTTGGGAATGGTGAGCGTGTTGCGGTACCAAAAATCGGCGGTGAAAAAATCCTCGTCCAAAAGGCGGTGGTTGTCGTCGTAGAACGGGTCGGGAACCCTGCCCGCGTTCACGTAGGACACGAGAACGGTGCCGGGAACAGTTGCGGGGAGCCAGTTTGCGTCGTCGAACGACGAGGCGACGAGCGTTTCTCCGCTCGCTGTGACATCGGTTGCGGGTGCGACGCGCCACGCGCCGTACTCCCCGCCGCTTGCGAGCGATATGCGTTTATTGTCCATAAGAGCCTCCCCCTGAGCTTTCGATAAATTGAAAATAATTATATCACAGTAAAAAGGGAAGTTCAACCGATATTTTGTTTGTAACAGATTTATTAACAATGCGAATATGTATTGACAACGCGGCGTCGCGGTGGTAAATTACGGTTAGCACTCTTCGGCGGCGAGTGCTAAAAAGAAAAATGACGGGTGGTGACAGTTGTGGAATTGCAGGGTAGGAGCAGGGAAATCCTGCGTGAGGTGATTGACCGGTACATCGACACGGCGGAGCCTGTCGGGTCAAAGTCCATATCCTCCGCGCTGTCGCTGTCCCCCGCGACGATACGCAATGAGATGGCCGCGCTCGAAGAGGCGGGATTATTGGAACAGCCGCACACTTCTGCGGGACGGATTCCGACCGCGAGCGGCTATCGCCTGTACGTCGATGAACTGATGAGGCGACACAAGCTGTCAGTCGAGGAGACGGAGCAGCTCAATCAGGCCCTCGCGCGGCGCGTGGTTGAACTCGACCGCATAATCGCCTACGCGGGGCAGATTGCGTCGAAGCTCACGTCGTTCCCCGCCTACGCGCTCACGCGGGCGCGAACGGAGATCACGGCGCGGCGGTTTGACATTATCGAGGTGGACGCGCACAGCTTTATTCTCGTCGCGATGCTGGACAATGAGGCGGTCAAAAACAAGCTGTTTCACCTGCCGCAGGCGGCACCTGAGGGGTTTTACGCGCGGGCGTCGATGATACTCAATTCGGCGTTCACGGGGATTACGGAGGGCGCGGTCACGGAGACGCTGATACTCTCGTCGGAGCGCGCGAGCGCGGATAAGCTCGGCATTTTCGCGGCGATTGCGCGGTTTTTAATCGAGATTCTGTCCGAGACGGCGCAGTCGGAACATATCGTCTCCGGCGGCGCGCGACTGCTCGAACATCCGGAATTCCGCGACGCCGAAAAGGCGCAGAAGCTGCTCAGTTTTATTGAGGACGAATCCTCGCTCGCGGGACTGCCGACACCGGAATTCGGCGCGACGACGAAAATCACAATCGGCAGCGAGAACCTCGCGGAGGAACTGCGGGATTCGAGCGTCGTGGTGACGCGGTACGACCTCGGCGACGACACGGAGCTGCTGCTCGGCGTCGTCGGACCGACGCGAATGGACTATTCGCGCGTGACCTCGCGGCTGCAATACCTCGCGCTCGGCTTAACGGGCGGATTGTCGCCGCCGAAACTGCCGGATAAAACATACAATACTGATGAGGTGAAATAATGCCAAAGAAAAAACAGGAACCCGAAAACACGCCGGAAAATGAGAACGAAACCGAACCGCAAATCATAGAAACGGAACCGGAAATCGTCGAGACTCCGGCTGAACCGACGGCGGACGAATTGCTCGCGGCGGAAAAAGACAGGTATCTGCGGCTCGCGGCGGAGTACGATAACTACCGCAAGCGCAGCCAAAAGGAGCGCGAGGCCGTGTATGCGGACGTGCGCGCCGATACGGTGACAAAGCTGCTGCCGGTGTACGACAACCTCGCCCGCGCGCTCGCCGCGCCCTGCTCCGACGAGAAGTTTTTGGAGGGCGTCGAGCTGACGTTCACGCAGTTCTCGGAGATTTTGAAAAACCTCGGCGTTGAGGAGATTGCGGCCGTCGGAGAGAAATTCGACCCGGAACGGCACAATGCGGTCTCACAGGTCGATAATCCCGACACGGAATCGGGTACAATAACGCTTGAATTCCAAAAGGGCTTTACGCTGAACGGAAAAGTAATCAGACATTCGATGGTGCAGGTTGCACAATAACAAACAGAAAACAACAGGAGGAAATTATTATGGGAAAAATTATAGGTATTGATTTAGGGACGACAAACAGCTGCGTCGCGGTTATCGAGGGCGGCGAGCCGGTCGTCATCGCGAATGCGGAGGGCGCGCGCACAACCCCGTCCGTCGTCGCGTTCGCCAAGGACGGCGAGCGTATGGTCGGCGCGGTGGCGAAGCGTCAGGCGGTGACAAACCCCGACCGCACAATCAGTTCAATCAAGCGCGAAATGGGTTCCGCGTACAAGGTCGCGGTGGACGACAAGAATTACACGCCGCAGGAGATTTCGGCGATGATTCTTCAAAAGCTGAAAAGCGACGCGGAGGCGTACCTCGGCACCAAGGTCACGGAGGCGGTCATCACCGTTCCCGCGTACTTCACGGACAGCCAGCGTCAGGCGACAAAGGACGCGGGCCGCATTGCGGGACTTGACGTCAAGCGCATTATCAACGAGCCGACGGCCGCCGCGCTCGCCTACGGCATCGATAAGGAAAACGAGCAGAAGATTATGGTCTACGACCTCGGCGGCGGCACGTTCGACGTGTCCGTGCTGGAAATCGGCGACGGCGTTATCGAGGTTCTCGCGACGGCGGGCAACAACCGCCTCGGCGGCGACGACTTCGACGAGTGCGTCGTGAATTACCTGCTCGCGGAATTCAAGAAGGACACGGGCGTGGACCTCGCGGCCGACAAGCTCGCGCTGCAACGTCTGCGCGAGGCCGCCGAAAAGGCGAAAATCGACCTTTCGGGCGTGACCTCGGCGAACATCAACCTGCCGTACATCACGGCGGACGCGAACGGACCGAAGCACCTCGATTTGACGCTGACGCGCGCGAAATTCAACGAGCTGACCGCGCATCTCGTCGAAAAAACGCTCGAACCCGTGAGCCAAGCGTTGCGCGACAGCGGGTTGAGTGCGAACCAGCTCTCGAAAGTTCTGCTCGTCGGCGGCTCGACGCGCGTTCCCGCCGTTCAGGACGCAGTAAAAAAGATTACCGGCAAAGAACCGTTCCGCGGCATAAATCCCGACGAGTGCGTCGCGGTCGGCGCGGCGATTCAGGCGGGCGTTCTCGGCGGCGACGTCGAGGGGATTCTGCTGCTCGACGTGACGCCGCTGTCGCTCGGCATTGAGACAATGGGCGGCGTGTTCACGCGATTAATCGACCGCAACACGACGATTCCGTCGAAGAAGTCGCAGATTTTCAGCACCGCGGCCGACAACCAGACCTCCGTTGAGGTCAATGTCCTCCAAGGTGAGCGCGAGATGGCGACGTACAACAAGTCCCTCGGCAAGTTCCACCTCGACGGGATTGCGCCCGCGCGGCGCGGCGTGCCGCAGGTCGAGGTCACGTTTGACATCGACGCGAACGGCATTGTGAACGTGTCGGCCAAGGACTTGGGGACGGGACGCGAGCAGCACATCACGATTACAAGCTCCACGAACCTGTCCAAGGACGACATCGAAAAGGCCGTCAAAGAGGCGGAGCAATACGCCGCCGAGGACGCGCAGCGCAAGGACGAGGCGGACACGCGCAACGCCGGCGACCAGATAGTCTATCAGAGCGAAAAGACGCTCGAAGAGCTGGGCGACAAGGTGGACGCCGCCGACAAGCAGACCATAAACGACGGCATTGACAAGGTCAAGGCTGCGCTTGCGGGGACGGATATTGAGGCGATAAAGACCGCGACTGACGAGCTGCAAAAGGCGTTCTACGCAATCAGCGAGAAGCTGTACGCGCAGACGGGCGGCGATGCGGGCGCGCCGGACGGCGAGCCGAATTCCGCGCCGGACGGGGACTTTGTTGACGCGGATTATGAGGTCGTTGACGACGACGAAGAAACCAAATAGCAATGGCGGAAAAAAAGGATTTCTACGAATCGCTCGGCGTGTCCAAGGGCGCGTCGGACGACGAGATAAAAAAGGCGTACCGCGCCGCCGCGAAGAAGTACCACCCCGACGTGAACCCCGGAAATCAGGAGGCGGAGGCGCGCTTCAAGGAGATTAACGAGGCGTACGAGGTGCTGTCCGACGCGGAGAAGAAGGAGCGGTACGACGCCTACGGTCACGCGGGCGTGGACCCGAACTTCAACGCGGGGGGCGGCGGCTTCGGCGGCGGGTTTGACGTGGATTTGGGCGACCTGTTCGGGAGCTTTTTCGGCGGGGGGCGGACGCAGACGCGTTCGCGCTCCGCTCCTCAGCGCGGCGAACGCGTTACGATGACGACGGAGGTCACGTTCGAGGAGGCCGCGTTCGGCGTCGAAAAGGAGATTGACGTGTCGCGCATTGAGACGTGCGAAACGTGCGAGGGCAGCGGCGCAAAGGAAGGGACGCACCCCGAAAAATGCGGCAACTGCAACGGAACAGGTGTGGTGACGAGCCGCCAGCAGACCGTTTTCGGCGTGATGCAATCGCAGAACGACTGCCCGAAGTGCAACGGGCGCGGGAAGATTATCCACGCGCCGTGCGAAAAATGCCGCGGGTCGGGGCGCGTGCGGAAACGCCGCAAGGTCACGGCGAAAATCCCCGCGGGGATTGACCACGGGCAGACGCTGAATATGCGTGGGCAGGGGAACGCGGGGACGAACGGCGGCGAGCCGGGCGACCTGTACCTGACCGTCGCGGTACTTAAACACGCGGTTTTTGAGCGCGAGGGCAACGCCGTGCTGCTTGAAATGCCGATTAGCTTTACGCAGGCCGCGCTCGGCGCGGAGGTCGAGGTTCCGACGCTCGACGGAGCGGTGCGCTACTCCGTACCGGAGGGGACGCAGAGCGGGACGGTTTTCCGTTTGCGCGGCAAGGGTATTCCGAACCTGCGCGGCGGGTCGCGCGGGGACGAATTCGTCACCGTGCGCGTCGATACGCCGACAAAGCTGAACGCGCGGCAACGGGAATTGCTCGAAGAGCTTGCGAACCTTTCGGGCGAGGAAAAGCCCGAAAAAGGGCGCAAAAAGAAGAAAAAATAGTGCGTAATACGACAACTTCCCAACCATTGGTTGGGAAGTTTGTGCTTTATGCGTTGTTGATTTCGGTGTCAGATGTGGTATGATGATGATAACGAAAGGCGGTGCAACAATGAAAATATCCATATCGGAGAACATCAAGCGGCTGCGGCGGGAGCGGGATATGACGCAGGACGACCTCGCGTCGGTAATGGGCGTGACCTCGCAATCCGTGTCAAAGTGGGAGACGGGGACCGCGTATCCGGACGTTGAAACGATTCCCCTGCTCGCGAATTACTTCGACGTGAGCGTGGACGACCTGTTCGGAATGGCGTCAATCCGCGACGAGACGCGGATTGAGGAGGAGATGAAGCGTTGGCTTGAGCTTTTATTGCAGGGGCCGAGCACGAACACCGCGTGCAGGGAGCTGCTCGGAAACCTCGCGCGGGAATTCCCGCGGCACTGGCTGACGCAGAAGAACTATGCAACGAGCCTGTTGCAGCCTGAGGCGAAGCCTGAGGACAACAGAAAAGCGATTGAGGTCATCGAACGTATCCTGAACGAATGCAACGACAATGACGTCCGCAACGACGCGAACGAGCTGCTTATTAGCGCATACGAAAGACTCGGCGAGCAAGACAGGGCGATTGCGCTCGCCGAAAAGCTGCCGGTGATGAATCAGGCGCAGGAGCCTACGCTGTTACGGCTGCGGCTCCGCGAGGCGGCGATAGCGAACGACAGGGATAAGCTGCTTGCGCTGTACCGCGAGCATACGCAGCAGGCGGCGCGGATGCTGCAGAGTCCGCTGGCGAGCTATCGGAATTTGGTGGAGGTCACCGGAATAACGGACGACGAATTTTTCCTGAAGCTCGTGCATACAGAGAGCTTTATGTATGAATTAATGTTCAATGAGGACGCTACCACGCAGGCGGCGAACAATATGCAATCGGCTATGGAGTCGCTTTTGGCGTATTTCTACGCGTCGCGCGACGTTGAAAAGGCGTTGAAGCACTTTGAGAGGCACGTCGAAATGCAGCTGTCGATTCCGCGCGGCGGCGGGCAGAAGAGCTGGGTGCCGACGGGCGAAACGGACGAGAAGGGTGAGCCTGTCTACGAGGAGCAGTATATGACGGCGGAGGAGAAAATCAGGCATAGGTACGCGTACGAAAAATACGACCCGATTCGCAGCGAGCCGCGCTTTATCGCGGCGGTACAAAGGCTTTTGGACTATGAAAATGAGGCCGCCGAATAGGCGGCTTCATTTTTTGCTTGACATCTCGCCGCAGAGAAGTGTACAATTATTAGAATATTCTAACTGATATGGAGAACACAATGAAGCTCGGAATTGTAGGTCTGCCGAACGTCGGCAAGTCAACGCTGTTTAACGCGATTACCTCCGCGGGGGCGGAGAGCGCGAAT
>JAISJC010000004.1 GCA_031261745.1 Oscillospiraceae bacterium
GAAGAGCTTGGGCGGTGGTTTGAGTTTGAGCGTTACAACTGTCCGCGCTTCACCACCCCCGACGCGGACGGGAAGATAATTCTGGATTACGGGGTTTACTTGAAAGATTAGGAGAAAAACAATGCAGAATAACGCGCGCGTCACCGTCGGTTTCGGCGGCGACGGGGCGATAGACGTAAAATGCGTGATTTGCTTTGCGGAGCCTGTCTCCGCGTTCCGATTTTCGCTCAGCACGCTGATGAAAATCGACGGAATTACGGCGGACGGCGTTTCTTGGCGCGATGTGCGCGAGTGGCAGCCACGGTGGTCGTTCGCGTGCCGCGAGTACGAGGTCACGGGCGAATTTCGCGAGCTGATAATCGAGTACCACGGACGCGTCGAGGGCTGGTGCAACATCGTTGAGGACAGGCGAATTGCGTTGAGCAGTTACTCCGCGTGGACGATTACGGAGACCTCTGAGCCGGTTGAATTCACATTCATTCCGGAGGGGTTGGAGGACTATTTCGTCCTCATAAACAGCGCAGACATCGGGAATATAATCGCGCTGAAAAACGGATGCTATCACAAGACCGAGAGCAGCGGTTTCAACTTTTACTATCTGAATGAGAGCGACAAAATCTACGCCGACGCGTATGCTCGGTATTACGACGAGATCTTGCGGTACTACGCGTCAATCTTTGCCCCCAAGCCGATTGAGAAAATGGATATGGTATGCCTCGGACTCGCGGAGAGTAACGGCGCGTACTTCCGCAAGGAGCTGATTGTATTTGACGCTCTGTCGCCGACGGACGACGCGGAAAAGGTCAAGCGAAACGCGCTGTTTTTCCTCCCGCACGAGCTCGGTCACAACTGGTTCACGGGTGCGGACACGTCAACTTGGGAGGACTGGCTGAACGAAACGGGCGCGGAGTGGTCGTCGCTGCTGTTCGCGCTGTCAATCGGCGAAACGGAGTTTTTTGAGCAGAGCGTGCAGTCCTCGATAAAGCGGAGCCGAGATTATCCGCCGATAAAGATGGCGGACGGTTCTCGCCCCGACGGTGTTCACGTCGTCGGTACGGCACTGTTTTATAAGATTTACACAGCCTACGGTGCCGACACGATTATCGCGGTGCTGAAAGTCCTTGCGGAGCTTGAGAGCAAGACGACGGCGGCGTTTTTGACCGCCGTGGAGGAAAAAATCGGCAAAGAGATAGCCGCGCTCATCGGGCGCGGCATAACGGAACAACAATAACGGAGGTAATTTACAATGAACACAGAACACCTGATTGAAACGGCAAAATCCGTCGGCTTTGACGACGCGGGCGCGCTCGACGTGTCAAAGCTCGAATTTTTGCAGGAGGTGCGCGATATGTGCGCCGCCGACAAGTGCCACAATTACGGCCGCTCGTGGTCGTGTCCGCCCGCCGCGCCGTCGCTTGAAGAAATGCGCGATAAGGTGAAAAATTACTCGCAAGGACTGCTTGTCCAGACCGTCGGACACTTGGAGGACAGCCTCGACTTTGAGGAGATGATGGCGGCGGCCGCGCGCCACGCGGAGCGGTTCGATAAGTTGTGGGATGCGCTCAAAGCCGAATATCCGGACCTGTACCCGATGGGTTCCGGCGGCTGTCAGAAGTGCGGCCCCGGCAACTGCGCATATCCGGACGCGCCGTGCCGCTTCCCCGAAAAACTCGCGTACTCAATGGAAGCCTGCGGCCTCGTCGTCAGCCGCGTCGCGACGGACAACGATATGAAATACAACCACGGCAAAGACACGATTTGTTACACCGCCGCGTTTTTGCTGGATTAAGCGATGCCGATTGCCGCTGTAATCGCAATCGGTTTTCTGCTCGACGTCGTTCTCGGCGACCCGCGCGGAATACCGCACCCCGTCGTGTACATAGGGAAACTGATTGCGTTTTCGGAGCGCAAATTGCGCGCCGCTCTGCCGGAAACGCCGCGCGGTGAGTACATAGGCGGCGTTGCGCTGTGGCTCATCGTGTGCGGGGTGACGTTCGGCGGCGCGGCGTTGATTATGCACATAGCGCGGCTGATCAGTCCGTGGCTGTGGTTCGCGTTGCAGACTTGGTTTGCGTATCAATTGCTTGCGGCGCAGTCGCTTCGTACGCAGAGTATGGACGTCTGCCGCGCTTTGGAGGCGGGGGACATCAAAAAAGCGCGCCAGCGGCTCTCGTGGATTGTCGGGCGCGACACGGCCGATTTGAGCGAGGCGGAGATTGTCAAAGCCGCCGTCGAAACCGTCGCGGAGAACACGACGGACGGCGTGGTTTCACCGCTGATTTTTCTCGCGCTCGGCGGCGCGCCGCTGTGCTTTCTGTACAAGGCGGCGAGCACGCTGGACTCAATGGTCGGGTACAAAAACGAGAAATATATGTACTTCGGGCGGTTTTCCGCCCGCACCGACGACGTTCTGAACTTCGTTCCGGCGCGAATTTCCGGTTTGCTTATGATTCTCTCCGCGTACATCACCGGCGACGACGGCGCGAACGCCCGGCGGATTTTCCGCCGTGACAGGCGCAACCACCCCAGCCCGAATTCAGCGCACACGGAGGCGGCCTGCGCCGGCGCGCTCGGCATTCAGCTCGGCGGCGGCGCGCGGTATTCCGGCGTTTATCACGAAAAGCTGACGCTCGGCGACGATACGCGGGAGCCGGTTTCGGGCGATATCCGCCGCGCGAACAGGCTGATGTACGCGACGGCGGTTCTCGCGCTCGTCCTCTGCTGCGCCGCGGCTTTCTTGCCGGACTAACCAGCCAACTTGCCCACGCGTTCGAGTAACGCTATGTACCTTGGGTTGTCGTGCAGCCTCTCCTCGAATATCGGGAGCGGAAATCTTAACGCAATATCAACCTTTGCGTCGTAAGCAACACCGGTCAGGTCTTTATCTGCTTCACGCAGAACCGCATATTTCGAGTGCGAAACTGTTCCGAACACCGCTGTTTGCGCAATCATATGGTCAATCATCTTTTCAATATTATCAACCGATTTTTCACAGTCGCCAAGCTGCAGATAATTGCTTGCCAGTCTGTTGTAAACCTCTGCCGTCATTATCATATGTATATACACTTCGTCCTTGCAGACCGTATCAAAAATTCCGAGAAGCGTTTCGTAGACCTCAATCGCGTCCTCGAAATTGCCGCGCTGCGAGTACGCAAGACCGAGTTGCAGGAATTGCATTTCAAGGTCGAACAGCAGGGTTTTAATGTTCAATGTACTCTGCTTCGCCAATTCCTCATATTCCGCCGACCACTGATATATCATTGCAAACACGGCGTTGCGCGTTGTTATTGAACCGTCCGGTAACACTTTTGCGTGTTCCTTTGATTTTTCAAAGTCGGGTTTTTGTATATACGCATACATAAACGCAAGCGAGCTGTGGACGAGCAAAATGTCGTCCGTATTCTTGCCGTAATCGAAAACAAGTTTTGCCATTCGCTCAATTTCTGCGATTATCGCGCCGTTTTCGCTGATATTGTATGCGTATATCGTTCCCCGACCAATACACTCTCGCAGTAGTCTGCTGTTATTCGGAAAACGGGAAAGCGCGTTGTGATAAACCTCGTAATGCTCACGGTAATCGGAGGCGTCATCGTCCTCAATGCGCTGAACGCGCGCCTTGAATGCGGTTTCCGTCTCGTCAATCAATTTCTGAACTTCCTCGTCGTCGTTCGCGTTATCAATACCAAGCAGAATGTCCGAGCTTACGCCCAAAACGCTCACGAGCGGAGCGAGCTGCGTGATATCGGGCAGCCCGCCGCCGTTTTCCCACTTTGACACCGCCGCACCCGTGACGTTGAGCTGTTCGGCAAGCTCCTCCTGCGTGAGGTTGCGCTCACGGCGGAGCTTTTTGATTGCGTTTCCTATTTCCATTACTGTGACCTCCTTATTTTCGGTACCGTGAAGTCATTGTAACGCGTCGGCGGAGAAATGTAAAGCGACGTAACGGCAAGCCGAACTTAACGGAGCGTTGAATTCCGTCACTCACGCGCCTTGTCAATCTCGTTGTGCAGCCAGCGGAGCGCGTCGGAAAGCCCGCCCACCTCGTCAATCAGCCCCGCCTCGACGGCCTCCTCGCCGTAAAGCACCGTGCCGACGTCGGCGGCAAGCTCGCCCGTGCGAAGCATCATCTCAATGAATTTGTCGCGCTTTACGTCGGAGCCGCGCATCACGAACTCGACAATGCGCTCCTGAATTTTCGCAAAATAATCGTACGTCTGCGACACGCCGATGACTACGCCCGTAAGGCGGACGGGGTGAATCGTCATCGCGGCCGACGGCGCGATTATGCTCCGCTTTGCCGCGACGGCGAGCGGTACGCCGATACTGTGACCGCCGCCGAGGACGAGTGAAACCGTCGGCTTTGACATTCCCGCAATCATCTCCGCAATGCCGAGACCGGCCTCAATGTCGCCACCGACCGTGTTCAGCAGGACGAGCAAACCGTCAATATCGGCGGACTCCTCAATCGCCGCGAGTTGCGGGAGGACGTGTTCGTACTTCGTCGATTTCGTCTCCGGCGGCAGGATTTGATGGCCTTCAATTTGACCCACAATCGTCAAACAGTGTATGCTGTTGCCGCGGCGGTTTTCAATTGTACTCGACCCAAGCTCGCGTATTTCGTCAAACTCTTTTTCCTCTTCGGACATAAAAATACCCCCTGTTTTGTTTGCGTTAGTTTGCACAAAACAGGGGGCGTTTATGAATTTAATCTAAGTACCAGGTGCGCAGATATTCGAGAGTTTTCTCCCATTCATCATCTGATGAGCTAATATAAATGGGATAGAAATCGGTTTTAATGATTTCCAACATTTCGGTTTTGTTATTCCATTTCAAAACAGTCAATGCAAAGCCCAAGCTATCTGAACGGCTCCAAAGTGAGCTGTATTCCGAGGTTACTATCTCGCAAATTCCGTCGCTGTCAATATCAACCGGTTCAAACGTATAGAAAAGCGAATCAGTATTTAGAGTATCAAATTGCTGTATAACTGTGCCGTCCTCTGTGAAATATGGATTTTCTTTGTCATATTTGTGTTCAAAACCAACACGGAGGTCGGTGTAGACATTTCCGACAATGAAATTCCAGCCGTCAGCGAGCGTTAGCGTGAAACCTGTGTCAACATCGTGGTCTCCGCCTGTGAAAAAGTCAAATCTTTCGTGAAGCCCGCTTTCTCCAAAAGTAAATATGTAAGAGAGTTTATCCGGTACACCATTTCCGCCCGTATCGCAGACCACGATAACTTCGTCGCCGCTGTCGCCGTCGATATCGGAAAGATATAATACATTATCATAGACGCCGCTACCCAAATCCGTAAGGTACAATTTTCCGTCGAGGCCAACAATAAGCACCGGATACCGGTAACTCGATGCCGTTCCTTCAAAGTATGCGTAAAGATAGACTGTTGAGGTTTTGCCGTTAGCGAGTGTTGCGTTTTTGATGTCCAACAGCTCGATTGTGGACGCGTAATCGTCTGACAGACCGAGAGTTTCAACTATAAGTGAAATGTGAGATAACGGTGTGACAGCATCCTCCGCGCCGCAGGCCGTCAGAAAAAGGAACAGCAGCGCAAGCGCGAATAGCTTTATCCGCATATCGCGACCACGGCGGCGGCGAACATCTTCGCGCTCGTGAGCAGCTCGTCAACGGTGATGAATTCGTCCCTGCCGTGAATGCGGTTGTTCACGCCGGGCTTTTCCGTGCCGAACGCGACGCCGCCGGGAATATTGTGTACATATGTCGTGCCGCCTAGCGCGAGCGACCGCGACGCGTCGTCGCCCGTGTATTCGCGGTAAATGCCGAGCAGCGTCTGCACAAATTCGCCGTCCGTTTCGGTGACGTGGCATTGTGTCATTGTGTGGTTTGTCACGGCAAAACCCGCTGTTTCCAGTGCGTTTTTCGCCGTGTCAAGTGTCGGAAAGCTGTCGGCGGACTGCGTCGTGCGCGAATCAAAGTTCGCGGTGAAGCCTGTCTCATTCAGTTCAAGCACGTTGAACGAGAGCGTGAGAACGCCCGAAACCTCGTCTTTTTGCGCGATTCCGACGGCCTCACCGTAGCAGTCGCCGTGCGGGAAGAGCCGCGCGAGATTGCGGATTGCTTCCGCGCCCGCACCCTCGGCGAGCGGCAGAGCCGCGAGTAGCGCGAGTAGCGCGGTCTGCGCGTTGTTGCCGTTCCACGGCAGGCTTGCGTGCGCCGCCTTGGCGTTGCAGACGATTTTAACGCCACTGTCGCTGTCGGTGATGAGAAATTCCGCGCCCGTTTCGGCGGAGAGCTTCGCCGCCACCGGCTCGATTTCAGTTTTTTTCAGACCCCTGACTGACGCGCTCGCCGCGCCGGGGATAATATTCGACGTGCCGCCGCCGTGGAGCGCGGTGACGCGGGGGAGCGCGCCGGACGCGTCCCATTTTCCCTCGAAATACAGGACGAAGCGGCCCTTTTCAACGTTGCAAATCGGATAGCTCGCGTCCGGCGCGAACACATATCTCGGCGGCGTATTGACTTCGAGCCAGCGCGTGATATCCACGCAGCCGATTTCCTCGGCGGAGCCGACGAGGATTTTCGCACCTTTTTTGAGGCCGCCCGTGAGCGCGTTCGCGCAGGCGAGCGCGTAGAACGCCGCGATAGCGGGGCCCTTGTTGTCCGTCGCGCCGCGCCCGTAAATCACGCCGTCGCGAATGTCGGTCACGAACGGGTCGCTCTGCCACTCGTCCGGGTTCGCTGCGACGGTATCGACGTGAACGAGAATGCCGAGTTCCGCGCCGTCGCCGATGTCGCCCTCCGCCATACAATCCTCAAAAACTTCGGTTTCAATACCGAGTTTACGCAGAATTTCGCGCGACAAATCCAGCGCGTCGCGCGCGCCGCGTCCGTAGGGCGCGCCGGCTTCGGGCTTGTCGAGGACGGATTTTGTGTTGATCAGCTGCGTCAAATCCGCAATCAGTTTGTCGGCGTTCGCGGCGAACCAGTCGTCGATTTTGCCTTTAATTTCAGTCGTTATTCCCATAAAGCGCAACAATCCCCTTATAAGTCATATAGCAGTCGAGCTTTGCGACGGATTCCCACGGCGCGTGCATTGAGATGACGGGAACGCCCGCGTCAATCGTCGGGATATTGCGGTTCGCCATATACTTGGCTATGGTGCCGCCGCCGCCCTGATCGACCTTGCCGAGTTCCGTCATCTGCCACTGCACGCCGCCCGCGGCGAACAGACGGCGCAGGAGCGCGACCGTCTCCGCGCTCGCGTCGGAGGAGCCGGATTTGCCGCCGGAGCCGGTGA
>JAISJC010000019.1 GCA_031261745.1 Oscillospiraceae bacterium
GGCGGGAAACCGCCCGATTGCCCTCGTCGGCGGCGGCACGGGAATGGTCGGCGACCCGTCGGGGCGCACGGATATGCGGACGATGATGACCGTCGAAACCATCGACGAAAATTGCGAGAGATTCAAGGTCCAGATGTCGCGCTTCATCGACTTTTCCGAGGGCAAGGCGATAATGGTGAACAACGCGGACTGGCTGCGGGAGCTGAATTACATCGAATTTCTGCGAGAATTCGGCGCGCACTTCTCGGTGAACCGAATGCTCGCGGCCGAGTGCTACAAAAACCGCCTCGAAAAGGGGCTGTCGTTCCTCGAATTCAACTATATGATAATGCAGAGCTACGACTTTTACGAGCTGTTCAACCGCTACGGCTGCAATATGCAGCTCGGCGGCGACGACCAGTGGAGCAATATGCTCGGCGGCACGGATTTGATACGCCGCAAGCTCGCAAAGGACGCCTACGCGCTCACAATCACGCTGCTGCTCAATTCCGAGGGCGCGAAAATGGGCAAGACCGGACGCGGCACCGTCTGGCTCGACGCGGAGAAAACCTCGCCGTTCGAGTTCTTCCAGTACTGGCGCAATGTCGGCGACGCGGACGTCGTGAAGTGTCTGAAAATGCTCACCTTTCTGCCGCTTGAACAGATTGCGGAGATGGAAACCTGGGCGGACGGACGCATCAACGAGGCCAAGGGAATCCTCGCGTTTGAGCTGACCGCGCTCGTCCACGGAGCCGCCGAGGCCGAAAAAGCGCGCGAGACCGCGCGCGCGCTGTTCTCCTCCGGCGGAGCCGCGGATATGCCGACGGTCACGCTCGAAAAATCGGATTTCACCGACGGCGAGATTGACATTCTGACCGTTCTCGTGAAATCCGGACTTGTCCCGTCGAAGTCTGAGGCGCGCCGCGCCGTGGAACAGGGCGGCGTCGAGGTGGACGGCGAGAAAATCGCCGAAATCGCACACAAATTCGCGGCGGACCGCCTGAAAGGCGACGGAATCGTCGTGAAACGCGGAAAAAAGAGCTACAAACGCGTGAACGCATAACACACAACGGGCGGTTTTTACCGCCCGTTTCCCTGTATTGTCACACTTTCGACATAATAACCCGCTTGACAAGTCTTGCCAAACGTGATATTATGTATAAATTAAACTCGGCTTTATGTACTTGATGTACTTTTTATAATCCCGGCAAGCAACGCAAGAATACGTTACAGGGTAACGGCGAAAAGCGATTCAGGGCTTTTCGTCTTGTTACGTTTATTTGTCTTTTTGTGTGCCGGCGCGTCTGCATACTGCAAAATAAATTAAAGGAGCATTTTCACCCAATGGCAGAAAAACTTAAAATCATTTCCCTCGGAGGTCTGAACGAAATCGGCAAGAATATGACGGTTTACGAATTCGGGCAGGACATTATCGTCGTTGACGCGGGCCTCGGCTTCCCCGACGACGAGATGTACGGCGTGGACATCGTAATCCCCGATTTCACGTACCTCACCAAGAACGCCCACAGGATTAAGGGTATCGTCCTCACCCACGGCCACGAGGACCACATCGGTGCGCTTCCGTACGTTATGCGCGAAATTCACGCGCCCATTTACGCGACGCCGCTCACGGCGGGGCTGATTACAATCAAGCTCACGGAGCACAATCTGATGTCCTCGACGGAAATCGTCACGATGAAGGCGGGGGAGTCCGTCAAGCTCGGCTGCTTCAAGGTCGAGATGATTCACATCAACCACTCAATCCCCGACGCGGTTTCCCTCGCGATTAAAACCCCGATAGGAATGCTTATTCACACGGGCGACTTCAAGGTTGACACGACGCCGATTTCCGGCGGAATGATTGACCTCGCGCGTTTCGGCGAGCTGGGCAACCGCGGCGTTCTCGCGCTGCTGTCCGATTCGACGAACGTCGAGAAGTCCGGCTATTCCACGTCCGAGAGCAAGGTCGGCGAACGCTTTGACGAGCTGTTTCGCGGCTGTATGCAGCGGATTCTCGTCACGACATTCGCGTCGAACGTCCACCGCATTCAGCAGGTAATCAACTGCGCGGCCAAGTACGGCCGCCGCGTAGCCGTGTCCGGACGCAGTATGGAGAATATCCTGCGCGTGTCCACGGAGCTGGGATATATGAACGTCCCCGACGGGCTTTTGGCGGACATCAACCAAATTAAAAACCTCCCGCCTGAGAAGGTCGTAATCATCACGACGGGCAGCCAGGGCGAAACGATGAGCGCGCTGTACCGCATCGCGTTCTCCAACCACCGCCAGATTGAGATTAAGCCCGGCGACCGCGTAATCATCTCCGCGTCGGCTGTCCCCGGCAACGAAAAGACGATTTCAAAGGTCATTGACGAGCTGTTCCGCCGCGGCGCGGAGGTCATCTACGACAAGGCGTCAGACCTGCACGTTTCGGGCCACGCCTGCCGCGAGGAGCTGAAGATGATGATTGCGCTGACAAAGCCGAAATTCTTCATTCCGCTCCACGGCGAGCACCGCCACCTCTCGACCCACGCGCGCGTCGCGAAGCAAATGGGCATCGAGTCCAAGCGCATTTTAATCGGCGACATAGGACAGGTTATAGAGATGACCGCGCGCGGCATTTCCATCAACGGAACAGTGCCGTCGGGCAAAATCCTCGTTGACGGAACGGGCGTCGGCGACGTCGGCAGCGTAGTGCTGCGCGACCGCCAGCACCTCGCGACGGACGGAATGCTCGTCGTAATCGTGAACATTTCGAGCGAGGACGGCTCCCTCGTGTCCAGTCCGGAGATTATCACGCGCGGCTTCATCTATGTCAAGGAGTCCGAGGAGCTGCTCACGGAGCTGAAAAACGTCGTCGTCGATACGACGAACGGCTGTATGCCGCGTCTGCGCTCGGATTTGACCGCGCTCCGCTCCGCGATTAAATCGGATTTGTCGCAATACCTCTACAAAAAGGCGAAGCGCAATCCGATGATTTTACCCGTGGTGACGGAGATTTAAGAGGAACAAACCCCCGCCGCCGTTGGCGGCACCCCCTTTCCGAAAGGGGGCCGCTGCGGCGGTGGGAATAAGGTGCAATGATGAACATTCAGATTTTCGGCAAGCCCAAGTGCTTTGACACGAAAAAGGCGGAGCGGTATTTCAAGGAACGCCGAGTGAAGTTTCAGGCGATTTCGCTCCGCGAGAAGGGCATAAGCCGCGGTGAGTTCAATTCCGTCAAGGCCGCCGTGGGTCTTTCCGCGATGATTGACGGATCCGCCGACGGCGCGGAGATACTGCAATACCTCGCCTATGACGCGGACCGCGAGGAAAAGCTGTTGGAAAATCCGCAATGGCTGAAAACGCCGATTGTCCGCAACGGACGGCAGGCTACCGTCGGCTACGCGCCCGACGTGTGGAAAAGCTGGGAATAAATCCTAAATTTCCGTGAACAGCTTGTAAAAGCTGCTGTATGCTGTTATAATGACTCGAATAACAAATTTATTGGAGGTAACACAATGCCAGAAGGTATTTCATCAATTGTAATGATAGTCGTCCTGCTCGGTTTCTTTTTCTTTATGACCCGCTCGGACAGGAAGAAAAAGAAAAAAATTGCGGAAATGCGCGACGCGCTTTCCGTCGGTGATACGGTGACGACAATCGGCGGCATTTTCGGTAAAATCGTCTCCGTCTCTGACGACAAAATCGTCTTTGAGACGAGCGAGGACCGCGTCCGCGTCGAGGTCGCCAAGTGGGCGATCAGCACCACCGGCAAAGCCACCGAAGAGGTAAAATAACACGCGATCCCTGTCATAAACCCGCCCTCCCTTGAATAACTTGTACAAAGAGTTATTTGAGGGAGGGCTTTTCTATGCGCCAAGCCAAAAGAAGTCTGTCGTTTCCGCTCGCCGCGCTGCGCGGCGTGTGCGTTGGATTCGCGGTAATCGCGGTGATTTTTGCGGTGCTGTCCGTTCTCGTGTCGGTCGGAAAGCTCTCCGCCGATTTGATGCAAGTCGCGGCACTCGGCTCCGCCGCCGTCGGCGCGGTCACGGGAGGCGTTGTCGGCGCGACCGCATTCGGAGCCAAAAAGCTGATCATCGGAACGGTCGTCGGCGCGGCAATGCTGCTGTTGAGCCTGTTAATCTCCGCGTTCTCGGAGTTCTCCGCGTTCCCGAACGCGCGCCACCTGCTGCTCACGGCGGCGTTACTCGGCGGGGGAATCCTCGGCGGTGTTTTCGCCGCCGGCCACAAAAAACCGCGAAAGCACTAATCGGAGGGCAAAACTGTGAACAAAAGAAAATCTGTTTTGGTCAATTCCGGCTTTTTTATTTGCGCCGCGCTGTTCGCGCTCGGAGTTGTCGCGGGCGTCTGCGCCGCCGCGCTCCTGCCCACGGAAACGCCGATGGGGGATTACGTCTCCGGACTCGGCGCGAACGCCGACGCGGCGTTCGGACTGCGTTTCGGCTCCTCCCTGCTGTCAATGGGGAAGTTCCACCTCGCCGCGCTCCTGCTCGCGTTCTCGCTCCTCGGCGCGGTCGGCGCGCCTGTCGTCACGGGCATTCGCGGATTTCTCCTCGGATTCACCGTGACCTCGCTCGCGCGGTACTGCGGAGCCGGTGCGCTCCTGCCGCTGCTCGGACTGTTTGCGCCGGAGTTTCTTATCGCCGTGCCGTGCCTGCTGCTGCTCTCCGCGCAGGCGGTTGAAGCGTCGGTACAGCTTTTCCGTCGGACAGGCCCCTACGGCGACGGTTTTTTCCGCCGCGTAATCGCAATCACTGCCGCAACGGCGTGCGCCGCCGCGATTGACGCCGCGATTGCGCCCGCGCTGCTTAAAGTCATTTCCGCGCATTTCCCGACGTAAAACAACAGCGTGTTTCCGCGTGTTTCGCGCGGTTGATGCAATAGAATTAAGTCACTCTATTACATAAGGCAGGACTGATTCTAATGACATTAACCGACATAAAACTGCGCGTAACGCCGAAGAACCGCGACCGCGCCGCGCGCTTTGCGGAACTCATCACGCGCCTTGCGGCGGGCTTCGTTCTCTCCGGCGCGTCAATCCTCGGCGGCGGGACAAACCCCGGAATCGCGCCGTTCGCGGCGGCGTTCGCGGCGTCCTCAGGCGCGGGGTGGAACGGACTGTTCGCGCTGTTCGGTGCATCGGCGGGCTATCTGATTTTTCTGCCGTTCATCCCGGCGTTGCAATACACGTCAATGACGCTGATTGTCGTTGCGGCGGCCGTCGTGTTCCGCGACACGGAGATGTATCGCGCGAAGTGGTTTATGCCGGCCGCCGCGGGCGCGGCGTCGCTCTTCGTCGGATTTTTGGCGTTTTGTGACGGCGGGTGGAGCGTCGGCGAGCTGATTCTCATCGGCTCGGACGCGACGCTCGCGCTCGGCTGCACATATTTCTACAAGACCGCGCTGTCGCCCTGGTCGGGGCGGCTCAACCTCGAAGGCGAGACAATCCACACCGTTGCCGTGCTGATTCTCGTCTCTACTGCGCTGATTTCCCTTGCGAACGTTGAGATTTTCGGCGTGCTGTCCGTCGGACGCAGTGCGGCCGCGCTCGCGGTTTTTCTCGCGGCGTACAAGGGCGGCGCGGGGATGGGCTGCGCGGCGGGCGTTGCCGTCGGACTGGCGATGGACGCGGCGGGCGGCGGAATGCCCGTTTTCGCCGCCGCGTTCGGACTTTGCGGACTTGTCGCGGGCGTTTTTTCGGGGCGGAGCCGTCTGATTTTCGCGCTCGCGTTCGTCCTCGTGGACGCAGGGGCCGCGGCGGTTGCGTTCCAAACGTCCGCCGTGCCGATGATACTGTACGAGGTGTTTCTCGCGTCAATAGTGTTCATCCTTTTGCCCGCGTCCACCGTTTCGCGCCTGTCCGCGCTCCTGCCGGAGCATATGCGCGGCGGAGGTGCGGTGCGCGCCCGCGAGTACACGCGGCGGCGCGTGGAACAGGCGGCGCGGGCCTTTTCGGAGCTGTACGACGCGGCACAGTCCGCGTCCGAATCGGTCGTTGATACCGACAACCACGCCGTAATATTCAGCCGCGCCGCCGAGGACGCGTGCCGCAGGTGCGCGGCGGCGAACCGCTGCTGGCAGGAGAATTACAACGCGACGCGCGATGTGATGAACAACATCACGCCCGTAATTTTGCGGCGCGGCAGGCTCGAAGAGGCGGATTTCCCGCAGCACTTCGCGGAAGCGTGCGCGAACCTCGACGGCTATATCGCCGCCGTGAATTACGAGTTGCGCGCGCTCCTGTTCCGCCGACAGCTGAAAAACCGGCTGCGCGGCACAATCGACACGGCGATGAACCGTTACAGCGAGGTTTCGGAAATCCTCAAAAACATCTCGTCGGAACTGGGGCAGGGGATTCAGCTCGAACCGGAACTGGAAACTAAGATGCGCAAGTACCTGCAATCACAGGGTTATATGACGGAAGTCGCCGTGTTCCGCGACCTCGGCGGGCGGCTGCGCGCCGAATTATCGGGCGCGGAGATCAACGCGTTCACGCGGGACCGCGCGTGGCTCGACAAGCTCTCCGTCGTACTCGGCGTGCGCCTCTGCGTCCCTGAGGGGCGGCCGCGCTCCGGCAGGCTGGAACTTTTGGAGGCGGAGCCGCTCGCCGCGACTATCGGCGTTTCGCGGATGAGCCGTCGCGAGGGCGACATCTGCGGCGACACCGGCGCATATTTCAAGACCGACGAGGGCGTCCTGTACGTCGTCCTCTCCGACGGAATGGGTGCGGGAGAGGACGCGGCGAAAATTAGCTCCGACGCGGTGCGAATCCTCGAAAAGTTTATCTGCGCGGGCGTCGCGCCGGAGACCTCCGTGCGAATGCTCAGCGACATTATGCTGTTCCGCAACGAATCGGAGACGGGCTGCGCCACCGTCGATCTGGCGTGCGTAAACCTCTTCTCCGGCGAGGTGCGGCTGCTCAAATACGGCGCGGCACCATCCTACGCAAAGACCGGCGGGACGGTGAAGCGCGTCGAGGGTCACAGCTTCGCGGCGGGATTGGCCGGCGCGAAGGACGCGCCCGACGACACAAAAATGACGCTGAAACCCGGCGCGTTCGCCGTAATCGTCTCCGACGGAGCCGTGGCGGGTGCGGACGATTCCGCGCTCGTGCGGATAATCTCCGAATTTGCGGGCGATGAACCGCGCGAACTGACGCGCGCAATCGTCGAAGCCGCAAAGGCGAGCGGAGCCGCCGACGACGACGTGACCGCGATCGCGATTAAAATCACGGAGCGCGACTGACTAAGAATCACCTCAATGGGACAATATCCCGTTGAGGTGATTGTATTTTTATGGTTAAAGGAACGGCGCGGCGCGTGATTATTGTGAAGCCGCCTAATAAAAAACTGTTTGAGGAAGCGGTTTTCTTCCTGCGTCAGGACAGCGAAATCGGCGTGTCGGGCGACGAGATAATCGCCGAGGCACAGGCCGTAGCGAACAGCTTTATGCGTGAGAGCGTAAAGACGCCGCGCTTCCGTCACTTGCGCACGGTGCTGCTGCTCGCACTCGGAGCCGCCGCCGCAAGCGCGGTCTGGGCGATTACTGTTTTTGCGTTTTAGCGGTAATCACGGGCAGCAGCGCGACGGCCAAGGCTCCGCCGATGAGCGCGGTGAAGAGCTGCGGGAATGAAAACATCGCGGTCAGGACCGCGGCCTGTTTTTCCGGCGGGTTTACAATCAGCGGAACCGCGATTTTGACGATGCCGGCGTACAGGACGCCGAACTTTATCGCCGCCGCCGCGACAGCGGTACACGCAAGACGGGGAATGTCGCGCTTCGCGCCGTATTTCCCGCCGGAGGCGAGCCGCCAGACGAGGACGAACGCGAGGTTGCCCGCCGCGATAAACGGCACGAGAAGCCACGACGGCCCGATGCCTAAGAGCCGCGCGAGAAACGGCGAGATAATCGCCATAAGCAGCCCTGGCAGATAGCCGCAGGTCATTACGCAGCACGCGAGAATGAGGTTGACGCCCGAACCCGTGAAGAGCGTCAGACCGAGCGGCGCGGTCACGTACTGCCACGCGATGAGAAGCGCGAGCAGCATTGCCGCGCGTGTGAGCCTGTTGATCAATTCAAATACTCCTTTAACTTTGCGCCGAGCGCGTCTAAGTCGATCGGCTTCATCAGGTGTCCGTTCATTCCCGCGTCAAGGCACGCGTCAATGTCCTCGCGGAACGCGTTCGCGGTCATCGCGATAATCGGAACAGCCTGCGCCTGCGGCGTTCCGAGGGCGCGTATTGCGCGGGCGGCTTCAAGTCCGTTCATCTCCGGCATCTGAATATCCATAATCACGATGTCGTACTTATCCTGATTGTCGCGGAACGCCTCAAAGCCGATACGGCCGTTTTCCGCCTCGTCGATCACAATGCCGGAATCTTCAAGCAGCGTCGTGAAAATCTCGCGGTTGATATCAATATCTTCAACGAGCAGTAGCTTTTTATCGGGGAAGAACAGCTCGTCGGAGGTTTCCGTTTCGGGAATATCCGGCGTTGAAACGGCGCGAATCGCCGCGAGGAGCGTGGACGGAAACAGCGGCTTTAATACGAACCGCGGGATATCTATATTCTGTGCGCGAAACTCGTTTTCGATACTGCTCCACGCCTCAAATGGCGACATAATGATTATCTGCGCGGAACCCGCCGCCGCGACGAGCGTGTCAATGTTGATTTTCACGTCGCGCATATCGTAATCCGCGACAAGCACGTCAATCGGCGTTCCGGCGGCGTGTTCGCGGTCAAATATACTCAGAGCTTCGCTGACGGAGGACGCAAATTCAAAGTTCAGCAAGCCGGTTTTCTTGCCGTGACTGTGGTAGGTGCGTTCAGAGCCGCTCGTGTCGATGACAAGCACGTGCGCGGAGAAGTCGCCGGCTGCCGCGCCGGAGTCCGCCGCCGCGTTGTCGCGCATAAGGTCAACTTCAAAGATGAATTTTGACCCCTCGCCGACGACGGAGGTCGCCCAAATGCGGCCGTTCATACTCTCGACAATGCTCTTGGAAATCGACAGACCGAGACCGGTTCCGCCGAATTTCTGCGTAATGCCCGTGTTTGCCTGCTCAAACGCGGAAAACAGGCGCGACAAGCCCTCCGCGTCAATGCCGATTCCCGTGTCCTCAACGGTGAAGCGGAGCGTGGAGAACACGCCCTCCGCAATCTCGCTGACGAGAACGGTCACACGGCCGCCCTCCGGCGTGAACTTAACGGCGTTGGACAGCAGGTTCGTAACAACCTGCGACAGGCGCAGTTCGTCGCCGATATAGTCTGTGCGCATATTGTTGTCGAGGATTACATTGAAGTCTATGTTTTTCTGCGCCATCTTGTCGGCCGTGATGTTGCAGATTTTTATCAGCATATGCTCAATATTGAGCTGCGCGGTGTCGAGTTCGAGTTTACCGGCTTCGATTTTCGCCATATCGAGTATGTCGTTCAGAATCCCAAGCAGGTGCGAACTCGCAGCGTCGATAGTCGCGAAGCAGTGGCGGAGCTTGTCCGGCTCGTCCGTCGCCTTCGCGATTTTCGTCATACCGATAATCGCGTTCATCGGCGTGCGAATCTCGTGCGACATACGCGACAGGAAGTCCGTTTTCGCCTTCGCCCCCGCGAGGGCATCTTCGCGTGCGGAGATGAGCGTACTCGTCAGTTCCTGCTCCACCGCGCTCGACGCGAGGAAAATACCCGCAGCCGAGACGAGGGAAATCTCCTCCTCCGCGAATTTCTTCGCGCGGCGTTGCAGAATCGTGACCGCGCCCCACAGCCGCCCGTTGAGATTCATCGGCACCGAGAGAACTGTGCGGACGCCCCTGTCGAGGAACAGATGCTTTTCGCTTTCCGTCATATTGCCGGCGCGGCGGAGCAGCGGCTCGCCTTTCTCGTAGGTCTCATACCAGTAGGGTAGCTGCTCACGCGTGAGACGGAGCGTTTCGTAGTTATAATCGCCTGCCCAGTTGAACACGCGCGCAAAATAGCCGTCGTTTTTGCGCCCCTCGACCTCGACGTATTTCCACATCTGCGCGGCGGACGCGCCGAGTGCCTTGGCAAGCCGCGCAAGCGACTCGACCATAACCGCGTTCCCGCGCGCGGATTCGACCTCCGCAAGATTTTCACCGATGTCGTGCAGCAGCGTGATGTACTTCTTGTTGCGGCGGTAAAGCAGGTCGTTCTGCCGGTTTGCGGTCAGCGTGTCCTCGCGCGCTTTCACGGAGCAGTTGTCGGGAAGATTCAAACCGAGGACGATTTTACGCGCCATCTCGCGGCAGGTTTCCGAGCCGCACGCGCCGCAGTTGAAGTTTTGCTTTGCGTATGTGTCCTTGCCCAGCTTGCGGAACGCCGCCTGAATGTCGTGTTCCGAGACCTCGGTCGCGTTGCTGCGCTTCGGCGCGTATGTACGCATAAAGCGTTCAAGGTCAAAGATTCTGTCGTATTCCTCGTACAGACTGCGATAATATTCAAAATCGCGCCCGTCGATAAGGCTGTGACGCGTCCTGTCCATCTTCGCCTGAATATTGAAGATGCTCTTACCGGCGATGCACGCGGAGCCGAAGTTACAGCCGTCCTCGCAGTTCAGGCCATCGAGGATTTTCGGGAGGTCCTCAACCGGCGTGTCCCCGTACTCGTCCAGCAACCGGTACAGTTTTCGCCCCTCCGCCGTGTCAACGCGGATCGAGTTGCCCGTGAAATATTCAATCGTCTCTTTCAGTCCGCCGGGCGCGGGGTACATCGCGCCGAGACCGGAATCGTCGTGGTCGAAGCCGGAACCCTCCTCCGGCAGGACGATTTCATTGTCGTCAATGTACTTTTTCAGGCTCGCGAACGTGATGTTGTAGTTAATCGTCTGTATTGCGTCAAACTCGTCCGATTTTGCGATGCAGGGCGAAATCGCGGCGATGCGCCCGCCCGCGTTTTTATATTCACGCATATAAACCGCCAGACAGCCCATCGGACTGTGAACGGGCGAGAGGTACTTGATGAGTTCCGTGCGGTGCTTCTCGATATATGAGACGACGCTCGGACACGGCTGCGTTATCATCGTTTCGGGATTATATTTCTCAATATAGCGCAGGTGCGCCCAAGTGCAAATATCCGCGCCGAGCGAAACGTCAAAGACCCCGCCGGCACCGAGGCGGCGCAGCCACTCGATAATCCGCTGCCATTCGGGCAGGTTCGTCTTGATGGCGGGCGCGGTGATGACGTTGATTTTCTCACCCGCGATCAGGTCGCTGAAAAACCGCTCCGTGTCGTCGACGAAGTAGCGCGCCTCGTGCTTGCACACACTTACGCACGCACCGCAGGAAATGCACGTTTTCTCGTCAACGCGAACCTTAATCTCGCCGCGTTCGTCGCGAAAGGCGACGGACGCGGACTCGACGGGACATTCGCGCGTGCATCTGTTGCAACCGACGCAGTTATCGAGATTTGTGTCTACAATCTTTCGCATATAAATCCCTTTTTACGAGTGGTTGATAAAAATTTTATATAATTATAACATTAAACCAATGCAAAACCAATAGAAAAATAATATTTTCGCGAAATTTTATCAGCATTTGACAAAGACGTAAATATAGTGTACAATACTCTGAATAAACAATCAAAAGTGGTGATTTTCTTTGAATATTGATACGAGTTCCGAAATCTCACCTTTCGTGCGGGAGCGGGCGGCGCGCGTGGACGCACTTTCGCGCTTTGAAAGGTCACTGTACGACGAATACGGCGTGCGGCGCGGACTGCGAAATCCGGACGGAACGGGCGTCGTCGCGGGTATCACGCGGCTCGGTAACGTGCGCGGCTATTACATACAGGATTCGGAGCGCGTTTCCGCGCCCGGAAAGCTCACTTACCGCGGTATCGACGTTGAGGAACTGGCGAACGGGTTTTTATCCGAAAACCGTCCGGGTTATGAAGAGACCGCATACCTGCTGCTGTTCGGCGAGCTGCCGTGCAGGGACGAACTTGCGGAGTTTAACGCAATCCTCGCGGAATACCGCGACCTGCCGGACGGCTTTACGGAGGATATGATTCTCGCCGCGCCGAGCCGCAATATTATGAATAAGCTCTCGCGCAGCGTTCTCGCGCTCTATTCGTACGACGATGAGCCGGAGACGTTCGGCGGCGATATCGCGCACGAGCTGGAAAAGGCTCTGCGTCTTGTCGCGCGCGCGCCGGTCATCGCCGCTAACGCGTACGCCGCAAAGCGGCATTATTTCGATAAGGAGAGCCTGCACCTGCGCCGCCCGAAGGCTGACCGCGCAATGGCGGAGAATCTGCTGGGGATGCTGCGCGGCAACGACTTCACGGCGGAGGAGGCGCGACTGCTGGACCTCTCGCTCGTGCTTCACGCGGAACACGGCGGCGGCAACAATTCCGCGTTCGCGTGCCGCGTCCTGTCGAGTTCGGGGACGGATATATATTCGGCGATTGCCGCCGCCGTCGGTGCGCTGAAAGGCGCGAGGCACGGCGGAGCGAACGCGCAGGTTGAGGAAATGCTCAACTACATCGCGCAGGGCGTGAGCGACTGGACTGACGACGGCGCAATGCGCGGTTATCTCGCGAAAATTCTGAGAAAAGAGGCGGGGAACGGCGACGGGCTGATTTACGGAATGGGTCACGCGATTTACACGCTGTCCGACCCGCGCGCGCAGCTTCTGAAAAACACCGCGCGCACGCTCGCCGACGCTAAGAATATGCTCGCGGAGTTTGAGCTGATTGAGAGCGTAGAGCGGCTCACGCCGGAGGTTTACGCCGAGTTCAAGCACACGAACAAGCCGCTGTGCGCCAATGTTGACCTGTATTCCGGCTTCGTGTATAAGCTCCTCGGAATCCCGCGCGACCTGTACACGCCGCTGTTCGCGCTTGCGCGCATACCGGGCTGGTGCGCCCACCGCATTGAAGAGCTTTGGGGCAACGGAAAGATTATTCGTCCGGCGTACAAAGCGATAGCAAAACAGACAGACTATATTGCGATAGACGGGAGATAACGCCAATGTCAAACAGAATTTTCACTTCGGAATCAGTCACAGAGGGTCATCCCGACAAAATCTGCGACAGCATTTCCGATCACATCCTCGACACGCTCCTCGCGGGTGACGCGCGCGCGCGCGTCGCGTGTGAGACGATCACAACAACGGGATTAGTCCTCGTAATGGGCGAAATCTCGACCACGATGTACGCGGATATTCCCGCCGTCGTGCGGAAAACCGTCGAGAATATCGGCTACACAAAGCCGGAATACGGCTTCGACTCTAAGTCCGTCGCGGTCATCACGACGATTGACGAGCAGTCGCTGGATATCGCGCAGGGAGTAAACAACGCCTACGACGATGAGAATGAGACCGGCGCGGGCGACCAGGGAATGATGTTCGGTTTTGCCTGCGACGAAACGCCGGAGTATATGCCGGCCCCAATATCAATGGCCCACGCGCTCGCGCGCCGGCTTGCCGACGCGCGCAAGTCCGGCGAAATCGGCTTCCTGCGCCCCGACGGCAAGACGCAGGTCACGGTCGAGTACGACGAGAAAAACCGCGTCGTCGCGGTCCCCGCGATCGTGGTTTCGACCCAGCACGACGACAATGTTACGATTGAGCAGGTGCGCGAGGCCGTGCGCGAGCTGATAATCAAGCCCGTAATCCCCGCGAATCTGATTACGAAGGACACGAAGATTTACGTGAACCCGACGGGGCGTTTCGTCACCGGCGGACCCGTCGGCGATTCCGGCCTGACGGGGCGCAAAATCATCGTAGACACCTACGGCGGCTACGCGGCGCACGGCGGCGGCTGCTTCTCCGGCAAGGACCCGACGAAGGTTGACCGCTCGGCGGCATATATGGCGCGGTACATCGCGAAGAATATCGTCGCGGCGGGACTCGCAAAGGCGTGCCAGCTCGAAGTCGCGTACGCAATCGGCGTCGCGAACCCCGTTTCAATCCTCGTGGACACGCGCGGCACGGGCGTTCTGCCAGACGAAAAGCTCGCGGAGATCGTGACGCGCGAGTTTGACCTGCGCCCGTCGAAAATCATCTCAAAGCTCGACCTGCTCCGCCCGATTTACGGCGCGACGGCGTCTTACGGACATTTCGGTCGCACCGACATAAACCTGCCGTGGGAGGCCCTCAACGCCGTTCCCGCGCTGAAAGAGTATTTATAATGGCTGATTTTAAGCGACCGCAGAAACCGAACAATTTCACGAAATCCGGCGGCAGACCGCCGGTACAGCGGCACAAAAACCCCTATAATCCAAAAGAAAACGCCCCGCGTAAATTCGCGGAGCCGAACGATGAGGCCGATAATCTGCCCGACGGCATTGAGGGGCGCAACGCCGTAATCGAGGCGTTGAAAGCGGAGGTCCCGCTCGACAAGGTATATATCCTCAAAGGTGACGACGCGCCGACGCTGCGGCTTATCGCGTCGAAAGCGCGCGCTGCGGGAGCCGTCGTAGTCGATGCCGACCGCCGAAAACTCGACGCGATGAGCCGCACGCACGCGCATCAGGGCGTTATCGCGACAACACCGGCGGCGGAATATGTTGAGATTTCAGATATTTTGAATATCGCCAAGGCAAAAGGTGAGCAGCCGCTCGTTATCGTCTGCGACGAAATTTCCGACCCGCACAACCTCGGCGCGATTATCCGCACGGCGGAGGCAAGCGGCGCGCACGGCGTAATCATTCCGAAACGGCGCAGCGCGGGGCTGACCGCCATAGTCGCAAAAACCTCCGCCGGAGCGGCATTTCACGTCCCGACGGCGCGCGTCGCGAATATTTCGGCGGCTCTGGAAGAGCTGAAACGCGCGGGTGTCTGGATTTACGGCGCGGCGGCGGACGGCGAAAAATCGCTGTGGGAGACGGATTTGACCGGCTCCGCAGCAATCGTAATCGGCTCCGAGGGCGAGGGAATCTCGCGCCTCGTCAAGGAGAACTGCGATTTTATCGTCAGCATTCCGATGTCGGGAAAGATGGCGTCGCTCAACGCGTCGGTTTCGGCGGCGGTGCTGATGTACGAAGCCGTAAGACAGCGGACAAAATAGAGAAAATCCAATCCGATTGTGGAGGATAGGTAACAGCTAATGGAACGTGATAACGAAGTCGGCATAGGCGAACAGTATTCACTCGAAGAGATTCTTGCGGAATACAAGGGCAACTCATACATCGACGGCGACAAGAAAACGCCGAAAGATGTGCTGGACGAAAAGACCCGGCGAATCGTACACGAGGAGCTTGGCACGGAACCGCCGGAGGCTCCGCTTCCGCGCGTCGATTTCGAGGAGATTGCCGCGTTCCTGCCGAAGATTGAGGCTCTCGCGGGGGACGACGACGCGCCCGTCGGGATTGACGAAATAACTGTCCCCGTCGATGATATCCCCGATATTACGCCCGTTGAACAGGAAGAAGAGGACGACGACTTCACAGAGTACGCCGCTCCGGAGGCTGACGAACCGCCCGCCCGCACGATCGAAACCCTTTCGGCGGACGATGCCGATGTCGCGTTCTTTGATAACTACCATTACTCTTCGACGGAACCGGACGAGGAGATCATACGTTCCGTAACCGACGCGATTGAGCGCGAAACCGCGGACCAGCAGGCGGAGACCCGCCGCCCGTCTTTCCGCTTGTCGGAGGACAAGCCATTTGCGCGCCGGCAGCAACCGACCGCGGACGTCGATTTCGACAACGAACCCGACTACCGCGAACGCGCGCGTAAATTCGCGTCGCGCTGCAACTCGCTGTCCGGCAGGGCGATTTTCGCGCTGGCGTTATCGCTCGTCCTCGTCGTGTTCACGTTCGTCGCGGAGGGCGGCGGCTCACTGCCGTTCGGCATCGGGAAAAACGTCATTGCCGCGGGCGGACTGCTGCTCGTCATTCAGTTACTCGTTATGCTGCTCGGCGTGGATATTCTCATCCTCGGCGCGCGGGACGCCGTTCGCGGCTCCGCTTCGGCGGAAACGCTCGTGTTCGTGTCCAACGCGGTGTCGGTGCTTGCGGGTCTGTTCGGAATGATCAACGGCGTAAAAACCTTGCCGTACAGCGCAATCAGCGCGCTGTCGCTCAGCTTCGCGCTCTGGGGAGAGCGGCTGTATATGGAGGCGTTCGCGGACTCACTGCGTACCGCCGCAATGGCGGCGGAGCCGTTTTCAATCATCTCCGAGTTCCGCCGCGACCTCGACAGACCGATTCTGCGCAAGTCAGCGGGGCATTTTAAGGGCTTCTACGGCAACCTGACCCAAGCCGACGTGTGCGAAACCGCGCACAGCTACGCCGTGCCGCTCCTGCTTCTCGCTGCGGTAATCGCTGCGGTTTTCGTGTCTGTTATCTCAAAGGACTATTTCCGCCTGCCGTCCGTTTTCGCAAGTCTGACGGCGGCTTCGGCGGCATTCACGGCCACTCTCGCTTTCGCGTCGCCGTTCCGCCGCACGGCTCGCCGCGCGAAGTCTGTCGGCGCGGCAATCGCGGGCGCGGGCGGCGCGGACGACATTTTCTACACGGAGGGTTTCTGCGTCACCGACGGCGATCTCTACCCGCCGGAGTCGCTGAACGTCAGCAATATCCGCGTTCTGGACCACCAGGTTTCCTTTGAAAAGGCTATCCGCTACACGGCGAGCCTCGTTATCGCGTCGGGTTCGTGCCTGTCGCGCGTGTTCTCCGATATGCTGATAAAAGAGGGGATGAGCCTGATCACGTCGCAGGATTTCGCGGCGAGCGAGGGCGGCGTTTCCGCGCTGATACGCGGCGAAAACGTCCTCGTCGGCAGTTTCGCGTTTATGAATCTCTTCGGCATCCGCGTGCAGGACGAGCTGAAACTCGGCAATTCGGTTTACACCGCCGTGAACGGACGGCTGATTGCGATGTTCTCCGTCGATTACCGCCCGAACGACCGCGTGCGCGATTCGCTGAACTCACTGCTGCGTCGCGGAATGCGGCCGTCGCTGACCGTGCGCGACTTCAACATCACGCCGATGACGATTGAACAGAAGTTTAAGCTCCCGATGGAGGATTTCGACCTACTGCCGATTTCCGACGTTTACAGCCTCGGCGGCGAGGAACCCGGCGGACAGGGGAGAGCCGTCGCCGTCTGCTCACGCGGCGGCATACGCGATTTAGCGGAAGCCGTCGCTTCCGGACGCCGACTGAAAATCGTCTCGATGATTTCAACGATTGTGTCTGTTTCGTCGTCGGTAATCGGCGTGATGCTGATGGCGGTCCTCGGCAGAGCGAGCGCATCCGGCGCGGCGCGGCCGGGAAATCTGCTCATATTTATGGCGGTTCCGCTCATAATCACAATCGTTTTGGAGCTGCTGTCCGAAGCGTCGTCGGGAAAAGGATAGACATATATGCGTATTGCTGTTGCGGGTCTCGGACTCATCGGCGGCTCGTTCGCCAAGGCGATAAAGCTCAAAACAAACCACACGGTCGTCGGATTTGACACCGATGAATCGGTAATCCGGAAGGCGGTGGAGTCCGGCGCGCTCGACGAAGCGGGACTCGCCGGTTTTGCGACCGCCGATATCGTCCTCGTCGCGCTCTATCCCGGCGCGGCGGTGGAATTTATGCAAAAAAACGCGCCCGCGTTCAAGCGCGGCGCGATTGTCATTGATTTGTGCGGCGTAAAACGCTACGTAGTGGACGCGGCGCGGGAGATTTTCGCGTCGCGTGAAATCACGTTTATCGGCGGCCACCCGATGGCGGGGCGCGAGGTTTCGGGCTTCGACGGCTCCGTGGAAACGCTCTTTGAGGGCGCGAGTATGATTCTCACGCCGGAGGAAAACACGCCACCGGCGGCTCTGCTGCTCGCCGAGGAATTTTTCCTGCGGCTCGGCTTCGGACGCATCACGCGCACGGACGCGGCGACGCACGACGAGATGATCGCGTTCACGTCCCAGCTCGCGCACATCGTCTCCTCCGCCTACGCGCAGAACCCGATTGCGTCGCAGTTTCGCGGATTTTCGGCGGGTTCGTTCGGCGATATGACGCGCGTCGCAAAGCTCAACGAGGATATGTGGACGGAGCTTTTTCTACTCAACGCGGACTTTTTATCCGAGCAAATCGGAGTGATTACCGACAATTTGACGGCGTTCCGCCGCCTGATTAATGCGCGCGACGCGGCGGGCCTGCACGCGATGCTCCGCGCCGGACGCATCATCAAGGAAAACCTGAATTAACCGAATAATTTCTCCAAAAGCCGCGGCACATCGTCGCGGTTTTGCTCTGTCACGGTGATTATTTCGACGTTCGGGTGGGCGCGAACCGCGTCGAGGAACGGCGTTTCGACCATTTTCACTACGCCGAGAACCGGCTGCCCGCCGTCGAGCCGCGCAAAAACCGCGGCCTTGAACGCCTCCGCGTCCTCCTCCATTCGCCCCAGCTCGTCCATAATAATCAGTTCCCGCGCTCCGGCGGAACGCAAAAGCTCCGCGCCGTGACCGTCAAACACGTCCGTGTAGACCTCGAAATTCGGGAAACGGACGCGCGCCGCAAGCCGCGAATCCGTCTCGCCGCGCTCCGTGTCGAACCGCGCGAGGTACAGCTCGCGCCCAAGCTCCGGCTGCGCGCTATCGACCTCGACGATGTGCGAGAGAAAGCCGTCGGCGGATTTCCCTGTGTTCGCGAGGAATTTCCGTATCGCGGTGGACTTGCCCACCTGAATTTCGCCAGTTAAAAATATATGTTTTGCCACGATCAACCCTCAAATTTCAGGTTGACCTTTTGCCCCGTTTTGTGCGTATTGCCGGAGGCGGTCAGCACCATATTCTCCGCAACCTCCAAGTCGCGAATCACGAACCCCGCGATATTCGCGACGCCGAAGCGGTGCAGGACGGGCGCGATCGGCGTCGCGGGTCCGACGAGCGTGACGACGGCGTTTTTCGCAAGTTCAAGGTAGCGCGGCAGCGTTTTCTCCGCGAGCGTGTAGCTCGAAATGAACACATAGTCCGATTCCGGCAGCAAAAAATCCGCTGCGTAGTCCGGATAATCGCCGTCCTTCGGATAAAACTTTTCAATCACGCTCATCTCGCAGACGGGTGCGAACAGCTGGTCGATATACGGAAAATGCCCGATAACAGTGACTTTTTTGTCCTTGATATCGCGCTGCATTGAGATAAACGGGTCGGAGTTGCGGTCCTCAACGTGCGCGCGGTTCGCGATGTCCAGTCCGAGGGCGCGAACCTTTTCGCGGCTGTTGTACCACGCGTTAATTGCGGCAAGACCGATGCCGGCCTCCGAGAAATCCCACGATTTCACGCATTGCGCAAGCTCGCGCAGCGGCATTCCCGCCGCCTTTTCGGGCTGCATAAGCGGCCGCCACGTCTCTTCAAGCGTCCCCGCGAGACCTACGGTGTCGCCGGAGCGCACGATTGTGTGCGAGGCTCCGCAGATGATTTTGTCGGCTACGGCGTCGGGCGCGATGCCGTCGATGAGTGCGTCATAGAGTTCCCAGGTCATTGATTTGTCCTCCCGCGCGTAAAGTTTTACGCGTATTATACAGCAGCCTGTCGATTTTTTCAAGCTCAACGAGGCTCGCCTTTTCCTCCGCCGAGGTGTCGATTATCGCCGAAATGCCGCCGTTTTTAATCACAATGCGCTTGTCCGCGCCGAGCGCGAGCAGCGGGTCGTGCGTCGAAATCAGCACAATCTTCTCCGACTGCGCGAGCAGCGCAATCGCCTCGCGGCGGTCCACGCCGGCATTCTCAATCTCGTCAATCAGCACGATCGCCGACTGCGAAATATACGCGCAGTCCGCAATCATCAGCGCGCGCGATTGCCCGCCGGAGAGCTGCGTGACCTTGGTTTCGGGCGTGAATTTCTCCCCCGCGAGGGAATTCGCGCACTCAAAGCACGTCTTAATCAGCGCGTCCGCGTCGCCGGAAACGCCTACGGCGCGGCTCCGCGCGTGCATTTCAAGAAATTCCGCGACGGTCAGATCCATTACAAAATTCATATTCTGCGACAGCTGTGCGACGATTTTACCCTCTAAATTAAACCTGTCGTCCTCCGTGACCTCCGCGCCGTCGATGAGAATCCGCCGTGCCGTCGGCGTGTCGCCCTGCGCGAGGCACTCGATGTCTCCGAGAAGCCGCGACTTGCCGCTGCCCGTCGGTCCGACGATTGAAACGACGGTGCCGGGTTCAATATGCAGCTCGATATTCTCCGCGCCGCCGCTCTTGTCGCGTCCGCCGATAATCGTCAGCGAAGTGACGGCACGTCCGGATTCCGCCGCCGTCATTGTAGTCAGAAACGCCGCAAGCTGTGACGGAATCTCCTCGCGCGTCAACCCGAATTCCAAAAGCCAGTCGTCGTCGGCTTCGAGGAGCGCGTCCGCGAGGGATTTCGCCTCATTAAGCGGCGGTAAATTCAAATTCAGAAAGAAATCCCGCACCACGGGATAATCCGCAAGCAGCGCGGAAAGCGGTTGCGCCGCAATCAAATTGCCGAAGTCAATCATATTTCGTATTCCATTTTCCGCATCATACCCATTTGGTAGTTTTCGCCGATGCGCGTTTCGCCGGTGCAGTACGCGCACGCCGCCGCCGGCGTCGTGAAGCGCAACCGCGAATCCGTGAGCGACGTTATTTCCCGCGCTTCCAGTACCTTTTTGGACAGCATAAACGCGCCCTGTCCGGTGATTCCGTTCACGGACAGCACCTGCGCAGAGCCGTTCGCCTGCTTCACGCTCCACGCGAACACCTCGCGTTCGGCCTGCGACACAATGTCGCCCTTCGTGACGACGACGATATCCGCGAATTTCAGCATCGGACCGATTTTACGCGGCGTGTGGACGCCCGAAAGGGCGTCCACCACGCACACGCTTGTGATTCCCGTGATGTGCGGCGAGCAACGGTTGCACAGCCCCGCGCTCTCCGTGATCAGCACGTCTATGCCGTTGCGCAATCCCCAGCTCACGCCGCCCTCAACGTTGTTCACGAAGAAGTGATCGGGGCAGAACTTCCCCGAAAGTCCGATTTGCACGGGAATCCCCGCGGCTTTGTAACGCGCTTTATCAAAGCTCGTCAGGCAGTCGAACTTCACAACGCCGATATTCAGTTTCAGGCTTTCGGCGAGCCGCAGTATTACGGACGTCTTGCCCGACGACGGAGGTCCCGCCACGGTAATCATTTTCATATTGGCTCCTGTTAGGTTGCGTTTGCCGTCAGCTCGTCGTAGTCGGCGACGGAGAGGTCATAACCATAGAATAGATTATAATACTCTTTTACCTGATCGTAAAGATTAAATACCGCAAATTCGGGATAAAGAATGTTTGTGAGCCAGAGCATACCGAGGTAACGGTTGATGGACGGGGGAGAACCCATCCAGTTGTACGGTCCGAGCGGCACTTCATAGAAGTTGTTGTTCTTAACGGCTTGAAGCTGGCTCCAAGTCGGATCCGCGGCGACGGAGCCGTAAACACTGCCCGGCGCGAAGAGGATAACTTCGGGGTCCCAAATGGAGATCTGCTCCAAATCCGTCTCGTTGCCGCTACCCTTGGAGGACGGCTCATCTACTACGGCGAGGTTATCCGTGACGTAATCGAGGATTTCGGAGTGGAATGACGTCTTGGCGAGGACATTCAAACCGGAATCGCCGAGTAAGTACAGCGCGGAGACCTTATTGTCGCCGACGGACGCCATAATTTCGGCCGTCTGCGCGAGAGCGCGCTCGCAGAACGCGGCGAGTTCTTCGCCCTTTGCCTCGCGGTTCAGAATAGTTCCGAGCGTGCGGAACGCTTCCGGCGCGGAGTCAAGCGTCGCGGTGATGTGAATAGCGGGGATTGCGAGGTTGGTCGTGATGCTGTCCATATCCTCGACAATCGTCTTTTTCGGCTCGCCGATGTCAATGACGATCTCGGAACCGATGGCGGCGATGGACTCGAAGTTCAGGTCCTCGCTGCCGTAGAACTGACCGACGACCGGAAGGTCGTTAAGCGCGGCGGGGACGTACTTTGCGTCGGATTCGCCGTAGCCGGACGCGACGGTCACGAGCAGATCGGGGGCGATTGCGATGAGGAACATCTGCGCCAGTGAGCCGGAGGGGGAGATCTTCGTGATGTTCGTCGGAATTTCAACGGTACGGTTTGCGGAATCCGTGAAAGTCACAAATTCCGGAGCCTCTTCGGTAACTGTCGCTTCCGCCGTGGGGGAGGCTGAGGGCGTCGCTTCGGGCGGGTTCTCCGTCTTTGCGCAGGCAAACAGAGAGACGCACATCGCAAGCGCGAGAAGCAGGGATAAAAGTTTTTTCATCGTGCTGTTCCTTTCGATTTCGGTTTTATATTAAACGTGTGGCCACCACGTCTAATTCAGTATGGGATGGCAGTGTATCGCGCCGTCGTCGCCGCGCGTCAGCTTCACGCGGACGCCGTACAGCGACTCAATCAGCGATTCCGTGACGGCTTCCGCAGGCGGTCCGTCCGCCGCGACGCGCCCGTCAATCAGCGCGAGGACGCGGTCCGCGAACAGAAACGCGTGGTCGGGGTTGTGCGTGCTTTGAATCACGGTCATACCCTCGCGCACAAGCTCCTTTACGCGCATAAGCACGCGGAGCTGGTTCCCGTAATCGAGGTTCGCCGTCGGCTCGTCCATTATGATAACGCCGGACTGCTGCGCCAGCGCGCGGGCAATCAGCGTCAGCTGCCGTTCTCCGCCGGAGATTTGCATATATCCGCGTTCGCGCAGATGAGAAATGCCGACGCGCTCCAACGCGTTTTCGGCGAGCAGCATCTGTTCCGCGCCGGGCGCGGAGATGCCGCCGACGTGCGCCGTCGTACCCATCAGAACCATATCAAACACGCTGTAATTAAATGTCGGCGCGTGCGACTGAGGCACAAAAGCGATACGCCGCGCAAGCTCGCGCACGCCGATGTTGCCGACGGCCTCGCCGTCAACGCGAATCTCGCCCGATTCCGCGGGGGCGAGTCCGAGAATGCAGTTGAACAGCGTGCTTTTTCCGACGCCGTTGGGACCCAGAACGCAGAGCATCTCGCCCTCGCGCGCCTCAAAGCTCACGCCGTCAAGCACTCGCCGCTTGCCGTAAGAAAACGACAGATTTTCAACGACAACACTCATATGGCGTCCTTCTTTCGCGTGATGAGCCAGATGAAGAACGGCGCGCCGATTACGGAGGTCAGAATGCCGATAGGAATTTCCGTAACAAGCAGATTCCGCGAGACGTTATCGACGATAAGCAGGAACAGCGCGCCGCCGAGCATACTCGCGGGCAGCAAATGCCGGTAATTGTTCCCGACGAGCCGCCGCGCAAGGTGCGGAACGACAAGCCCGACCCAGCCGATAAGGCCGGAAACGGAGACGGACGCAGCAGTTATCAGCGTCGCGCAGATGATCACCGCGACGCGCACAAACGTGACATTCACGCCCATTGTCCGCGCCTCGCTGTCGGACAGCGTGAGCAGGTTGATGCGCCAGCGCAGAAGCATCAGGGGAACGATTCCGATTGCCATCGGAACGAGCGCGAAAAGCACATCCGCCGTCTTGGTTTTCGCGAGGGAACCCATCATCCAGTACGTGATTTCGGGCAGAATATTGTTCGGATCCGCGACGAGTTTGATGAACGACGTCGCCGCGTTGCACAGCGACGAAACCATTATCCCCGCGAGAATAATGCGCAAAACCTTGTTGCCGCGCGCCGCGTTTGAGACGAACATAACGAGCGCGATGGTGATTAAACTCGCGCCGAACGCAAAAACCATAACCATTTTTGAGCCGAGTTCGAGCAAAATCGCGAGTGCCGCGCCGGCCGCGGCTCCGGAGGACGCGCCGAGGATGTCGGGAGCCGCCATCGGGTTCTGAAACACGCCCTGATACGACGCGCCCGCCGCCGAAAGACAGCAGCCGACCATACACGCGAGGAAGATGCGCGGCAGCCGCACATTGAACAGTATGGCGCGCATTTGGTCTGTGAGAGCGTCACTTTTTGCCATCCCGAAAACCTTTTCGCCGAGCGCGGACATCAGCTGCCCCGGCGAAATCGGGAACCGTCCAAGCGTAAACGAGACGATTATACCGGCGACGACAAGCGCACCGAGCGCGGCGATAATCAGCGAATAACCCCGCAGCTTCTTCTTTTCCATCAACGCTTGTCTCTGACGCGCGTGTTCCAAAGCACTGAGCCGTAACGAAAATTGGAAACGCGCTCCGTTTCGCCGAGGCGTTCCAGATATTTCAGAACCTTTTGAGTATCCTCTTCGCTGTCGCGTCCGCAGGACGACGCGACCTTTGCGGCGGCCTTGCGCGTCGGCGCGATTGTCTCGACGCGGCTGTCGTCGTAGTAATACGTTTCGGGGTAAAAACCCTGAAACCACAGGAGATTAAGCAGAGCATAGAACCCCTCGCCGTCGAAGCGGTTGGCGTACTTTTCGTTGAAAACATCGCGCGAGACGCGCTCCGCGAGGGAGTCACCGGCGTGGACAAAACTCGCGTTGTAGCAGTACCCGCGCGACATTTTAATCAGTTTTTCAAGGCAGCCCTCGCCGGAGGCGGCCGGCGTAATCGACGTGAAAACGAGGTCAAACGCACCCGCGAGACCGCGTTCCTCCACGTCCAGCGCGAAGAAATCTTCGCGAAAAAACTCTGCGTTTGCAAGTCCTCGCGACGCGGCAAGCTCCGCGCCGTAGTCCGTGAAGCGTTGCGAATAGTCAATCCCGACGGAGCGTTTCACGTACTTCGCGAATTCCGCAACGAACAGCCCCGGACCGCATCCGACGTCAACAACGGTGTCGGTGTCGTTCAATAAACCCCTGCGGCGCAGGTAGTTTACGGTAAATTCGACGCGCTCGCGCATACCGCGCTTGCCCTCACCGTCGGGCGAGAGATCGTCGATCCATTCGGCGGCGCGCTCGTCCCAAATCTCCGGCGAATGAGAGACGGGGGAGAGGGAACGCGTGTGCCAAAGTGCCTTGAAATAGTCGAGATTATGTTCCATTTACAGCTCCAATTAAGTATAAATTCGACCGAAAAAATAAAACTCCGCCCAAAGAAAGGGCAGAGCAAAACGTGTATTCGCAACGAATTATTGCGAATATCACCCTCTCAGCCTTTTCGTGGAAATGCGGGAAGGCTGAGGCGTTTCCGCCGCAACCCTGTGAATCGCCGGCGATTCAGGCTAAGCCGCCGTAGGTGAAACCCTTAGGCGAAAAAGCTCGGTTGGAAAGTATCATTTTCAATTGTTAACATTATATTACGAAGCGGGCGCGTTGTCAAGGGGAGATTTGGCAGGTTAAATAAAAAGCGGAGCCGGTCGGCTCCGCTTGTGCTTGCTGTTTTACGATTCCATTTGCTTTCCGAGGAATCCGGCGACGGTCTGCGCGAGCTTGTATTCAACCTCGCTCGACGCCTTTGAGCCGTCGGAAAAGAACACGACGCAGCCGAGGACGTCGCCCTCGGTGAGAATCGGCGCGGCGATCTCGACGACGTAGCGGTCAAGCCCGTCCACGAGGACGAAGCCGCGCTCCGACGGACTGCGCTGGTAGAGCTTGCGCCCCTCCATAAGCTGTTCGAGTTCGTTCGAGATATGTTTTTCGTACACTTCGCGCTTTGACACGCCCGCCACGGAGATATAGCTGTCGCGGTCGGCGACGGCGACGAAACAGCCGACGGTTTTGTTCATCGTATCGCAGAGCTGCGCGGCGGACTCGGACCATTCGCCCATTGGCGAGTATTTCTTGAAGATGACCTCGCCGTCCTTTTCGGTGTATATTTCAAGCGGGTCACCCTCGCGGATACGCATAGTGCGGCGGATTTCTTTCGGTATAACAACGCGGCCGAGGTCGTCGATTCGGCGCACAATTCCTGTTGCTTTCATATTGCTGTCCTCCTGAAAAAAGATTACAGCATTATTATCCACGGAAAAGTTTTGGTTATTCGACGCATCCGCGATTGACGCGATTTGGTAATTTTCGTCCTGTCTGCGGCACGCCTCGCTTATTGCTCGGATTATTCTCTCGCAGCCGCGGTTAATATTCGGCGGGGAAAAGGCTGAACAAATTGAGTTGTTGCAGGGCAAATGATAATAAAGTTTGCAGAATTCCTCGCGAATATATCGCACGAAATACGCACGCCAATGAATGCAAGAAAATATTGCAATCCGTCTTATATCGAGGTATAATAGTGTTAAAGCAAATGTGCGGGAGGTGCAGGTATGGGGACCGAACAAATTGAAAAAATCCTCGCAAGCGCAAAGGTCAGTATGGAGATGGAGGGCTTCGATATCGACGAAGAGCTCATTGAAAACGGCCGCAAAATCCTGCACGGAGATATTTCGCTCGACGATTATATTGACGAGTGCAAGAAACGGGCAATGGTATTAGCGCGTGAAGTATGAGTATGGCGGTACCGAGTACGAGGGAAACGACTTTTATTGTTACCCTAACAGCAAGGTGCTGATGAATCGCTTTGACATTCGAGAACAGGACGACTTAACGAGTGTCGAACGCGAAATAACCTTTGCAAAAACGCTGTATCTGCAAGCGAACCCCGCCAAAGGCGTTTTGGACTTGACGTATCTGCAAAAAATCCACAAATTCATCTTTGAGGACGTTTACACTTGGGCGGGGGAGGCTCCGCGGCGGATTTATGACCAAGGGCGACGCGGTGTTTTGCCGCGCCGATTTGATTTTAACGTATGCCGATAACATTTTCGGCAAGCTCCGCGCCGAAAAATGGCTGCGAGGGCTTGACCGTTTGGTATTCATTGAACGGCTCGCGTACTTTATGGGCGAGGGCAACGCGCTCCACCCGTTTCGCGAGGGCAACGGCAGAACGCAGAGGGCTTTCTTTCAAGAGCTTGCCCGCCGCGCGAGGTTCGATTTGGACTACGGCAAGATTGACGGCGACGCATTGCTCCGAGCCGATATTGACGCGTACAACAAGGACTTCGCGCCGTTGATTTCGCTGCTTGAAAAAATGGTAATGAAATTATAATCGGTGCCGCGTTTTGAGCGGCACCGATTTTGCTTTGTTGAGGTCAGATACCGTTGAAATCCGGCGAGGCAATCGAAATCTGCTGGGGAACCTGCGCCGCCGGACGCAGGGCGTGGTGTCCCTATAACACCACGCCGTACTTTTATGTTACTTCGCGCCCTCAATATACCTCTGCAACAGCGTGACCGCCTCCGCGCGGCTCGCCGTGCCTTCGGGTACAACAGTCGTTGCTGTGCGTCCGGTAATCAGTCCCGTCGCTGTCGCCCACGCGATTGCGTCGGTCGCCCAGCTCGAAACCTTATCTGCGTCGGAGAATTGGGCGTCGGGGACGCCGCCCCCTACGGCCGGACTTCCCGACAGGCGGTAGAGTATCGTCGCAAACTGCTCACGCGTGATTACGTCATTCGTTCCGAACAGCCCGTCGCCGTAGCCGCTGACTATGCCGGTCGCGCTCGCCCAAGCAACCGCGTCGGAGTACCATTCGCCGTTTTTCACGTCGGAGAATGCCGCACCGCCTGCGACCGTCGGCGAACCCGCGTTACGGTAGAGCAGGGTCACGAGCTGCGCTCTCGTCAGGCTCAAGTCCGGCGAGAATTTGTCCGCAGACGTACCTGTCAACAGCTCGTTGCTGTATCCGTACCGCACCGCCTTGTAATACCAAGCCTCTTTCGTCACATCGGTGAACGGGTTAATCCACTCGCGCAACACGAACGTCGAGAAGTGATTCGTTTTGAACGTGAGCAGTCCCGTTTTCGGGTCGTATTTCGCGCCAAATATCTCGGTCAGTTCGCCCTTGTCGTTGAGGAAGTAAACCGTTAAGAGGTCGTAATCCTCTGCTTTGACCGTCGCGGGCGGGGTGTATGGTACGCTGACCGTAACGGTTCCGCCGAAGTCGTGGACTTTCGTATTACCGATGTAAACGTCCGCCTCAATAACAGGATTTTCGCCTACCAGTGCCTGCTGTTCCTCGGTGAGAGCGGTTTTGTTGTCCGCGACGCTCACGTCAATGCGGATTGTTTCAGTGTCCGCGACACCTTTGACGAGTTCGGTCAGCGTCGCGCTGTCGAGCGTGACCGTCGCGAGTTCGCTCTCAACCGTGAGAATGAGGTCTTTCGCGTCCGCAATTTCGCGTATTGCCTCGGCGGGGATTTCTGCGACGGCTTCCGTAATTTTAGGCGCGGTTTCGCCGTCCTTTGGTTCTTCCTGCTTGATGACAATCTTGACCTCGCCGACGACATTCGCGTTCGGGTCGGCTTTTTTCGCCTCGTCAACGGCCTTTTGCGCCTCCTCGACAGCGGTTTTCACCTCTGTGGTTTCGACCTTTGTAGTTGCCGTTACAGAGTCGTCCTTGACCTCGACCTTTGCGGGGTCGGTTTTGACCTCGGAGGTTCCGGCGACATTGGGTTCGTCGGTGTCCTCGGTCTTGTCGCTGTCGCCGCCTCCCGGCGTACCGGTGCCCGTTTTGCCGCTCGACATCCACGCGAGGACGGGATAGCCCTGATTGATGTTACCCGTGTCCTCCGCAAACGCGGAACCGAGGGTGTTCAGGAAGTCCGGCAATTTCATAAATTCGCTTGTACGCGCCGGGTCGTTTGGCGTACCTTTGTCCGTTGCATTTGCGTAGTAACCGCCGCCTTCCGCTGAACCCGCCAAATAATAGCTGTTGGTCACGGTCGGCGCACCGCCGTTGTCGGTGCCGATGCCCATCGCAAAGCTGCTGCCCGCGTTGGACGTGACCGTCCCTCTGTTGTAGCAGTTTTCAATCGTGTTTTCGTTCGCGCCGACGATACCGCCCGCGGGCCAGCCGCCATTGACATTACCCGCGTTAAAGCAATTCTTGACAATGCCACCGTTCCAGCTCGCGCCGACGATACCGCCCGTGCCTTTCGCGTCCGTGCCGACGATTGTCGCAAAGTTAGCGCAATTTTCCACTACGCCGCCACCGTTCGTCTTGCCTATTTTGCCGACGATGCCGCCGACGTGGCGGTTGCCGTAGATGTAGCCCGTCACCGCGACGTTCTTGACGGTCGGATTAGTCGCGTATAGGCTCGTCGGGTCGCCGTCGTGAACACCGAGCCGCCCTATAAGACCGACGCTCGCGCCGTCGCCGTAATTGCCCGTGTCGCAGTTGCGGTCGGCGTGGATATTGCGAATCCAATGATTGCCGCCGTCAAACGTGCCGTTAAACGACGCGCTTATTTTCGTATCATAATCGTTCTTCGCCATCAGATACTGACCGCCGACGGGCATATAATTCGTGCCGCTGCCGCCCATATCCAAGTCCGCGTCGAGGTAGACTGTTTTGCCCGCAAAATTGTCGTCGCCGTAATGGAACGCGGCCGTACTCATATTATTACCCTGCGGGCCGCTCGCGTCGCTGCTTGTGGCTTTATTGTCTACAATCTTTTTTGTTTGACCATCGTCGCCCACAACGATTGAGTCCTCGTTATAGATGCCGTTTACGATTGCCGCAAGCCCCGCGAGCTGTGCGGGTTTTGAGATATGGTACGAGGTCGCGCCCGGCGTGTACCAAGACACGTCAATCGTTACACCGTCCCAGACCGCGGCGGTCGGATTTCCTTCGGAACCGCCGTCCGTGCCGCCGCTCGTCGGCTTCTCGACCTCCTCAATGCTGTACACGGAGAAGTGCTTCGCGCCGAAAACGACGGTCTTTGAACCCGCGATGTAACTCGCGTTCATATCTGTCTTGTTCTCGCCGACGACGAGGAACACCTTGACGTTTTTCGCGCTGTCAACGCGCTCATACGGCAGCGTGACCGAAACCGTACCGTTTTTCTCCTCCGTGAATATTGTAGTAGTACCCTTTTTGAGCGTTATTTCGTATGTATGCGCCGCCGTTTTCTTGATGTTCAGCACGAGCGCGTCCGCGTCCGCCGCCGTCACGATTTCCTGTATCGCTATGCTGTTGAACGCATACGTCCCGAGGTCCGTTTGCAGCGTCAGGCTCGCGTTTGCGTTCTTGAGTGCCTCAAGCGAGCGGTTTGTCAGGTTGACGACCGTTTCCGTAATGCTGTCGCCCATTTTTATATCGAACGTAACGGCTACGCTGCCCTCGTTATCCGCGCGTGCGGACAGGTCGCCGCCCTTGATTGTCGCGGTTGCGACGCCGTTGTCCGCTGTTTTGACAGCGTCAATGTGGTCGTCGTCGAGCTGCCACACGAGAATCGGATAACCACCGTCCTCGCTCTCTTCATACGCGTTGCCGAGCGTCAGCGCGAGAGCTTTCAGCTCCGCGTCGGATTTCGCAATCGCCGCGCCGTTTGCCGTGCTGCCTTTATGACTTTGCGGCGCAGAACCCTCAAGGTAGTACGAATTGCTTATTATTGGAATTATATAAGTTGAACTGTTAAACGTATCTTCGCCAAACATTCCTCCGGTAATCCCGCCGATAATTGCGCCGGAGGAGTAACTGTTTTGAATACTCCCGCCGTGGTTTAACAACCTGCCGACAATGCCTCCGGCACTCGGCGCGTTTACGGTTCCGGTGTTATAGCTGTTTGTCACCGAACCGTTCGCATAGAGATACGAGGTAATTCCGCCCGCCCAGTTCGCGCCTGTAATAGTGCCGCTGTTATAGCAGCCCGATATGACCGTAGACATACCTATGCCGCCGGTATCAGCACCGGTCACATTTCCCGTGTTGCCGCTGTTTGTGATAGTTGTAACACGCTGAGGAGCCGCACCTCCGACAATACCACCGACGCTGCTTGACGTGGTGCTTCCGGAGATAACTCCGTTGTTCGTGCAGCTTTCAACCGTAACATTGCCGTCAC
>JAISJC010000025.1 GCA_031261745.1 Oscillospiraceae bacterium
TTTTTGAAAATCTCGCGATAATGCTTTAATGTGTCGTCCTGCTGAAAATCAGGCGCGTAAACGGTTTTGCCGCGGCTGTTTTGCGCCTTGGAAAGCCGCAGCTCCCGAATATCCCTTGAAACGGTTGCCTGCGTGACGGAAAATCCGCCCGCTTTCAGCGCGTCTAACAGCTCTTCCTGCGTTTCAACAGGCCGGCTTTTGATAATCTCAAGGATCTTATCCTGCCGTGTTTTTTTCATGACGCACACTCCCGGTATGATAAAATATAAGCCGCATTTTCAATTGAATTTGCGCGTCCTCAGTAAAACCGTTTGTTCATTTTATTTTGTAGCGCCGCATAGAAGTTTTCGTTTTTCAGGCGGATCAGCTTCGCCCTTCGATTTTCCGCGCGGGACACAGTCAGCTGATCTCCGGAATAAAGGCGCAGGCCCTTTTCCCCATCGACGGTCAGGAATACTTCTTCGTCCAAGGCGGAGGAGGAAACGGTTAAAACGGCCTCCGGACTTACGACAATAGAGCGCGAAATCAGGGAATGCGGACAAATCGGCGTGACTAAAATACTTGAAACCGCCGGATCAACAATCGGGCCGCCCGCCGACATTGAGTACGCCGTCGAACCCGTCGGCGTCGCGATGATCATACCGTCGCCCTCAAACCGCGTTATGCGGTGTCCGTCGCCGAACACGGCAATATCAATGACCTTGCCCGCGCCGGAGATTACCACGTCGTTGATGGCGATATCGTGTACTGCGGTTTCTCCGTCACGGATAAGTTCCACGTTAAGCGTCATCCGCTCATCGCGCTCAAATCCGCCGCGGAAAATATCCGACAACAGGTCGAGCTGCGTCAACTCAACCTCCGCAAGGAAGCCCTTGTGACCCATATTGATACCGAGAATCGGCACGCCGGTATTCAGCGTCTGCCGCGCCGCACGGAGCATAGTCCCGTCGCCGCCGAGCGCGACAACAAGCTCCGCCGAAATCAGCGAGTCCTTGAACTCTTTGTCCTTTTTTACCCGATCCTCATATGTATCGTCGTCAAACATCGGATACACCGAAACGCTTATCCCCATATCCCGCGCAAGCTCCTCAACGCGTTTCGTGACGACGTAATCCTCGTCGCGCTGCGCGTTCGGGCATAAAATCAGATTTTTCATAGCTGTAACTCCTTATGCGCCGTGTCCACAACGCGCCGAATATCAAGTTTGGCGTCCGCGCCGCCGTGGGTGAGGTGCGCGAGGAACTCGATGTTCCCCTCCGGTCCGCGAAGCGGCGAGTGCGTCAGCGCGACAACCGCGAAGCCGAGGCTCCGCGCCGCCGCCGTGAACGCTTCCAGCACCGCGATATGCGTTTTCGCGTCCTTTACAACGCCGCGCTTGCCGACGTTTTCGCGTCCCGCCTCAAACTGCGGTTTGACTAAACATATGACCTCGCCGCCCGCTGCGATAACGGCGCGAATCGCGGGCAAAACGAGCGAAAGCGAGATAAACGACACGTCAATCGTGGCAAAATCCGGGGCTTCACTGAATAATTCGGGCGTGATATCGCGCGCGTTCGTCTTTTCGATATTTACAACGCGGGTGTCGTTCCGCAGGATTTCCGACAGTTGATTTGTGCCGACGTCAACGGCGTAAACCTTAGCCGCGCCGTGTTGCAGCAGACAGTCTGTGAAGCCGCCGGTGCTTGCGCCGCAGTCGAGACAGACGCGATTTTGCGGTGAAACCGCGAACGCGCGAAGCGCGTGTTCGAGTTTCAGACCGCCGCGTGAGACATATTTTTGCGTCTCGGCGCGAACCTCAATCAGTGCCGACGGCGCGACAGCCGCGCTCGGCTTGTCCGCCGGTTTTCCGTCAACGTAAACGGCTCCGCTCTTAATCGCGGCCTTTGCCGCGTCGCGCCCCGAAACGAGTCCTCGCTCCACGAGTGCCGCGTCGAGCCTCATATTACTATCCACGGCAGAACGCCATAATGCGCGTCGCGACGGTTTCCGCGTCCAGACCGCAGAGCTTGCGCAGTTCCGCGACGGTGCCGCCGGGCAAAAACCACTCGCCCGTATTCAGCAGGAGCGCGGGGACCCGAACCTGCGCCGCAAGCCTTTCGCCGACAGAACCAGCCTGCGCCGAATCCTCAATAACCACGAGTTTGCCCGTTTTTGCGACGGATTTCGCGACGCTTTCCGCGTCAATCGGCGTGATAACGCCGAGTTTGAGCAATTCAGCTGATATGCCCTGATTTTGCAGGGATTTCGCGACGACGGCGGCAGTGTCCGTCATCGCGCCGTATGTAACAACCGTCACGTCCGCACCCTCGCGCAGGAGCTTTATCGCGTCCGCGCCGCCGTCCCTGTACGCGCCCTCCGCGCCCTTCGGATAGCGGATTGCAACCGCGCCCGTGTCAACATTCACCGCGCGCGTGAGCATATCGCGCAGTTCCGCGAAGCTCGCGGGGGCGTAGACTTTCAGCCCTGGAACGGTCGCGAGGAACGCCGTGTCGAAAACGCCCTGATGCGTCTCGCCGTCACCGGGGACAATGCCCGCGCGGTCGATTGCGATTACGCAGCGCGAATTGGTGAGCGCGATGTCGTGAATCAGCTGGTCATAGCTGCGCTGCGCAAACGTGGAATACACCGCGAACACGGGCAGCAGGCCTCCGTTTGCAAGGCCTGCCGTCATCGAGGCGGCGTGTCCCTCCGCAATGCCGACGTCGAAAATCCGCTTCGGGAAACGCTCCGCAAAGGTCGTCAGTCCCGTCCCCGATGTCATCGCCGCCGTAACGGCGACGATCTGCTCGTTTTGCTCCGCGAGCCTCGTCAGGGTTTCGCCGAAAACCGTGGAGAACGAATCGGACTTCGCCGCGTTCAGCCCGATGTCGGGGTCGAAATGCGATACTCCGTGGTACGCGTCGGGCGACTGCTCCGCCTTTTCGTACCCGCGCCCCTTGCGCGTGATGACGTGCAGGAGGACCGGAGCGTTCAGGTTCCGCGCCCATTCAAGCGCGCGGTTGAGCGCGGCCGTGTCGTGGCCGTCCACGGGGCCGAGATACTCAAAGCCCATTTCCTCGAACATACTGCACCGCAGCACGGCGCGCTTGATTGCGGCTTTGAGGTTGTGCGTGAATTTATATAACGCCTTGCCACCCGGAATGATCTCAACAAAGCGGCGGTAACGCCGCTTGAAGCTCAAATATGACGGCTTCACGCGCTGACGCGATAGGTAACGCGCCATTCCGCCGACGTTTTTTGTGATGGACATTCCGTTGTCGTTGAGTATTACAATAATCGGCTCCTGCGAGCCGCCCGCGTCGCACAGTGCCTCATACGCGAGACCGCCCGTCAAGGCTCCGTCACCGATCAGCGCGAGGACGCTGTGGTTCTCGCCTTTCGCCGTCCGCGCGCGCGCAAAGCCGAGCGCGACGGAAACCGAGTTCGACGCGTGACCCGCGATAAACGCGTCGTATTCGCTCTCCTCCGGCCTCGGAAAACCGGAGAGTCCGCCGAGTTTGCGGAGCGTCGGAAAGTCATCGCGCCGCCCCGTGAGGATTTTGTGCGTGTAACACTGGTGACCGACGTCGAAAACCAGACGGTCGCGTGACAAATCAAACGTCAGATGCAACGCGAGCGTCAGTTCGACGGTGCCGAGATTGGACGCGAGGTGTCCGCCCGTCGCCGCGACGTTTTTCACGAGGAACGCGCGGATTTCCGCGCAGAGCGCGTCATATTCATCCGGCGTGAGGTTTTTCAAATCCCGCGGCGAATTGATTGTATCAAGAATACTCAATAGCAGTTACCGCTCTTTGCTCTTTTTTGTAAACAGGCTGATGACCTTGCCGACGCGCAGGATAATATCCGTCGTTTTCGACATCGCGAGGTGCTTGCCCGCGGCCTTGCCGCCGATTGTCGCGCCCGTGACCGCCGCCGATACGACGATTTGCAGAACCAACTCGCTCAGGGAGAAATTAGACGACAGCCGCGCCGCAATCAACGCGGCGGTGGTGCCGGAGACGATGCCGGAGATGTCGCCCACAACGTCGTTGCAGACCGAGGAGACCTTATTCGCGCTCTTAATGAGGCGAATCGCCTCGGCGGCTCCGCGCTCCCTGTGCGCCGCCATTGAGTGGAACGGTGCCTCCGTCGCGCTTGTCACGGCGACGCCGATAATATCGAAAACAATGCCGAGAAGCACAAAAACGGCGAGCGCGATGAACGCCGCGATGATGCCCGCGCCGCCGATAACCTTATCGGAAACGAGCGTGAATACAACGGACGCCGCCATACTTGTCAGCGTTATTTTAATTAACCAACTTCGATTTTCCATTTTGTCCTTTTTAATTAAATCGTGGTAGCGGGCTGGGTAAATCTTACGGCTTAGGTCGGGTTGAATTTCTCCCCGCGCTGCCCCCCGTTGCCGGTCGGGTGGTTTCCCATTAAAGCACGGTCCCGCGCGTTACCGACGCGGTTACCCGATTGCCACTTAGTCCGCACTGTAATCCCCAACCCGCCCGGACTTTCGCCCGACAGCCGAGTCGTTTTCCGACACAGTCCAACCGTCTCTTAGCCTCTTTTGCAGAAAATATTTCAAGGGGCAATCGATTGACGCAGTCGTACGCACGGCATCAAACGTGG
>JAISJC010000057.1 GCA_031261745.1 Oscillospiraceae bacterium
AAATCAAAGCCGCGCCCGATACCGCCGTTAATCTGCTGATTGATATAGATAACAGCGTCAAGGCACAGCAGAGCGCGGGCTATTCCCGTTGGGCGAAAATCGAAAATCTGAAAATGGCAGCGAAAACCTTGAATTTCCTCACCGAAAACAATCTTTTCAGTACGGCGATTTGAGCACGAAAGCCCTTGAAGTCAACAGCGCGTTTGACAAAACTGCCGACGCGCTGAAAGCCGCCGAAAAGCGGTTGTCCGATATGTCCGTGCTGATGAAGCACAATCACGACATATCAGAGAACAAAGCCGGAATATGACGGTCTACGCGCCGCCAAAGACAAGGACGCATACAGGCGCGAACACGAAAGCGGGATTATCCTGCATGAAGCCGCCGCCAAAGCGATAAAGGCGCAAGCCGGGGACGGCGGCAAGCTCCCGAACGTAACCGCGATAAAAGCCGAACACGCAAAACTTACGGAGCGCAAGGACGCGCTCGCCGCCGAATATGGCAAGCTGAAACGACAGGCACGGGAATACGGCGTTATCAAGCGCAATGTGGACAGCATACTAAACCCCGGCGCGGAGCGGGCGCAGGGGAAAGAGCGCGGCGCGGAGTTGTAGGCACAAAAAAACAGGCGGGGCGCGGACAGCCCCATAACAGGCAATCCGCGCCCCGCGCTTTTGTGCTTTTTTGATACCATTTCCCTGCGTTTCCCGCGCAAGACAGCGGGTAATACAAAGACCTTACCGCCGCCCCGAACGCCGCCCACAAGCGGGAAAAACGGCGTTTTGATACCTTTTTCTACAGTTTTTCGCTTACTCTCGTATTTCGGGCAAAGGACGATGATCACGCGGTAACTCTGCTTGCAATCTCTCCGACATTTCCGGCAAAGAGCGTTGTACTGCCGCCGCCCATTGCCGCCAATATATAAGCTCCATTCGAGCCGCGCCTTTTTGGACAGCTTCGGCATAGCGGCTACTCGTCCCCGTCCGTATCGCCTGCGGGAGCGAACGACGCGGCGGCAAATTCGTTTTCGCTCATGGCGCGGAGTTTCCGGGCCCCGCTCCGCAATCGGTATAAAATCCGCGTCCATATCGGGGAGCGCGGCGGCAATCCGCGCCGTAAGCTGACGACGGACATCCGAGCCAACCGCACGAGCCAAAACTACCTGATTGAGCATTCAGCGGGCAGCGGCAAGACGAACACCATAGCGTGGCTGACGCATATCCTCGCTTCGCTCCACGATGCGCCGAGTACCTGACCTACGTCGCCGCGACTGGCGACAATGAGCAGAGTTTTGAAATGCGTTATCAGGACGAGAACATCTGGCTGACGCAGAAGATGTTGGCGGTGCTGTACGATGTCGGCGTAAACACCATCAACTATCATTTGAAAAAAATCTACGCCGACGCGGAACTTTCGGAGACGGCAACTATTCGAAAATTTCGAATAGTTCAAGTCGAGGGCGGGCGCAGAACTCATCGTGTCGGCGTACCTCGACCTCGCCGAGCGGCGCACATTGTCGCACGTACCGATGACGATGGAGGATTGGGCGAAGCACCTCGACCTTATCCTGCAAGCCGACGGCAACGAACTGCTGACAAACGCGGGCAGAATCTCGGCGCAGATTGCCGAGCAGCACGCCCTGACCGAGTTTGAGAAATACCGCGTCATACAAGACAAGCTGTTTGAAAGCGATTACGATAGGTTTGTCGCCCAGCTAAACAGCTTGGAGGATAAAACCAAACGCGACTAACACCCGCGATTTGAACCGAAACCGAAACAAGGAGGATACACGGCAATGCCTATTAGAGCCGACCAGCTTCAAGAGAAAAAGGACTACCAGAGGCTTATTCTGGATGAGTTGCGCGACCGCAACGGCTACGTTATCCGCAACGCCCAGACGGATTGGAACGCGGATTACGCTATGGACACGGGGCTTCTGTTTCAGTTCCTCGCGGACACACAGCCCGACGAGTTGGCGAAGCTGCGTAAATTTTATAGAGATAAGACCGAAAAGACGGTCATCAATTATATCAACCGCGAGATTATGAAAGCGAGCAGTTCTCTCGTTGATGTGTTTAAAAAAGGGGTCGAGTTTGACAACGGCGTAAAAATCGACCTTATGTATCGCCGACCCGCCACCGGCTTCAACGAGCGGCAGAACAGGCTTTACGGACAAAATATTCTCTCGGTGATGGAAGAAGTCTACCACAAGGACGGCGAGAGGATTGACCTTGTGCTGTTTTTGAACGGGCTTGCCATCTTCGCCGTGGAACTGAAATGCAACACTTCCGGGCAGAACTACGAAAACGCCATCAATCAATACAAACACGAGCGCGACCACAACACGCGCCTATTCCGATTCAAGAGCGGTGTGTTGGCGTCGTTTGCGATGGACTTGGATGAGGTTTATTTCTGTACCTCTCTGAAGGGCGCAAACTCATTTTTTATGCCGTTTAATATTGGAACGCAGAAAGCGGCTGACAAGCCGTACTCTATCGGCAAGGGCAACCCCCATAACGAGAACGGAATCAATGTCTCCTATATGTGGGAGAACATCTGGACAAAAGAGAAAATTATCCTGCTCATCGAGCGGTTTATATTCATAGAGAAAAAGCGCACGAAAAATGCGGACACCGGCAAGGTCACGCAAAAGGAAACTGTCATCTTCCCGCGCTATCACCAACTCCGAGCGGTTGAAAAGTTAACGGCGGACATCCGAGTCAACCGCACGAGCCAAAACTACCTGATTGAGCATTCGGCGGGCAGCGGCAAGACGAACACCATAGCGTGGCTGACGCATATCCTCGCCTCACTCCACGATGCGAATGACGAGAATATTTTCAGCAACATCATCGTTATCACTGACCGCATCATCGTTGACCAGCAGTTGCAGGAGGCGATAAAAGGCATTGACCACAAGAGCGGCCAGCTTAAGGTTATGGACGAAAAATGCGATTCTAACGACCTCGCCGTTGCCTTGCGCGGCAACACGAAGATTATCGTCACTACCGTGCATAAATTCTTTTATATCATTGAGAACAGCCTGCTCGGTTCGCTAAAAGACAAGACATTCGCGGTGCTGATTGACGAGGCGCATTCCTCCAC
>JAISJC010000113.1 GCA_031261745.1 Oscillospiraceae bacterium
AAAAACCGCTCGCGCCGTCAAGTATTCTGCCGTCGGACGCGGAAAAGCACCGCGTTTGGTACGTTGCGGAAGGCATACAATGAAATAACGGAAAATTAAGGGTGAAAAGTGATGAAACCAAAAATCTACATCGACGGCTCCGCCGGAACGACGGGCCTGCAAATATATGAGCGGCTCGGCAAGCGCGCCGATATTGAGCTTTTGCTCATTGACGACGCGAAGCGCAAGGACACGGACGAGCGCAAGCGGCTGATTAACGCCGCAGATATCGTGTTCCTCTGCCTGCCCGACGCGGCGGCGGTCGAGGCCGTGAGCCTGATTGAGAACGACGCGACGCGCGTCATCGACGCGTCCACGGCGCACCGCGTCAACACCGCTTGGGACTACGGCTTTCCGGAGCTTTCGGACGCGCACCGCGCCGCAATCGCAAAATCGAAGCGCGTCGCGAATCCGGGGTGTCACGCGACGGGATTTATCTCAATCGTCTATCCGCTCGTCAAGCTCGGTCTGCTCGCGCCCGACTGCGCGGGACTGACCTGCTTTTCGCTCACGGGCTATTCGGGCGGCGGCAAGGCGATGATTGCGGACTACGAGACCGCCAAAACGCCCGCGCTCGAAACGCCGGGGATTTACGGAGTGGCGCAGGCGCACAAGCACCTCGCGGAGATGACGGCAATACCCGGACTGACGCGCAAGCCCGTGTTCTGCCCCGTCGTGGATGACTACTACGCGGGAATGGCGACGACGGTGATGTTTCCCGGCGCGGTTCTCGGCGGGCTGAAACCGGAAGTGCTGCTATCCGCGCTCGCGGACTGGTACCACGGCTCGCGGTTCGTTTCCGTTGACAGCGAGCTTGGCGGCGGCACAATTTACGCCGACTACGGCGTCGGCACGAACAATCTGCGCCTGACCGTCAGCGGCGACGCGGAGGCAAAAATCGTCACGGCGCGCTTCGACAACCTCGGCAAGGGGGCCAGCGGCGCGGCGGTACAAAATATGAATATAATGCTTGGATTATCGGAGGATACATCACTATGATTAAATTTATTTCGGGCGGCGTGACTGCCGCGCAGGGCTTTACGGCCTCAGGCGTTCACGTCGGGGTTAAGACGAACAACCTCAATAAAAAGGACGTCGCGCTGATTGTCGCGGACCGCGACTGCGCCGCCGCGGCGGTCTACACCAAAAACGTCGTAAAAGCGTCGCCGCTTTTGGTGACGCGCGAACACCTCAAAAGCGGAACCGCCCGCGCGATTATAGCGAACAGCGGCAACGCGAACGCGTGCGCGCCGGAGGGCGAGGAAAACGCGATCCGTATGTGTAAGGCGGCGGCGGACGCGCTCGGCATCGCGCCGGGCGACGTGCTTGTCGCGTCCACGGGCGTAATCGGTCAGCGGCTGCGCGTCGAGGTTATAGAGGGCGGCATTCCGACGCTCGTAAAGCAACTCTCGCCCGACGGCTCCGCCGACGCGGCAGCCGCGATAATGACGACGGACACCGTGCAGAAAGAGGTCGCCGTCGAGTTCACCGCCGGCGGCAAAACCGTAAAAATCGGCGGAATCGCAAAGGGCAGCGGAATGATTCACCCGAATATGGGTACAATGCTCGCGTTCATCACGACGGACGCGGCGATATCGCGTGAAATGCTCGACGCCGCGCTCAAATCCGCGACGCGCGAGAGCTTTAACCGCATTTCCGTGGACGGCGACACCTCCACGAACGATATGTGCATCGTCCTCGCGAACGGCGCGGCGGGCAACGCGGAAATCACGTCAGGGGGCGCGGACTTCAACGCGTTCGCCGACGCGCTGCGCGCTCTGTGCGTGAAGCTCGCGACGGAAATGGCGTCGGACGGTGAGGGCGCGAAGCACCTCATAACCTGCACCGTATCAAACGCCGAAACGGAGCAAAAAGCGGAAACGATTGCAAAGTCCGTCATCTCCTCGACACTGTTCAAGTCCGCGATTTTCGGCGCGGACGCGAACTGGGGCCGCGTGCTGTGCGCAATGGGCTATTCGGGCGAGGAATTTGACCCCGACGCCGTTGACGTGACGTTCAAATCCGCCGCCGGAGCCATAGACGTTTGCAGGAGCGGGCGTGGGCTGGACTTCGACGAGGGGCTTGCGAAAAAAATCCTCACGGAGCACGACATCGAAGTGCTGATTGACCTGCACGAGGGCGGCAACGCGGAATGCACCTGCTGGGGCTGCGACATCACCTACGACTACATCAAAATCAATGGGGATTACCGGACGTGAGCGGGTGGGCGGCGACGCTGATTTCCGCCGCCGCGCTGTTCGGTTTCACTTGGGGATATGCCGTTATTATACGGCGCGTGACCGGAAAATTGCGGTTGCCGCTGGCGGTTGCGTATCCGGTGCTGCTTGTAACGATTACAGCGGGCGCGTCGGGGACGCTCGCGGGAATGTTCACCGCCGAGAATGTCCCGCGTCAGCTTCTCACCGGCGTTGCGGTGTTCGCCGCGCTGATTCTTGCTTTGACGGTGGTCGGAAAACCGCTCGGAATTAAACTGTCGGATATGTACGGTTCCGCGCTGGTGGAGCGCGGGGAGATTGTGCCGCAGTTGATTTATCTGATTGTATTCGTCGGACTCGGCGAGGAAATAGTGTTTCGCGGCTACTTTTTCGGGCAGTTTCAGACGCTCACGGGTTCGGGAATTTGGGCGGTCGGCATTTCGTCCGCGCTGTTCGGCCTTTGGCACTACCCGAACGGACACAGTTGGATTCAGGTTTTTGCCGCCGCGCTGATTGGCGCGTTTTACGCGACGATAATGCTGAATTTTAAGAGCTGCACGGTGTTATCACTCGCGCTTGCGCACGGACTGCACGATTGGCTCGGCGTTGTACTTCGCTATGTTACTAACTCAGGGCGAAGGACGATAACCGTCGATCCTTATAATCCCGAATGGGCGGCGGAATTTGAGAAAATCCGCTCGGAGCTGTCTGCGCTGCTCGGCGAAACCGCGCTCGCGGTTGAACACGTCGGCAGCACCGCCGTCGAGGGACTGTGGGCGAAGCCGATTATTGATATTGACGTTGTGATTAGCGGCGGAGATTTTGAAAAAGCGCGCGCTTTGCTCGCGGCGGGCGGCTACGAACACGAGGGCGACCTCGGAATTGCGGGGCGCGAGGCGTTCGGCTACGCGGATAAACCGCATTTAATGCAGCACCACCTATACGTCTGCGCCGAGGGCGCGGCGGAGCTGCGGCGGCACCTCGCCCTGCGGGATTATCTGCGCGAAAACGCGGACGCGCGGGAGCGGTACGGCGCGATAAAGCGCGAAATGGCGGCGCGGCATCCGCACGACATTGATGCGTATATTGAGGGCAAAGGCCCGGTGATTGCAGAGATTTATGAAGAATTGGGAGTGTGATTTTATTGTCGGACAATAACGAAAGAGCAAAAATTCTTGTCGAGGCGTTGCCGTACATTCAGGAGTTTTACGGCAAGGTCGTCGTCGTCAAATACGGCGGCAACGCGATGATTTCGCCGGAGCTTTTCGACGCCGTTATGGAGGACCTTATCCTCCTGCGGCTCGTCGGGATTCCCGTCGTCCTCGTCCACGGCGGCGGTCCGGAGATTAACGAAACGCTGAAAAAGCTCGGCAAGGAGCCGAAATTCGTCAACGGTCTGCGCTACACCGACCGCGAAACGATGGAGGTCGTCCAGTCCGTGCTGTGCGGCAAGGTGAACAAGGATTTGGTCGC
>JAISJC010000136.1 GCA_031261745.1 Oscillospiraceae bacterium
TAGACCGTTTTTCCCGCCCAGTCGGGCGACCCGACGTAGTTCAGCGCGCGGCGCGCGCCGTCCGCGCGGTTGTCCGTCGAAACTAAATAGACCTTGGATTTTCCCATAATGATGCCCTCCGATTTGGTTTTTTGTATATATTAGCACACGCCGCAACATTTGTCAATCGTATACAATCTTCTTGACTAATCGGTAAAAATATTGTACAATATGGCAAAATCATAACTAAATAAAGGAGCAGAAAAAATGAGTAACGCAACTTGCAAGTATCCGCACGTTTTTGCGCCGATTCAGGTTCGCGGGGCGTACTACAAAAACCGCCTCTGTCAGTCCACGCCGGGCGCGGGCGGGACGGGCGACGCGAACGGCCACCTCACGCAGCGTACGCTCGACTATTTCCGTCCGCAGGTGATGGGCGGCGCGGCGGTCGTCACGGTCGGCAACTGTTCAATCGACACGACGGAATGCTACGACGAGCCGGAGCAGGTCAATCTGGCGAGTGACGGCATAATCCGCAGCCTCTCGATGTTCGCGGAGATGTGCGCGAAGTACGGCACAATCGGACAGCTCGAAATCAACCCCCACGGCGCGTTGCAGGGCAACCTTGACGGCACGATAGCCGGCGCGACGGGCTGGGGACCGAGCGCGATTATCACCGAGGCGGAGCTTGTCCGCGCGAAGCAGGGCAACCGCGAGCCGATTCCCTGCCACGAGATGAGCAAGGAAAAAATCGCCGAGACCGTCAAAAAGTTCGCCGACGCGGCGGGACGCTGCGCCAAGGCGGGAATGAAAACCGTCCAGTTCCACGGCGCGCACGGCAATCTGCTCGCGCAGTTTTTAAGCCCGTACTTCAATAAGCGCACGGACGAGTACGGCGGCTCCGTAGAGAACCGCTCGCGCTTCGCGTGCGAAGTGCTGGACGCGGTTCGCGCCGCAATCGGCGAGGACGTTGTAATCGAGTACCGTATGTCCTCCGAGGAACACGAGGAGGGCTTCGCGCACTTCCCGGAGATACTGGAATTCGTCGGCTTTATCAAGGATAAAATCGACATTCTGTTCGTCAGCGGCGGCCTGCACGACACGCAGGGCAAGCCGGAGCGTATGCGTCCGATGGTTCCGCCGTACAGCTATCCGCAGATGATGAACGTCGAGCGCGCGGGCATAATCAAGGCGAAATATCCGGATTTACTGATTAACGTCGTCGGCGGCATCAAAAATCCCGCGCAGGCGGAGGAGATAATCGCGAGCGGCAAGGCGGATTTCGTGAGCTTTATGCGCGCGCTGATTGCCGACCCGGAGATGCCGCGCAAGTACGCGACGGGACACGAGTGGGAACACACGCCGTGCCTGCGCTGCCAGTGCCTGAAAATTGACAAGCACGGAAACTTTGTCGGTCCCTGCGCCGTCAACCCGATGGCGAGCCACACGGGCGAATATCCGGAGCTGAAAGTGCCGAAAGCCCCGAAAGCGAAAAAAGTCGCCGTAATCGGCGGCGGCCCCGCTGGGATTCAGGCGTTGAAAACGCTCATCGAGCGCGGTCACGACGTGACGCTCTATGAGAAGGAACCGGAAATCGGCGGACAGGTCACGAAGGCGGCTCTGCCGTTCTTCAAGGACGATATCCGCGAATATCTCGGCTATCTGCGCGGCTTCGCGGCGCACTCCGGCGCGAGAATCCTCACGAATACGGAGGCGACGCCGGAAATAATCAAGCTCGAAAACTATGACGCGCTCGTCGTCGCGATAGGGGCGAAGCCGCTCGCGCTGAATATTCCGGGGATTGAGCGCGCGTCCTGGGCTCCCGACGGGCTGCCCGCGGACTTTTATGAGGGCGCGCACATCGTCATAATCGGCGCGGGTCCCGTGGGACTCGAATGCGCGGTGGAGCTCGGAAAAGCGGGGAAAGACGTCACCGTGCTGGAAATGGCGGCGACTCACGGCCTCGGAATGGATATGAGCGGCCTCGGCGGAGGCGACAAAATCCTCGAATGGCTCGACGAATACAAGGTGACGGTGACCTACAACGCGAGGCTGAAACAGGTCCTCGAAAATCTGGTTATTTATGATGATGTTGCGGAGGGCATCAACGATATAGCCATTCAGGGGAACTACGTCCTGCTCGCGGCGGGAATGTCGCCGCAGCTCGACGTTGCGAGGACGTTCCGCACCGCCGCGCCCGCCACGGAGGTGTTCTTCGTCGGCGACTGCACGGACGTCGGCGACATCCGCGACGCGACGCGCTCGGCGTTTGAGATTTGCAGAGAGATTTAGCGAAAAGCAAAAAAGGAGGCGGACCTATGGCTGAACAGATTAACTACGGCAGCGCGCCGGCGAAATGGCCGTATCCCGTAAAATATGAGGTCGAGAACCGCATTGAGACGGACGTTCTCATCATCGGAGCGGGCGTCGCCGGCGCGATGGCGGGACTCAGGGCGGCGCGGCGCGGCGTAAAGGTCGCGGTCGTCGATAAGTCGCCCGTTGACATCAGCGGCAGCGGCGGCAGCGGACTGGACCACTATTTGGACTGTTACTCCAACCCCGACTGCGCGATTACGCCGGAGGAAATTATGGAGCTGCCGCACGAGGAGAATTACTTTATGCCGCGGCGCGACCACAGGTCGTACATACATATGAAAGGCTCGTGGGAGAACCTGCTCGAAATGGAAAAACTTGGGCTGCACTTCCGCGACGAGGAGGACGAATTCGCGGGCGCGCCGTTCCGCGACGACAAGACGAAGGTAATGTACGCCTACGACTACAAGACGCGCTCGTCAATCCGCCTGCGCGGCGGCGC
>JAISJC010000153.1 GCA_031261745.1 Oscillospiraceae bacterium
CACATAATAATCGGCGGAAATCCCGTCACGCAGGAGGCGTGCGAGTTCGTCGGCGCGGACGCCTGGGCAATCAACCCGCAGCTGACCGTAAGCACCTGCCGCGACTGGGCGGCGAAATAGCGTATAGACAAAGAGCCGCTTATCCCGTATAATTAAAATAATAAGAACTATCAGGAGGGTAAAAATATGTCAGTGCCGAAGTTTGATCCGAAAGAATTGAACATAGTATCTGAAATTTCCAGTTTTCCCGGCGCGCCGACCATTTCCGTATACAGTTTTCCGGTGACGCCGAGGGAGGCGGTTATCGCGATGTACAAGCGCGAGGCCGTCTGGCAGATTACCGGTATGGAGCAGAAGATGTTTAACCCGCGGATTAATCCCGACAACATCGTCAAGGCTCTCGTTTCCGACGGTCCCGGACGGCTGGCGGCCGCCGGCGGCAAGGATATTTTCGGAATCGAATGGGAATACGTCGCGCAGGTCGGCGGTTCGACCGTCCGCCCCGGTACGCCGTTCCTCGCGGACGCCAACGAGTGGTACGACAAGGTCGTCTGGCCGGATATCGACTCGTGGGACTGGGCGGGAGCCGCGAAAGAAAACGAGCAGTACCTCGCCACGGACAATTATGTCATCAGCTACCTGTTTACGGGCTGGTATGAGCGGCTGATCTCCTTTATGGATTTTGAACCCGCCATTATGGCGATGGTTGACGAGGATCAGACCGACGCTGTTAAGGCCCTGTTTGACAAGCTGTCCGACCTGTATATCAGGATTATCGACAAATACCTCGAATATTTCCCGCAAATCGACGGCTTTTGCGTCCACGACGACTGGGGTTCGCAGAAGGACACGTTTTTCTCCCCCGCCATCGTCACCGAGATGATTGTACCATATATGAAAAGGGTCACCGACCACCTGCATTCCAAGGGCAAGTTCTGCGATCTGCACAGCTGCGGCCAGCTTTTCAAGCAGATTCCGAACATAATCGCCGCCGGCTGGGATTCTTGGAGCGGTCAGTTGGAGATAAATGATTTCACCAAACTTTATGATGCGTTCGGCGACAAGCTCATCATCGGCATCGCAACCGACCCGTCCGTTTCCCCCGCCGCGTCCGAGGACGAGCTGCGCGCCGCCGCCGTGGATTTCGCGGACAAATTCTGCGACGCGAAAAAGCCGTCGATGCTCAATTTTTACAGCAATATGTCGCTTCCGCGGGTGTTCCGCGAGGAGCTTTACATCCGTTCCCGCGAGCATTACAGTGCTTAGGAACCACCTGAAAATAATTAAAACTGATTGATAATTAAAAAAAATCACTTGATAATAAAAAAAACGCTCTTGTGTGGTCGATGAAAGTCTGGTATACTTATATACTATACGTATACGCAAATGATTGAATTATCGGGGGTGTCCATATGTGTGAAAATTGCGGCGCGCTGAAACAGCGCGCCGACTTCTCCGCACTCGATCCCGTTCTTGACGGGTATGTCGGCGTGCGCGGAAGTCTCATTACGATTTTACAAAAAGCGCAGGATATTTACGGGTATCTCGCAGAGGAGACGATAGATTATATCGCCTTGCGCACGGGTACGAAGCCGGCTAAGATTTTCGGCGTCGCGACGTTTTACGCGCAGTTCCGTTTGAATCCGATCGGCAAGAACCTGATTATGCTCTGTAAGGGTACGGCCTGTCACGTCAACGGCGCGGACGATATCGAGGAGAGCGTCATCGACCTTCTCGGCGTGCGCGACGGGGAGACGACGGAGGACGGTGTGTTTACGCTGAACAATGTCGCGTGCCTCGGCTGCTGTTCGCTCGCGCCCGTGATGATGATTCGCGGCACGGACGGCGAGGAGACATTCGGCAACCTCACAAAGGATAAAGTTCGCGCGATACTCAACGACATACGCGCGCGGGAAACGGCGGTGGCGGTATGACAGCTACAAGAGTCGTGGTCGGACAGGGCAGCTGCGGCGTCGCCTCCGGCGCGAAAAAAACGACGGCGGCACTCGAACAGCTCATCGCGGACTTCGGGCTGAATATTCCCGTCGAAATCACGGGCTGCGTCGGCAACTGCTACCTTGAACCCATTGTGGATGTTTACGGCGCGGACGGGCTGCAAGCGCGCTACGTTAAGGTTCAGGCGGAGAACGCCTCCGCGATTGTCGAGCGGCACCTGAAAGCCGGCGAGATAGCGGACGAGCTGTTAATTTCCGAAGTTGACGGTGAGTTTCTGTCGCATCAGAACCGCATCGTGCTGCGCAACGCGGGCATTATTAACCCTGAGAGCATTGACGCATATATCGCCGTCGGCGGCTACAAACCCGCCGAAAAGGTGCTGACGTCAATGACGTCCGAGCAGGTCATCGACGAGATTAAGGTCTCCGGTCTGCGCGGCCGCGGCGGCGCGGGCTTCCCGACCTGGTTCAAGTGGGACGCGGCGGCGAAGAATGACGCCGACGAGAAATTTATGGTGTGCAACGCGGACGAGGGCGACCCCGGCGCGTTTATGGACCGCTCCGTTCTGGAAGGCGACCCGCATTCGTTATTAGAGGGTATGCTTATCGGCGGATACGCGATCGGCGCGACCGAGGGCGTGATTTACGTCCGCGCGGAATATCCGCTGGCTATTAAGCGGCTGGAACTCGCGTTGGAGCAGGCGCGCGAGCGCGGCTACCTGGGCAAAGGCATATTCGGCACGGCGACGAACTTCGACATCCGCATTAAGGCGGGCGCGGGCGCGTTCGTCTGCGGCGAGGAGACGGCACTTATCGCGTCGCTTGAAGGCGAGCGCGGAATGCCGCGGTTAAAGCCGCCGTTCCCGGCGCAAAAAGGCTTTTGGCAAAAACCGACGAATATCAACAACGTCGAGACATTCGCGAATGTCCCGTGGATAATAGAGCGCGGCGGCGCGGCGTTTGCCGCGATAGGCACGGAGAAGAGCGCGGGTACAAAGGTTTTCGCACTCGCGGGGAAAATCAAAAAAGGCGGACTCGTCGAGGTTCCAATGGGTCAGCCGCTGCGCGACGTTATCTTCGGCATCGGCGGCGGAATTAAGAACGACAAGGAATTTAAGGCCGTGCAGATGGGCGGCCCGTCGGGCGGCTGTATCCCCGCGGAGCTTATCGACACGCCCGTGGACTACGAGAACATTACGAAAACAGGCGCAATCGTCGGCTCCGGCGGTATGATCGTTATGGACGAGACGACGTGTATGGTGGATATGGCGCGTTACTTCCTCGACTTCACGCGCAACGAGTCCTGCGGCAAGTGCAACTATTGCCGCGTAGGCACGAAGCGTATGCTTGAAATCCTCGAACGCATTACCGCGGGCGAGGGTCGCGACGGCGACATTGAACTGTTGGAAGAGCTGGCGCAGAAAATCAAGGACGGCAGTATGTGCGGCCTCGGACAGACCGCGCCGAACCCCGTTCTGACGACGATTCGGTATTTCCGCAACGAATTTGAGGATCATATACACAACAAGCACTGCACGGCGCACTCCTGCCGCGCGCTGCTGACGTTTGAGATTACCGACAAGTGCGTCGGCTGTACGATGTGCGCCAAGAACTGTCCCGTGGAGGCAATCAGCGGCAAGCCGAAGGAACAGCACGTCATTGACGCCGAGAAGTGCATAAAATGCGGGAAGTGTGAATCCTCCTGCAAATTCAGCGCGATTACTCGCGATTAGGAGGGTTTGCATATGAAAACATTTACTTTGAATATCGACGGGCGCGAGTTGACCGCGCAGCCCGGACAGACGATACTGAACGTGGCACGCGAGAACGGGATAAGAATCCCGACGCTGTGCTACGACGACCGGACGGAGATTTACGGCGCGTGCGGACTGTGCGTCGTCGAGGTTGAGGGCAACGCAAAGCTCGTCAAGGCCTGCGCCACGGAAATTTCCGACAATATGACGGTCCATACGGACACGCCGCGTGTGCGCGAGTCCCGCCGCACCAATTTAGAGCTGTTGCTGTCGAACCACACCGGCGACTGCCGCGGTCCCTGCGCGCTCAACTGCCCCGCCGGCACGGACTGTCAGGGGTACGTCGGACTCATCGCCAACGGCGAGAACGAGGCCGCAATCCGCCTGATAAAGGACAAAATACCGCTTCCGGCGTCCATCGGGCGCGTGTGTCCGCACCTGTGCGAGGCGGCGTGCCGCCGCGGTTTAGTCGAGGACCCCATATCTATCGCGCAGTTAAAGCGATTCGCGGGCGATCTCGACCTCGCGGGCGACGCCCCGTATACTCCCGATGTCGCGGCGGACACGGGCAAGCGCGTCGCCGTCATCGGCGGCGGCCCCTACGGAATTTCCGTCGCGTACTTCCTGCGCCGTCTCGGTCACGCGGTTACGATTATCGACGCTATGCCGAAGCTCGGCGGTATGCTGCGCTACGGTATTCCCGAATATCGCCTGCCCAAGGCGGTTTTGGATGCGGAGATTGACCTCATTGCGAAGATGGGCGTGACGGTCGTCACGGACACGCGCGTCGGTACGGACATCGCGTTTGACGATATCCGCAAAAAGTTTGACGCGGTGTGCCTCGGCATAGGCGCGTGGGTGTCTACGGGTACGGGTGCCGCAGGTGAGGACTTGCCCGGCGTCCTCGGCGGCATCGACTTTCTGCGCTCTGTCGTGCGCGGCGAACCGGAAAAAATCGGCCGTCGCGTCGCCGTCGTCGGCGGCGGCAACACGGCTATGGACGCGTGCCGCACCGCCGTCCGCCTCGGTGCGGATACGGTATACAACATCTACCGCCGCACAAAGGACGAAATGCCCGCCGACGCTATCGAAATCGAGGAAGCGGAGGAGGAGGGCGTCGTATTCAAGAACCTCACAAACCCGTTGGAGATTCTCGCCGGTGCGGACGGACGCGCCGCGCGCGTAGTTTTACAGGTTATGCGTTTGGGCGAGCCGGACAAATCGGGCCGCCGCGCGCCCGTACCGATAGAGGGCGAGACCGAGACGCTGGAAATAGACACCGTAATCCTCGCGACGGGTCAGTCCGTGAATGCCGACGGCATTGACGGCATCGACCTCACCCGCAAAAAAGGCGTCGCCTACGACGCGTCGACGTTTATGACCGCGATTCCCGGCGTTTTCGCCGGCGGAGACTGCGGCAACGATAAGATTTCAATCGCCATTGAGGCGATAGCCGACGCGGAGAAATCCTCGTCGGTGATAGACTCATATCTGCGCGGCGAGACTGTCGGTTACAAAAAGCCGTACGTCCACGAGCGCGACGACGTGACCGAAAAGACGATTGAGGACCGCGAGCGGCAGTTCCGCGCCGCGCAGGTGACCGTTCCCACCGAGATTCGCCGCGGGAATTTCCTCGAAATTTACGAGTCTCTCACGCCCGAAGCGGCGCAGAGCGAGGCCTCGCGCTGCCTCGAATGCGGCTGCGGCGACTATTTTGACTGCACGCTTGTCAGCTGCGCGCGTGAATATTCCGTCCTGCCGGAGCGTTTCGCGGGCGAGAAGAACGCGCCGGAGTATTACGACGACCACCCGTTTATTACGCGCGACCCGAACAAGTGCATACTGTGCGGACTGTGCGTGCGCGTGTGCGACGAGGTCATCGGTGTCGGCGCGCTCGGACTCACGGAGCGCGGATTTGACGCCGTTGTGCGCCCCGCACTCGGCAGACCGTTGCAGGACGCGGGTTGCGTCTCCTGCGGTATGTGCGTCTCCGTCTGCCCGACGGGCGCGTTGCAGGAAAAACTTCCGATGAAAAAATCCGTCCCGTTGGAGACGGTTTCCACCAAGACAACGTGCGCGTACTGCTCCGTCGGCTGCTCAATTTCCGTGGAATCCCACGGCAAGCTGCTCGTCAGGGCTTTGCCGGACAACGACGGCATTGTGAACGGCGGCTTGCTGTGCCACCGCGGCCGCTTCGGGTTTAACGAGGCGACGGGCGAGGACAGGCTCACCGCTCCCCGCATACTGAACAACGGTACGCCGGTCGAGACGGATTTCAACGACGCGATTAAGCGCGCGGCTGAGGGTTTGCGGTCGGGCGCGGCGGCAATCGCCGTCTCACCGCGCTTCACGAATGAAGAGATTTACGCCGTGCGGTCCCTCGCGGACGCCGTCGGCGCGAAGCTGTTCTCGTTCGACAACGTGCCGGACGGCATCGAAACCGTTCTCGGCGGCGCGCGCTCTCCGAACAAGATTGAAGAACTGCTCGGCACGGAACTTATCATCGCCGTCGGCTTTGACCCCGCCGAGAACCCCGTCGTCGGGCTGAAACTGCGCCACGCGGCGAAAGCCGGCGCGGAGGTCGTGCTGATCAACCCGTTTGAGGGTTACGGCGACTTCGGCTACGCAAGCGAAATCATCAACACGGAGGACAGTACGGAGCTTCTGCGCGGAACACTCGCCGCGCTGATAAGTTCCGGCAAAACCTCACCCGCCGCAGGCTTCGACGCGCTGAAAGCGGGTCTTGCGGACGCAATTCCGTCCGATACGGCAAAGAATCTCGCGGCGCGGTATTCCGCGGTGAAAAATGCGATGCTCGTGTTCCAGCGCAGCGTCGTGTCGCCGGAGTGCGCGGCGACGCTCGCGCAGCTCGCGCTCGTGTCGGGTCACATCGACTCACCGAGCGACGGGATTTTACAGGTTTTCGCGAAGAACAACAGCCGCGGTCTGCTCGACCTCGGCATAACCTCCGGCGCGGAAGCCCTCGCGGGCGTCAAGTCGCTTCTGATATTCGGCGAGGACCCGGAGACTTTGCCGGAGCTGGATTTCCTCGCGGTCTGCGACACGCACCTGACAAAAACTGCTCTGACCGCCGATGTGGTTATCCCCGGCACGGGCGCGCAGCAGACGAACGGCACGTTCACGAACACCGAGGGTCGGATTCTTCCCGTGCGCGGCAGTTTGCTCGACGACAAGGTTCCGACGAACCGTCAAATCGCGCAGGAGCTTGCGCGCATATTCGGGCGCGACATCGCCCCCGAAGTAACCGGCGAACCTGTCCCGACGTTGACGGCGGCGTTGCTGAAACCCATTGCGTCGGCAAAGCTGACAGACAGGCACGCGACCTCCGACTACCTCCAAAACAAAATCGACGCCAAGCGCGTTTAGTGAAAATACCCGCCCAAGTTAATATTAAGGAGGTATCGCAATGAATATCGCAGTACGTTATCAGTCGAAAACCGGCCACACGGCAAAGGTCGCCGACGCAATCGCAAATGCACTTGGGGTCAAGGCGGAGCCGATTACCGTTCCGGTTTCGCCGGACACGGATTTGCTCTTCCTCGGCGGCGCGCTGTATATGATTTACGGCTGCAACATTGACCCCGACCTCGTGAAGTACATTGCGGAGCTTCCGCCGACCGTCAAGCGCGCCGCGCTTTTCGGGACGTCCGCGCTTATGACTTTCGGAAACAAGCGGATGCTGAAACATTTCCGGACAAAAGCGATTGAGGTCTGCGCCGAGAATTTCCACTGCTACGGCGAGTTCAAGGGCCTGCAAAAAGGTCATCCTGACCAAAAGGATCTGGACGACGCGGCGGCGTGGGCGAAGCGAATCGGCAACTAACAGATATACTCCCACCGACATAATTAAAACCTCCGTTTGATTTGACAGCCTGATTAGGGCATCAAATCAAACGGAGGTAAAATTATAATGTAAACGCAACTTAAACGGGTAAAAAAACTCTGAACGCCGTCCCTTTTCCGACCTCGGATTCAAGCTCGATATTCCCGCCGTGAAGCTCGGTGATTTTCTTCACGAGCGACAGACCGAGACCGTTGCCGCCGAGCGCGCGGTCGCGCGACTTGTCCGCCTTGTAGAAGCGTTCAAACAGGTGGATTCTATCCTCTTCCGCAATGCCGATTCCCGAATCCGCAACGGTAACGCGGACGCGCCCGCCGTCCCGCGTGAGCGAAATGTCGATTTTGCCGCCCTCAGGCGTGAACTTTATCGCGTTGTGCAGCAGGTTGACCCAGACCTGCGTCAGCAGCTCCTCGTCGCCGCTGATCTCGACCTTTTCGAGCGCGAGCGACAGTTCAATCTTCTTCGCCGTCCACTGCGGCTCCGACATCAGAACGGCGTTTTCAAGTTGCTTGTCCAATCGGAACACCGCTTTTTTCAGCGGCTCCGCGTCCGCGTCAAGCGAGGACAGTTTCAGCAGATTGTCGCTGAGTTTTGACAGCCGCCTGCTCTCGCTTTCGATTATTTCGAGGTAGTGCGTCCGCAGCTCCGGCGACAGGTCGCCGTTTCTCAGCAGCGCGGCGAAGCCGGTAATCGACGTCAGCGGCGACTGAATCTCGTGCGACACGTTTGACACGAAATCCTGCCGCAGTTGCTCCACGGTGCCGAGCTCGCGCGCCATTTTATTCAGTCGTTCCGTCAGCTCCGAAAGGGGGTGATGTTCGCCGCCGTCTATTCGCACGTTGAAGTCCCCGTGCGCGATTCTGTCAATCGCGTTGTTAATGTTGTCAAACAGCGCGAACTTGCCGTGCTGCCTCGCGCAGGAGACCGCCAAAACCCACACCGCCGCCGCAAGCGGAATCAGCAAGTAGCGTTTTTTCATTCCGGCACCTCCAAACGGTATCCCAAGCCGCGGATTGTCGTGATTTTGAACCCGCATTTATTCGCGGGGAACCGCTCGCGCAGCCGGTTTATATGCACGTCAAGCGTCCGCTCGTTCCCCTCGAAATCATAGCCCCAGACGTCCTCGATTATCGCGTCACGCGCGAGCGTCCTGCCGGCGGAGGCCGCGAGCTTCCAGAGAAGCTCGAACTCTTTCATCGGAATATCGGTTTTTTCACCGCCGGTGGTGACGCTGTAACTCTCCCTGTCTATGATTGCGGCTCCCACGGAAATCACCTGCGCCGACTCGATTTTGTACCGCCGCAGAAGTGCCTTAACGCGCATAATCAGCTCCGCGCTCTCAAACGGCTTAGTGAGGTAGTCGTCCGTGCCGCGCTCAAACCCGATGGCTTTCTGCGATATATCCGACTTCGCGGTCAGCATCAGAATCGGCCTGTCGCCGTAGTACTGCCGCAGGAGCTTACACAGCTCGAACCCGTCGAGCTGCGGCATCATCACGTCGATGATGTACAGGTCGGGGTTTTCGGCGTCCGCTTTGGTGAGGGCGTCGCGCCCGTTTACCGCGTCAACGACGGAGAAACGCTCATTTTTCAGCAGCGTCGCCACAAGTTCGCGGATATATTCGTCATCGTCAACGACCATTATCTTCGGCATCCCACACACCTCCGTTACCCTTGATTATAGCATAATACCACGCGAATGTAAACGGAGGATAAACCGCTTTATGCGTGCGTGCCGCGCACCACCGCTATCCCGCGGGTCTCGATTATGCCCGCGATTTGCGTAATTATCTCGCACTCTACGCCCGGCGAAGGCTCGGAACAGATGCCGATATGCACGCAGTCCGCCCCGTCTTTTTCAAGGCGCGCGATTTTCTTCGCCATATTTTCGTCGGTCGGGTCGCTGCCGCAGCCGTTGCACTGCATAAACGCGACAAGCCGCGCCGGCTCCCCGTATGCGGAAAAGCTACCGGTTTTTTCGTTGAACGCCTTCATACACGCCGCGCCCGTACAGACGTCGGCGGCCTTGCGGCAAGTGAGAATTGCAATATTTTTCATAGTGTCTCCTTTAACGGATAGAATGAGATTTGTAATCTGTTGTCGCCGGTGCGCAGCAGCTCCGCGCCGACGCCGTATATCTCGCGGATAATTTCGGGCGTTAAGACCTCCTCCGGCGACCCGTGCGCGACGACGCTTCCGCACGACAGCGCGTACAGCTCGTCGCAGTACGCCGCCGCGATATTCAGGTCGTGAATCGCCGCGACAACCGTGCGTTCGGCCGCCTTTACAATGCCCATCAGCTGCAATTGCCGGTTGATGTCGAGGTGGTTCGTCGGCTCGTCGAGGATCAGGCACGGCGTCTGCTGCGCGAGAGCGCGCGCGAGCAGGACGAGCTGACGCTCCCCGCCGGACAGTGTGCCGAATTCCCGCGCCGCAAGGCTTGCCAGCCCTACCGCGTTCAGCGCGCCGAACGCGATTTCGTTGTCCCGCGCACTGTCGCGTTCAAGCGCGCGCTTGTGCGGAGCGCGGCCGAGCATCACCATTTCCAGAACGGTGAACTCAAATCCGCCGTCGCTGTGCTGCGCGACGACGCCGCTCTTTCGCGCGGATTCTTTGACGGAATACGCGCTCAACGCCTTTCCGTCGAGGAAAACCGCGCCGCCCGACGGTTTCAGCGCACGGTATATGCATTTTAACAGCGTGGTTTTCCCGCTGCCGTTCGGACCGATAAGTCCGACGAACCGCCCCTCCCCGACCGTAATTGACGTGCCGTTCAGAATCTGCGTTCCGTCGAGCCGCACGCGGATTTCACGGGCTTCAATTTCCATCACGACTGTCCTCCGAAGCTGTATTTGCGGCTCGCCATAAGATAGACGAAGAACGGCGCGCCTATCATCGCGGTGAGGATTCCGATCGGCAGCTCCGCGCCGGGGATTACGACGCGGCAGAGTACGTCCGCCCAGACGAGGAATATCGCGCCGCCAAGCGCGCATAGCGGGAGCAGCCTGCGGTGGTCACTGCCGAAAAGCATCCGCATTACGTGCGGAACCAGCAACCCGACGAAGCCTATCATACCCGCCGAAAACACCGCGAAACCGACCATAAGTGAGCTGACGAGCATATAGACTATCCGGCGGCGGCGCGAGTCCGTACCCAGCGCGACCGCCGTTTCGTCGCCCAGAAGCATCAGATTCAGGCTGCGGAACCGGCTCCAAAAGAACAGAAAGCACAGCAGCACGACGGCGATCGTAACGGCGTTTGTCTCCCATTTCGCCGCACCGAGGCCGCCCATCATCCAGTGCGTCACGGACTGAACCCTCTCCGCGCTGCGCGTCCGGTAGATGATGAAGTTTGAGAACGCGGAGCATACCGCGCTGACCGCCATTCCGGCGAGCAGCAGGCGCACCGTGTTGGCGCGCCCGCCTATGCCCGCAATCATCGCGACGACGACCGAAACGGCAAACGCGCCCGCAAAGGCCATAATCCCCGCGGCGTTCCCGCCGAGCGCGGTCCCGAACCCCATCAGCAGTGCCAGCGACGCGCCGAGATACGCACCGGACGACACGCCGAGCGCGTACGGCTCCGCCAGCGGGTTTCTGACTACCGCCTGCATTACCGCTCCGCTGACCGACAGTGCCGCGCCGACGGCGATCGCGAGGACGAGCCGCGGCAGACGAATCAGCCACACCACGTCGCGGATTGCGCGTTCCGGTTCAGCGTCCGACAGACCGAGTTTGTGCGCGATTACGCCGTAGACCTGCGCGACGGGAATGTGCGTCGAGCCGACGGTAACGGCGAGCAAAAGCGACACGCAGAGCGCGGCGATAAGCACGAGTATCACTATGCGTCCGAAGAGCTTCCTATTCATATGTTTAGCCGAAAATGCCGGGGAACAGCCCCTCGGCAATCGTGCGTATGCCGTCGCCGGTTCGCACCGCGGGCGCGTAGATATCGCCGAGCATAATCGCGTACACCTTGCCGTTCTGCACCGCCGACAGGCTCGCGAGGGCCGGATCGTCAAGCAGCTTCGCGAGCTGCTCGTCGCGCACGGCGTCGCCGCCGCCGTCCGGACGCGGCATATATTCGACGAAAATCACGTCGGGATTCGCGGCGACCAAATCCTCCTTGCCGATATAGCGTTCGGCGGATTGCATCACTTCAACGCCGAGGCTGCCCGCGATGTCTCCCGCAAGCTCCAAGCCGAAGTTGCGGATTCCGTCGGTATAGAAGCCCAGAATCGCGACGGTCGGAACGGTCGGCTCCGCCGCGACGGCGGCGCGTGTCGTTTCAATATCCGCGCGCATTTGGTTCAAGAACGCCTCCGCGCGGTCTTCAACGTCAAAAATCTTTCCGATGTTCAGAATGTCTGTGAATTCGTTTTCCAGAATACGCGCGCCGCCCGCGCGGGTGTTGCTGTTTATGTAGGTGTTGGTGCCGTTGGCGTGCCAGTAATCGACGTCGCCGAGAGTTTTCTCGCCGAACAGCGAACCCCAGCTGAGAATCAGGTCGGGCTGCATTGTCATAACGGTTTCGCGGTCCGGCGCAAACACGGACTCGTCATAATTCATCCGTGAAAAGGCGTCTTTCCACTCGTCCTTGACCTCGTTGTCGAGGCCGTACGACGCGAAAACACTGTCCTCCAAGCCGAGTACAATCAGCGTTTCAATGCTGCCCTGATAGACCGCGAGAACGCGTTCCGGTGCCTTTTCGTAGGTCGTGGCGACCTCCTCGCCGGCGTAGTTGTAGGTGATGATGTCCACGGGATAGTGCGATTTCGGGGTTTCTGCGGGTTCTGCCGTTTCGTTTTGCGCCGGAGTCGGGGACGGCGACGGTGTTTCCGCCGGCGCGGCGGTGTTGCAGCCGGCTGCGGACAGCAGCAGGCAGAGCGCGAGGGCTGCGAAGAGTGATTTGCGTTTCATTGAGTTACCTCCAAAATTTTATTTGCACGCAAAAACGGGGCGGCAAAGCTGCCACCCCGTACATACGTACATTCAAGTTCGCCGCATACCTGTCCCGCGCTCAAACACGGGAAAATACGCAAACAAACAAGAACTCATCCGGGTGCCGCAGACGATTCATAACCTTACAAGCACAAGCAGGTCTCCTGACTTCGTTCAACGCCTCGCGTCCCTTCCCAAAAGCGATTGCTTTCAGTGGTTTGACGCAGGCTCCCGTTCACAGTGACGGCCTCGTTCCGGACTTGCACCGGATTCCCTGTTAGTCCCTTGCGGGAACTTATGCTCAATATTAACTTGTCGAAATTACACTTCTAATATAACAAGCGGACGCGCGTTTGTCAAGTGTGTTTTTGCCGCCCGACGCGCCTGCTGTTCATAACAGTGATTGACAATCGCCGCGCCACAGTGTAAAATAATCCTAAAAACATCGGAGGTAACGCTATGTCAACAGCAGAATTTTTTACCATAAAAAGCCCGTCGGGGCTTGAAGCCGTGCTGTCGAGCCTCGGCGCGTGCATTATGTCCGTCAAGACGCGCGACCGCGCCGGAACGCTCGGCGAGATTACGCTGGGCTTCGACACGCCGGAGGAATCCGCGAACAACCCGATGTCGTTCGGCGTGACCATCGGCCGCGTCGCGAACCGCATCGGCGGCTCGCGCTTCACGCTCGGCGGCAAGGTCTTTGAGCTACCCGCGAACGAGGGGCCGAACCACATTCACGGCGGCCCCAACGGCCTCAGCACCCGCGTCTGGGACGTGGTTTCGCACACGGACGACCGCGTCGAGTTCGCGATTGACAGCGCGGACGGCGAAATGGGCTATCCCGGAAACCTGCACACCACGGCGGAATTTACGCTCGACGACGGCGGTTTACAGCTCGCAATCCGCGCCGTGACCGACGCTGAAACCGTCGTCAATATGACGAACCACGCGTACTGGAACCTGTCGGGCTTCACGCGCGATATCCTCGCGCACGAGCTTCAAATCGACGCGGACGAGTACACGCCCTGCGGCTTTAATCTGATTCCGACCGGCGAGTTTCTGCCCGTCGCGGGTACGCCGCTCGACTTCCGCGAGGCTCACGAACTCGGCGAGCGAATCGCCGAAACCGCTTACGGCGGCTACGACAACAACCTCGTCCTGCGGGACAAATCCCGCGCGCTCCGCCGCGCGGCGACGCTCTCCGACGCGTCAACGGGCCGCACGCTCACGCTCCACACGAACGCGCATTCTCTGCAAATTTACACGGGCAACGGCATACCGCCGACGCGCGGTCACGGCGGCGTCGAATATTCGCGCTATTGGGGAATCGCCTTAGAGCCGCAATCCCCGCCCGACGCGCCGAACCGCCCCGAATTTCCGAGTATCGCGCTCCGCCCCGGCGAAACCTACGAGCAAATCACGCGCTATGAGTTCGGATTACTCGGATAAATTTTTCGACAACTGAATACAACAATCCTCCCGGGGAAATACTGACAGAAGTATTTTCACAGGAGGATTTTTGTATGATAAGCGGCAAGGTAGAAATCTGCGGCGTAAACACGGCGAAGCTGAAAGTCCTCAAAAACGATGAGACGAACGCGCTCTTGGAGCGCGTAAAGACCGGCGATATGGCGGCGCGCGAGGAGCTTATTAACGGCAACCTGCGCCTCGTGCTGTCGGTGATTCAGAGGTTCACGAACCGCGGCGAGAACGCGGACGACCTCTTTCAGGTCGGTTGCATCGGATTAATGAAAGCGATCGACAATTTTGACACGTCGCTCGGTCTGCGGTTTTCGACCTACGGCGTGCCGATGATAATCGGCGAGATTCGCCGCTATCTGCGCGACAATTCGTCGATTCGCGTCTCGCGCGGAATGCGCGACACGGCATATAAGGCGTTGCAGATGAAAGAGCGGCTGCAAGCGGAGACCCAGCGCGAGCCGACGGTGGAGGAGCTTTCCGCCGCGCTCGGAATCCCGCGCGAGGAGGTCGTGATGGCCCTCGACGCTATTGTTGAGCCTGTCTCGTTGTACGAGCCGCTGTATTCCGACGGCGGCGACACGGTTTACGTCGTTGATTCCGTGCGCGACACCAACAATACGGACGAGTATTGGCTTGAACAAATCGCCCTCGGCGACGCAATCGACAACCTCACCGACCGCGAACGGCATATCCTCGCCCTGCGTTTCTACTACGGCAAGACGCAGATGGAGGTCGCGAACGAAATCGGCATATCGCAGGCGCAGGTGTCGCGGCTGGAAAAGAACGCAATCGGCTCGATAAAACGGAATATATAAGGCAAAAGCTCCCGTGACCGGCCTTTCGGCTGTCACGGGAGCTTTTCAATGTGCGAATTATACTGCCGGAGTTACCGCTGTGATGTGCGGGTTGACGCCGTTGTACCAGTACAGGAAACCCTCTAAATCGACTACATCGCCGACATTCAGGGCCTTGACCGCTTCGTAAACGTCGGTACCCGCGCCGGTCAGATACGACTCAACCGTGAAGGTGTAGGTCGCGCCGTTGAGGGAGACATTGAAGTACAGGTCGTTGCCGTCCGTACCCGAACCGTCCCAGTTGTACAGGAACGCAACCTCCGCGCCGTCAAGCTCCTGCGCTTCAACGGTAAGACCCTTGAAGGACACGAACTCGTTCTGATGCTCAATAAGAGCGTCATCGTTACCGAGAAGAGCGGTGACGTCCGTCGCGGGTGCGATGTAGCTGCCGTCGAGGATTTCAAACGTCGCGCCGGAAGCGATTTCAATCTCGCCGGACCAGGCCGTCTTGAAGCCGGTGACTCTGATTTTCGTTCCGGGGACGAGCAGCGCGCTGTCGGCCTCGGAGCAGGTCAGCTCGTAGATGAAGTACGCGCCGTCCTCGTCCTGGGTGTAGACGGTGATTTTGTTGTCCCACCAGGACTGCGTCGCCTGAACATACGCTTCGATTACGACGGCTGATTCAAGCTCCGCCGCGACGTATTCGGCGTAGGTCAGAACGCCCTCGGACTTCGCGTCCGTTTCGTCCGCGGTTTCGGCGGGTGGTGCCTCTTCGGTGACGGCGGGGGGCGTCGGATCGGCGGTTCCCTCGTCAACAGGCTCTTCTTTTGCGGCGCAGGCGGCGAATGCGAATACACACGCGAGCGCGAGCAGGATTGCAATTAGCTTTTTCATTACTATTCCCCTTGTTATATGTTTATTTTAGTGCGCTTATTTATTATACCTGTTTATGGCAATAAGTCAATAGGGATTACGACGCTTTTTTTGATATTTTCTTTTTACAGCCGCCGCTAACGCATACAGCGCAATCAATATCCACACGCCGCCCAAAGATAACAGCAGAATCCGCGCGGTTTCGGGCAGTTCGCCCAAATCGTCTCCGCCGGCCGCGCGGTCGCTCTGCGCACCGACCTGGTCCAGCCGGTACAGCGCGCTCACGTCGTCATATAACTTCTCGATGTATGCCGCGTCGATGCTCTCTTTCCGCTTGACGGATTTCACCGTGTTTTCGATGAGCTGACCGGCGGCGTCGCGCAGAGACATTGAGCCGTTGAACGGCGGCGTGATAAACGTATTGTCGATATTATTCAACAACAATTCAGACGCTTTTATCTTTACGTAATAATACGTTGTGTTGTTTTCGCCGATTCGGGACAGGTAGTCGCGGTACGCGTCCGAGTTGCGCGCCTTTGTCGTGACCGGCACATACCCCTCTGTCTCGGAATACGCAATCTGAACCTCGTCGGTCAGCAGATACTGGGCAAACAGCCACGACGCCAGAACCTCCTGCGGATTATCCTTGTTGAAAATGCAGACGGACGGTCCCTGCGAAATCATTTGCAGATTCCCTGTATCGTATTGCGGAACCGGCATTACGACGGTCTCAAACCTTACGAGTTTATCGGCGGCAATATCGGTGAGCGGCGCGTCTGTCCCCATCCACGTCGCGCCGGCTGTGGAGTCAATCGCGAATATGCACTGACCGGCGTTCAGGAAATTGCCGGGGTAGCTCGAAATCTTAAACGTCGAGAACGCGCCGTTTTTCACGTGTTCGGCAATCGTGTAGAGCGTCTCCGTCGTCGTGTCATTGAACATCTGTATTTCGCCCGCCGCGGTCGCATATCCCGCGCCCTTTTGCCGCAGCTGCTGAATCATCATATTGTCCGTTGACTTGTAAATAAACGGTATCATTACGTTTTGACCGTTTACAAGGAACGTGCCGTCCTCGGCTTTTGCCATCGCCGCATCCGAAACCTCCCAGATGAAATCCCACGTGAGCGCGTCGGGCAGCGTGTAGCCCAACGCCTCGACAAAAGTCTTGTTCACGTAGCACGCCTCTGTCGAACGCATAAAGGGTATCGCGTAGTAGCGTCCGTCAAGTATACTCTCGTCCAAAAACCGCGGGACAATTTCCGCACGGGTGGGCGCGTCGAATTTGACCTCGCTTCCGCCGAGGCCGTACTTATCATCGGAAAATAAATTATCCAGCGGGACAACCGCGTTTGTCCCCGTCTTATACGTCGCGATATGGTCGGGATACGTTATGCAGACATTCGGCGTCGTACCCGTCGAGAGGTTCGTGATAACGTCGTTATATATCTTGCCGTAGTCCGTGTACAGGCGCAGGACTACCTTTATGTTCGGATAAAGTGCCTCAAAATCCGCAATCGCTCTCTTGTATATATCCGTCTGCGCCTTGTTCGTATCGTTCTTCGCCCAGAACGTAATCTCATAATCTTTTGACGTGTCAAAGCTCTCCGGCAGCTCAAACTCGCGCTGTCCGCGGGAGCCGTGACACCCCGAAGTCACAAATAACGCCGCGACAAAAACAACAGCGAGGAGTACTGACGCCGCCTTTCGCATTCTGCTCATCCCTTAGTTCCCCCGCGCGACACGCCCGCCATTACCTTCTTGCGGAAAATCAAAAACAGCACGATCAGCGGGACGGAAATCACCACGACCGCCGCCATCATCGCCGGAATATTCTCGCGTCCGAATCCACTTTCGCGTATCTCCTGAATGCCGTTTGAGACGAGGAAATAATTCGCGTCGTCGGTGATGAGCCGCGGCCACACAAACGAGTTCCAGCACTCAATGACTTTCAAAATCACAATCGTAATTATCGTGGGCTTGCATATCGGCAGCATAACCTTGAACAGGTACTTCAAATCAGAGGTGCCGTCAACCTTGGCGGCGTAATACAGCTCGTCCGGTATCTGCGCAAGGTTCTCTTTCAGCAGATAGATGTAAAAAACCGACGTGACGGACGGCAGAATCAGCCCAAGGAAGGTGTTCCGCATATCGAGCGTCGTAATCGTCACAAAGTTGGTGACGATTACAAGCTCATTCGGTATCATCATAAGCGCGAGAAAAAGCATAAACGCGACGTTCTTCCCCTTGAAATTCAGCCGCGCGAACGCAAAGGCCGCAAAAACCGTCACAACCAGCATTATCGCCGTGGTTGAGACCGTGAAGATGAGCGTATTCACAAAATATCCGGCGAGAGGCACGGCTGTAAACGCGGATATGTAGTTCTCCATAGTCGGTGACAGCGTGAAAAACGCCGGTATAAATTCCGAAGTGTAGGAGCCGTAGCTTTTCACTGAGGACAGCAGCATCCAGTAAAAGGGGAACAGCACCATAACAGCCCAAAGCGTCAGCAACGTGTAGATAACAACGTTTCCGACCGTTTTGCGGGCTTTCGCGGACTTTTTTATTTTAGAGTAGCCGGTGTGTTTTGTCATTTTTTTGACCTTTAATAATAAATATGCTTCTTGCTTATCAGCGAATTGATACACGTTATCGTCAGCACGATGACGAGCAGCACGATTGCCGCAGCCGATGCGTAGGACGGGTAGCCGCCGCTGTTGCCGTAGAGCATATCGTAGATATAGCCGACGATTGTATTCATCTCCGCCGCGTTCAGGTCGGTGCCGAATAATGCGACAGCGTCGCTGTACGCCTTGAACGCGCCGATAAAGGCGGTGATAATCAAATAGAAAATCATCGGGGAAATCATCGGAAGCGTGATTTTCCCGAAGGTGCGGAGCTTTGAGGTGCCGTCCACCTTTGCCGCGTCGTAGTATTGCGGATTCACGGACGCGAGCGCGCTCGTCAGGATTAAGACCTTAAACGGCAGTACAATCCATATCGTATAAAAGCACAGGACGAACATTTTCGCCCAGTACGGCCCGTCGATAAAATCAACGGACGCACCGCCGAACCAGTTAATGAGCAGGTTAATCAGCCCGTCGGAATACGCGGTCTTTTTGAACAGAATCATAAATACCAGACCGACGGCGAGCGTGTTCGTCACATACGGCAGAAAATATACCGTCTGGAACAGTTTCTTTAACGCTTTAATCGAGTTCAGTCCCGCGGAGATCAGCAGCGCAAGCCCCGTGGAAACGGGAACGGTGATAATAACCAGGATGAAAGTGTTCTTTACGGCCTGCAAAAAATACGGGTCGTGCAGAACATAGGAGTAGTTATACGAGCCGACGCCGAAAAACGTCTGCGACGCGGAATTATACCCCTCCTCAAAGGAATATATAAAGACATCCACGAGGGGATATACCATAAAGAACCCCAGAAAGAGAACCGCCGGTAAAAGGTACAGCCAGCCCTTGTTATTTCTCCTGTCCATCAGCTACACCTCAAAAAAGATGCGGTCTTCGGTTTCTCTGCTGAATAAGAACACCTTGTCGGGTTTCACGGTGAATCTGACGTTCGCCGACGTAAAATCCACCGCGCTTTCCGCGTTAATAATGGAACGTATTGTCGGATTCGCGGAGGCGTCGTGGGAGGAGACTATACTCACGTCGCGCCCCATAACCTCCACGCGGCTGAGATTACAGCACAGCGGACCGCCGCTGTCAAGCACGAAACCCTCCGGACGGATGCCGACGTAAACCTCGCGGTCCGAAATGCCTTTTATATCGAGTACCGCGTCCTCGCCGATAAAGAGCGTACCGCCGTCGACTTTTCCGATGAACACGTTTATGGGCGGCGTGCCGAGGAACTTGGCGACGAAGAGATTCACCGGACTGTCATAGACGTCCTGCGGCTTTCCGATTTGTTCAACAACGCCGCTCCGCATAACGACGATTATGTCGGAAATACTCATCGCCTCCTCCTGGTCGTGGGTCACAAAGACGGTGGTAATCTGCGTCTGCCGCTGTATGCGCCTTATTTCCTCCCGCGTTTGAAGTCTCAAACGCGCGTCGAGGTTGGAGAGCGGCTCGTCGAGCAGGAGAATCCGCGGCATCTTAACCAAGGCGCGCGCAATCGCGACGCGCTGCTGCTGACCGCCGGAAAGTTCGCTCGGCCTGCGGTCCATCAGCTCGCCGATTTGGACAAGTCCCGCGACTTCGTGCGCCCGTGCGAGCATATCGGCCTTGGACAGCCTGTCCTCGCCTTTCAGGTTTTGCAGCGGAAAAAGTATGTTTTGCCGTACGGTCAAATGCGGATAGAGCGCGTAATTCTGAAACACGAGACCCACGCCCCTGTTCTCCGGCGGTAAATCGGTAACGTCGTCGTCACCGAAAAATATTCTGCCGCCGGTGGGCGTCAGCAGACCGCATATAAGGTTGAGTGCCGTGCTTTTACCGCAGCCGGAGGGACCGAGCAACCCGATAAGTTTGCCGTCGGGAATTTCAAAATTGAAATCCCTGACCGCAATGACGTCGGCGTTAACTCTCTTATTGCGGCTCGGAAAAGCCTTCGATAGATTCTGTAATACAACTTTCATTGTGTTTTCCCTATACGTAGATTCGCCTGTAAAATTCTGATATTTCGCATATTATATTAGCTTATATATTAGCACTTTGCGGTGTTACTGTCAAGTGAAAAACTGCGCAAACGCTCTTGCAAAGCCGCCGCAAATAATATATAATGCCTACACTATGAGTATTTTACAAATCAAAAACCTGACCGTGACCCTCAAAAAGGATCTGCGGACAATCATCGACGGCTTCAACTTCACGCTGGGCGACGGCGACCGCGCCGTCGTCATCGGCGAGGAGGGCAACGGCAAATCCACGCTGCTGAAACTGATTTTCGCGCCCGAACTCGCGGAGCAATACTGCGAATATTCCGGCGAAATCATCACGCGCGGAACGCGCCTCGGCTATCTGCCGCAGGAACTGACGGAGGACGCAAAAACAATCGCCGTCGCGGATTTCTGCGCCGCAATCCCTGAGTTCTACGACGTTTCGCCGAAGGAACTCGCGAAGCTGTGCCGCGACCTCGATTTATCCGCTGAATTTCCGTTTTCGGAGCAGATTATCGGCACGCTCTCCGGCGGGGAGCGCGTCAAGCTCCAGCTGCTGAAAATCCTGATTGCGGAGCCGGACATTCTCCTGCTGGACGAGCCGTCGAACGACATCGACATCGAAACGCTTGAATGGCTCGAACGCTTTATCAACACCTGCGGCAAGCCCGTTCTCTACGTTTCGCACGACGAAACGCTCATCGAGAACACCGCTAACGTGATAATCCACCTCGAACAGGTGCGCCGCAAGACACTCCCGCGCGCGACCGTCGCGAAATCCGGCTACGGGGATTACATCGAGTCTCGCTCCCGCGCGATTGACAGGCAGGAGCGCGACGCGCGCCGTGAAAAGGCGGAGCTGGACGCGAAAATGGAGAAATTCCGCCAAATCGAGCAAAAGGTCGAGCATCGGCAGGAAACCATCACGCGGCAGGACCCCCACAGCGGCCAGCTGCTTAAAAAGAAGATGAAAGCCGTCAAATCCCTCGAAAAACGCATCGACCGCGAGAGCGAGGATATGACGCAGTTTCCCGACCTTGAGGACGCGATTTTCCTGCGCTTCGACGCGGGGACAATGGTGCCGAACGGCAAAACCGTCATCGAATTTGAGCTTGCGGAGCTGACTAACGGCGGCGCGGTTCTCGCGCGCGATATCAAGCTCACGGTGACGGGCGCGGAAAAGGTCTGCATAACCGGCCGCAACGGCGCGGGCAAGACGACGCTGCTCAAAGCGATTGCGGCGCAGCTCCTCCCGCGCGCGGATATCAGGTGCGGCTATATGCCGCAGGACTATTTCGACCTGCTGCCAATGGATAAAACGCCCGTCGAATTTCTCGCGCCGTCGGGCAAAAAGGACGAGGTTACGCGGGCAATGACGATGCTCGGCAGCGTAAAATACACGGCGGACGAGATGGCACACACGATTTTCGCGCTCTCCGGCGGCCAAAAGGCAAAGCTGATGTTCTTAAAACTCATTTCGGACGGCTGCAACGTCCTGCTTCTCGACGAGCCGACGCGTAATTTCAGCCCGATGTCGAACCCCGTAATCCGCGGGATTCTCCGCGAGTACGGCGGCTCGATTATCAGCGTTTCGCACGACCGGCGGTACATCGCCGAGGTCTGCGACACCGTTTACGAATTGACAGAGAGCGGATTAAAACCCCGACCGTGAGGTCGGGGTTTTATGCAGGCTGTTGTGTTTAGCCGATTGCGGTCAGTCCGCCGTCGGGATAGAGGATGTTGCCCGTCATAAAGTCGGACGCGGGAGCCGCGAGGAAAACGGCGGTGCCTACGATGTCCACGGGGTCGCCCATCTTGCGCATCGGATTGCCCTCGCCCTGCTGTTTCAGGTACTGCTCAATTGATACGCCGGCGTCGGCGGCGCGCTTCTCGAACACGGAAACCATCATCGGCGTCGCCGTGATGTTCGGGCCGATTGCGTTGACGGTCACGCCGAACGGACCGAACTCTGACGCGATTTGCTTCGTGAGCATATCGACCGCGCCCTTAGTCGCGCAGTAGCCGGCGTTGCCGGTACCTTTCGTCGCGATTTTGCCGCGGACGGAGGACAGATTGATGATTTTTCCGTAGCCGGTCTCCTTGAAGTGGCGGCCGAAGTGCTTCGCGGAAATCATAAAGCTCGTGATATTCGCGTCGAGCATCTGACGGAACACGTCGATATCAAAATCAAGCGCGTCCTGCTTCTTGTTGAAGCCCTGCGCGTTGACAAGAATCGTCACGTCGCCGAGCTTTGCGAGGGCGGTCTTGACGAGGGCTTCGACGTCCGCCTCGACGGAGGCGTCGCCCGCCGCGTACTCGACGGACTTGCCCGTCGCGGCTTTAAGCTCCTCCTGCGCCTTTTTCAGCGCGTCCTCTTTGCGGGAGGAAATGAGGACCTTCGCGCCCGCCTCGATGAGACCCTGCGCGATTGCCTGTCCGAGGCCGCCCGCGCCGCCGATGACGACCGCGCCCTTGCCGGTTAAATCGAATAACTTGTTAGACATTATATAAACTCCTTTTCAAAATAGAATACAAAATTAAAGTGCCTCTATAATCGTCGCCTGGCCCATTCCCCCCGCTATGCAGAGAGCCGCAAGGCCGTATTTGTTGCCGCGCTTGCGCATCTCGTGCAGCAGCGTGACGATTATGCGGCAGCCGCTCGACCCGACGGGGTGACCGAGCGCGATTGCGCCGCCGTTGACATTCGTAATTTCCTTGTTGATGCCCAGCTCGTGAATGACCGCGAGCGACTGCGCCGCAAAGGCCTCGTTCAGCTCAAACAGCTCAATGTCGCCGAGCGTCATATCCGCGCGGGCGAGGGCTTTTTTAATCGCGGGAACCGGTCCGATACCCATAATGCGCGGGTCAACGCCCGCGACGGCGTAGGAGACGAACCGCGCGAGCGGCTTCAAGCCCAGCTCCTTCGCCTTGTCCGCGGACATAATAAGCAGCGCGGACGCGCCGTCGTTGCGGCCGGAGCTGTTGCCCGCCGTGACGCTGCCGTCCTTTTTGAACGCGGCGGCGAGCTTCGCGAGCTTTTCCGGCGAGGTTTCGCGCGGGTATTCGTCGGTGTCGAAAACAATCGGGTCGCCCTTTTTCTGCGGAATAATAACAGGGACGATTTCGTCCTTGAATTTCCCCTCTTTTATCGCGTTCGCGGCGCGGACCTGCGACTCATACGAGAACGCGTCCATCTCCTCGCGCGTGACGTGGAATTCCTCGACGATATGCTCGCCGCCGGCCATTCCCATATTGAACACGCCGTATTTCTCCTGCGGCTGGGACTGAAACTGCCCCTCGGTCAGGGAATCGAGCAGCGTCGTGTTGCCCGTGCCGAGGCCGTAGCGCGCCCCGCGCAGATAGAACGGCGCGGTGGACATACTCTCCGTACCGCCCGCGATGACTATATCCGTGTCTCCGACCTGAATGCTCATAATGCCGTTGACGACGGCCGTCATCGCCGACGCGCACTGGCGCATAACGGTGTACGCGGGGACGGTTTCGGGAATCGCGGTGCGCAGCGCGGCGATTCGCGCGATGTTAGGGTTGTCTGACGACTGGCGGCAGTGGCCCATAATTACCTCGTCGATCTTCGCGGGGTCAATGCCGCTGCGGTCGAGAATCCCCTGAATTACGACGCGCGCAAGCTCCTCCGGACCGACATTTTTCAGCGTTCCGCCGATTGTTCCGACGGCGGTGCGGCACGCCTCAACGATTACTACTTCTCTTGTCTGCATTGAAAAAACCTTCTTAATGTTTGATTTGGGGCGGGGTGACCCCGCCCCATATTTCACTATTTGCTCAAAAACGTCCTGTCAACGTAATGGTCCCTGTCCGTCTTTGCCGTGTAGCTTACGGGTTTGTAGCCCTTGGCTTCGATCGTAATCTTCGCGTCCTTGTTCTTCGGCAGCCACTCAATTTCCCAGTCGCCGAAGTAGTTCGTTTCGGTTTCAAACGTCTGTCCGTCCACCTCAACCCTGACCTTCGCGCCGATAAAGACCTCTTCCAGCTCCGCGGGATGATAGACCGTCCCCGCGAGGTATACGGTCGGCACATTCAGCCACTTGACGTTGGTCTCCTGTCCCGCGAGCGGCTCCAACTGCGTCTGACGCTCACGCGCGACGAGCTTTGAAATCTCGCTGTTCGGGTCGTCAAGGTCGCCGAAGATGAGTGCCTGATTCGGGCAGGATTCGACGCAGCGCGGGGTTTTCAGCTTCGGGTCACCGAGGTACGCGAGGTATTCGGGATCGTCGAGCAGCTCCGCGCACATCGTGCATTTCTGCGGGATTTCCAGCTCCTCATTCCAGTACACCGCGTCAATCGGACACGCGTCAACAATCGCCCTCTGCCCCTTGGACTTCACGGGGTCGATGATGACAATCCCGTCGTCGCGCTTGTAGACCGCGCCGTTTTTCGCCGCTTTCGCGCAGGCGGGGTCCGCGCAGTGCGCGCAGAGGGTCGGCACCGTCGCGGTCTTGATCTTCCGCGAGTCGTCGCCGCGCTCCCATTCGCGCACATCAATCCATTTCTGTCCCATCATCGGCTGCGCCGCCGTCAGCTTCGACGCAAAGCCGCAATGCTCGTCCTTGCACGCCGTAAAGCAGCAGTAGCAAGCCATACACATACGGGAATCAACTGCAATACCTAAACGCATTATTTTGCCGCCTTTCCTGCATACGCAAGTTTTACTTTCGCCTGAATCTTCTCGAAGCCGTGACCCTCGATAATCTCGACGCAGGTCTCCGCGTCGGGGTCGGCCTCTTTTGCCACCTTGTCGAGCTTGTACTCGAAGTATTGCCCCTCCGGAATCTCGCCCTCGTACTTGCACACGTCAAGCAGCGTCGAGTTCGGTGCCATACCCGGAACCATCGAGCCCATCAGCTTGCCGGGGGAGAGGATATTCACGCAGCCGCCGATGTCCATCGACGTCTCGCCCGGCTTGACGGGGTTGTAGATACCCGAAGAACCGTAGGCGTGAATCGTGTTCTCCTCCACGCGGTAGGTGACGCGCGCGACGCACAGCACGGAGCCGCGCTCGTTGAACAGCAGCATCAAATCGCCGTCCTTTATGCCCTTTTCCGCCGCCTTTGTCGGATGAATACGCGCGATGAGGTACGGGTTGCCCTTGATATACACGCGGTTTTCCGGAATCTCCCAGAACCACGGCGTCGAAGAGTTGTGCTGCGTGTGATAGTCGAACCTTGGGTGCGGCGTAATCAGGTGGAACGGGTACTTCTTCGCCTTGATGGAGTGGTGACCCTCCCACGAGTGCTTGTACGACGCAATCGGGGTGCGCGCCTCGTCGTTCGGCGCGTAATACAGCAGTGATTCGGAGACGAACTCGAACTTGCCCGTAAAGGTGCCGAGCTTGCCCTCCTCCTGGAAAGCCTTGTGGTTCGGGGTGTCGCACGGATAACCCTCGGCGAACCAGCGGAATCCGGGGTGACGCTCCCAGTTTTCGGGGACGGGCGCGATGTAATAGCCCTTTTTCGTGAAGTCCTCCCACGAAATGCGCTCGCACAGGTCGGATTTCTCCCACATACGCTTACACCAGTCAATCTCTGTGCGTCCCTCGTTGAAGTCCGCGCCCCAGCCGAGACGCTCGGCGACGGCGTTGAAAATCCAGTAGTCGGAGCGGGAATCCCACAGCGGCTCAATGGCTTTATCCTGGAAAACCACGACCTGCCACGAGTTGCCCGTCTGCGAATGCGACTGATAGCCGCCGTTGCCGGAATTGCACAGCTCGCCGATGTCGTAACGTTCGAGGTTCGTACACGCGGGCAATATTACGTCGGCAAAGCGCGCCTCGCCGTGGAAGTGAATATCCTGATTGATGACGAATTCAAGCTCCGGCGACTTGTACATCTTGACCCACTTGTTCGTGTCAAGCATAGTCCCCATAAAGCAGCCGCCGTAACGCCAGAACATATGGACCTTGTTATAGCCCGGCTTCGGGTAGATGTTCTCCGTGAATTCGAGGTCGATGCCGCCGCCGCAGAAACCCTCTCCGTACCACTCATAGTGGCCGTCGAGAATCGCGTCGGGTACGTTCGGGCGATAGAGCTTCTGCGTGACGGAATTGACCGCCGTCACGTCCGCAATCGGCTGATTCGCAATCTGCGAGAGCGGGTCGGAATATCCGCCGAACCAGAAGTTGTAGTCCATCGGCGCGCCCGTGGTCGCGACCCAGATGTTCTGTCCCGGCTTGCCCATTCCCTGCATTGCGAAGAGCTGAACCATAAGACGCGCGAATTCCGTGCCGTTTGCCGTGCGGCATACGCCGCCGAAACCGCCGCGCAGACCCGAACCGCCCATTGTCTTTGTGGTCGCCCAACGCCGCGCGAGGGCCTTGATGTCCGCCGCGGGAATGCCGGTTTCGCGCTCCGCCCAAAGCGGGGTTTTCGGCGTCTTGTCAACGCCGTTTCCGAGGATATAGTCGGCCCACTCGTCAAAGCGGTGAGCGTGCTTCGCGATGTACTCCTTGTCGTAGCTGCCCTCGGTGAGCCAGACGTGCGCAATCCCCTCACAGAGAGCCGCGTCCGTACCGGGGCGGGGACCGAACCACTTGTCCGCCTGCTTGACGGACGAGAAGTTGTTGTACGGGTCAATGTAGATGAATTGCACGCCGAGGTCGTCGAGCCAGTGACGCCACATCGTGGACTCGTTGCCGGCATAGCCGCCGCGCGTCGTGTCCGGATCGTGCGACCACATAATCATCGTCTCTACGTTTTGAAGCGCGTCCTCCAAGAGGTCGAACGCTTCCGTGCCGCCGAGCCGCCAGTAATAGCCGTAGGTGTGCGGCGCGCCCCAGGTGAAGCCCTCCCACGAGTCGGGGTTGTCCTTAATCTCGGTGTAGCCGAGCATACGGAAGAAGCGCGCGAACGCGGACAGCTTGTACCCTACAAGACCCCACGAGTGGTGCGAGCCGGTACAGGCCGTGATGGTTTCCTTGCCGTACTTCGCCTGCAAACGCTTGATTTCGCGCGCGATTAAATCCAGAACCTCGTCCCAGCTCGCGCGGCGGTAGCCGGATTTGCCGCGGTTCTCCGCGTTGCGGTTCTGCCCGTCGGGCGTCTCCACAAAGTCCTCGCGAATCATCGGGTAACGGATACGGTCGTACGAATACGCGCGGTTCTTTTCGGTCAGCGCGATAAACGCGGGCTGCGCCTTGCGGTTCGGCGTGAATTCCTTGCCGCGGGCTTTAATGACCCAGCCCTTCGGGTCGTTATTGTCGAAAATAATGGGGCGGACGCGGCGTATAACGCCGTCCTCCGTGTGTATGGCGATGGGGCCGCCGACACATACGCTGTGAGTTATTTTTTCAGCCATCTAAAAGTAAACCTCCTGTTCCTAATTTTTTAATTACACCTCAACGAGTGCGTTTGCGAGGTCGGATTCCGGATGAATCTTAATCATCGGTCCGACGAGCTTTCCGTCCACGCTTTCAAAGCAGCGGAGGTTGTAAACCTCGGAAAGTACGACTTTAAGAATCTTGCCCTCCGGCGTTTTGTAAAGTCCGTTCAGCTTGAATTTGTGCTGAACCATCAGCTTGTTTGCCATAACCTCAACTCCTTAGTTTTACTTTGTGAGCTTCCAGCTGTTCTGGGCTCCGAACTTTTCGTAGCGGACGTCACCGACGTTTTTCCAGTCGGGAACCGCGTCAATCGCGGCTTCAATCTCCGCGACGGTTTCGGGGTTCGCAACTCCGTGACCGTTCAGACCCTCGTACCAGATTTGACGGGCGCAGATAAGGTCGCCCGGAAATTCCGCGAGATATTTGGCGACGGACGCTTTGTCGATTGCCATACGGTGATACACTTCCTCCCTAATAATTAGTAGATAATTACATACATCTCTATATTAAACCTTAGAACCGTCCCAATGTCAAGTGCTTTTGCGTATTATTTTCGTCAAACGCCTGTTGTATTTTTCACGCGGGTGTGCTACAATGGGCGCAACAAAACAAACGAGGTGCGGTTATGGCACAGAGTAAAAAGCGCGGCGTCAAGAGAAAACCGCAGGCGGCGAAGCCGCCGCGTCCGGCGGGTGTGCGCCTGTCGCAGTGTATGATTGTCAAAAACGAGGAGAAAAACATCGAAAAGGCCCTGTCCTGGGCAAAGGACATCGCCTTTGAGCAGATTGTCGTCGATACCGGCAGCACCGACCGCACGGTCGAAATCGCCGAGGCGATGGGCGCGAAAGTCGTGCATTTCACGTGGATTAACGACTTCTCCGCCGCGAAGAACTTCGCGATTGAACAGTGCCGCGGCAACTGGATTGCGCTGCTTGACGCCGACGAGTATTTTGACGACACGGACGCCAAACTCTTAAAGGGCTATCTCGACCGCGTTGAGGCGGACGCGGCGCAAAGAAAAGAAATCCGTATGATCAGGTGCCGCTGGATTAATATCAACGACAAAGGCGAAGCGTTCAACATAGGCGAGCAGGAGCGCGTTTTCCGCAATCAGCCCGAAATCCGTTACATCGGCGCGATTCACGAGTATTTGCCGCCGCTGCCCGGCAGGATTTTCCTCTCGGACATTAAAATGTACCACACGGGCTACACGGAAGAGGCGAAGAAAGACAAGAACACCTACGAGCGCAACCGCGCGATTATTGAAAAAGAGCTTGCAAAAGACCCCGACAACATCATTATGAAGGGTTATCTCGCGGACGTTCTGCGCCAGGACGCCGTGAAAAACGAAAAGGAAATAACCGCGATTTACGAAGAAATTCTCGCGCGCAAACACGAAAAAAATCCTCTGATGTTGTTTATGGTTAATAACGCGTATGCGTACCTGACAAATCACTATATCACCAAGGGTGCCGAAAACTACGACAGAGCGATGGAAATGTGTCTTGAAGCGACTGCGGCTTCGCCCGAAAATCCCGATTATGATTTTTATATCGGCCGCATTCATCAGCGGCGGCGTGAATTTGCGGAGGCGTGGGAATGGTACAAACGCTGCGAGAGCAAGGCGTTCCACGAAAATATGCCGCGTTCGTATTACGTCCTCGCGCGGCTCGATGATTTTATGATTGCAATGATGGAGACCGCGAGCGAACTCGGCGATAAAGAGAGCATCGTCAAATACGCGTCCGTCCTGATCAAGGCGGAACACGGCAGCATCGCCGTTATCGGCTCCATTATCAAGGTGCTGATTGCGATTGAGCCGGACCGCGCGCAGGCGATTGAGCTGCTCGGTCGGTTCTACGACTATAACAGCATTTCCGACAAGGTTTTCCTCTCCCGCGCAGCCGTTTCGGCGAAGCTGCCGGACATCGCGGAGACGTTTATGAATATGATTTCCCAGTCGGAAGAGGACTGGATTTACAACAGCGACGAACAATAACAAGAGAGGGTCAAACTATGACAGCGGACACAACCGACATTCAGCGTCTCGCGGAGATTCTGCGGCGCGGCAACACCGTTTTCTTCGGCGGAGCGGGCGTTTCCACCGAGAGCGGAATACCCGATTTCCGCTCGGAGAGCGGACTTTACGCAGCGCGGCAGGTCTACGGCTACCCGCCGGAGGAGCTTCTGAGCCACACATTTTTCGTCAAACAGCCGGAGCTTTTCTACCGCTATTACCGTGAAAATCTCGTCTCCCTGACCGCGAAGCCGAACCCCGCGCACCTCGCCCTTGCGGAGCTTGAAGCGCGCGGACTCTTACGCGCCGTGATTACGCAGAACATCGACGGGCTGCATCAGGCCGCCGGCAGCCGCGAGGTTTTGGAGCTGCACGGCTCCAATCTGCGTCAGTATTGCTCCGAATGCGGCGTGAAATACTCGCTTGAATACGTGATGAACAGCGAATCGGTAATCCCGAAATGCGCGAAGTGCGGCGGCTCCGTCCGCCCGGATGTCGTGCTGTACGAGGAGGGACTGGACGACGCCGTAATGTCCCGCGCGATTGACTTTATCGTGGGCGCGGAGACGCTGATTGTCGGCGGAACCTCGCTCGTCGTGTACCCCGCAGCGGGTCTGCTGCGGTATTTCCGCGGAAAGAACCTCGTGCTGATTAACAAGAGCGAGACGCGGTACGATTACGACGCAACGCTCACGCTTCACGCGCCGATCGGCGAAACGCTGGGCGCGGTTATGGAACTGCTCGCGTAAAAACAGCTCCCGCCTCACGGCGGGAGCCGTCCCGTTTCTTCGCGCTATCTCTCCGGCACAATCTCCGTCCAGTACCCGTCCGGGTCCTCGATGAAATAGAGGCCGCCCATCGCCTCGTTCACCATAGAAACGATGCCCATCGCCTTGTGCTTTTCGAGTGACGCCGCAATATCCGGCGTCGTGACCGCGAGGTGAATCTCGTTATCCGAGAGGTCGTACTTCTGCGGATGGGATTTGAGGTACGTCAGCTCGACTTGAAATCCCGTCGCGTCGTCGCCGAGAAACGCAATCTCAAAATCCGGTCCGGGGAAGCGGAACGCGAGTTTCAGACCGAGCGCGTCCTCATAGAATTTTATGCTCGCGTTGAGGTCGGTTACGTTGAGGTTCACGTGCGCTAATTTGTATGACATTTGGTTAGCCCCCTTGTTTTTTGCTTACATTATAATATATTCGCGCGAAATGCGCAAGAATAATTATTAACTCTTTGTTAATTTGCGCGCAAAATGCGTAAACGAGAGCAATTCGCTAAATTTCAAAGTATTCGTTAGATAACATTACATAACGTCGCCAAATCCACTGAATTTGCTTTAATTCAGTGATAAATTCACTTCGCGTCTGTTGCGCAAAGACAATTCTTGGGCTATTATACATTAGCACTCACATCTTGTGAGTGCTAAACCAACCAACTGATTAACTAATTTCAATGGAGGTAAAATAATGAAGCTGAAACCCTTATCCGACCGCGTAATCGTAAAGCAGGTCGAGGCCGAGGAAAAGACTAAGAGCGGCATAATCCTCACGGCGGCGGCACAGGAAAAGCCGTCGGTTTTCGAGGTCATCGAAGTCGGTCCCGGCGGACTCGTTGACGGCAACGAGGTTAAGATGGTCGTGAAAAAAGGCGACCGCGTAATCACAGGCAAATATTCCGGCACAGAGGTCAAGATTGACGACGAAGAATTTGTCATCGTCCGCCAGTCCGACATTCTGGCTATTGTAGGTTAAGGAGGAAATAAAGAATGGCTAAACAAATTATTTACGGCGAGGAAGCCCGCCGCGCACTGGAAAATGGCGTGAACCAGCTCGCCGACACCGTTAAGCTCACAATCGGTCCCAAGGGCCGCAACGTCGTCCTCGACAAGAAGTACGGCGCACCGCTGATCACGAACGACGGCGTTACAATCGCAAAGGAAATCGAACTCAAAGACCCGTTTGAGAATATGGGCGCGCAGCTCGTGCGCGAGGTCGCGTCCAAGACGAACGACGTCGCGGGCGACGGCACCACGACCGCGACCGTCCTCGCGCAGGCGATGATTCACGAGGGGATTAAGAACGTCGCCGCCGGCGCGAACCCGATGGTGATGAAAAAGGGCATCGACAAGGCCGTTGAGGCCGCCGTCGCGGAGATTCGCAGGAATTCTCAGCCGGTCAAAGGCTCCAAGGACATCGCGCGCGTCGGCGCGGTTTCGAGCGGCAGCGAGATCATCGGCGACCTGATTGCGGGCGCGATGGACAAGGTTTCGCAGAACGGCGTCATCACGGTTGAGGAATCCAAGACCGCCGACACGTACAGCGAGGTCGTCGAGGGTATGCAGTTCGACCGCGGCTACATCACGCCGTATATGGTGACGGATTCCGAGAAGATGGAGGCCTCGTTCGACGAGCCGTTCATCCTCATCACCGACAAGAAAATCAGCAACATTCAGGAGATTCTGCCTGTATTGGAGCAGGTCGTCCAGTCCGGACGCAAGCTCGTGATTATCGCCGAGGACGTTGAGGGCGAGGCCCTCGCCACGATTATCCTCAACAAGCTGCGCGGCACGTTCCACTGCCTGTGCGTCAAGGCCCCCGGCTTCGGTGACCGCCGCAAGGAAATGCTCCGCGACATCGCGGCTCTGACGGGCGGCGAGGTCATCTCCTCCGACCTCGGAATGGAGCTTAAAGACGCGACCGTCGAGCATCTCGGCACCGCGCGCCAGGTCAAGTCCACAAAGGACAACACGATTATCGTCGAGGGCGGCGGCAACCCCGACGACATTCAGGGGCGCATCCGCCAAATCAACGCCGAAATTGAGACGACGACCTCCGACTACGACAAGGAAAAGCTCCAAGAGCGTCTCGCGAAGCTCTCCGGCGGCGTCGCGGTCATCAAGGTCGGCGCGGCGACGGAGACCGAGATGAAGGAGAAAAAGCTCCGCATCGAGGACGCGCTCAACGCGACCCGCGCGGCTGTTGAAGAGGGCATTGTCCCCGGCGGCGGCACGGCGTACGTTGTTGCGGCGAAGTCGCTTGACGCGCTGCTCCCCACTCTCTCCGGCGACGAGAAAACCGGCGCGACGCTGATCGCCAAGGCTCTCACGGCCCCCGTAATGCAGATTGCCGCGAACGCCGGACTCGAAGGCGCGGTCATTCTCGACAAGATTAAGAGCAACAAATCCCCCTCCTACGGCTTTGACGCCGCGCAGGAGGAGTACACCGACCTGATCAAGGCGGGAATCGTTGACCCGACGAAGGTCTGCCGCTCCGCGCTCGAAAACGCGGCGTCCGTCGCGTCAATGGTCCTCACGACCGAGTCGCTCATCACCGACATTCCGGAGCCTCCGGCTCCCGTCGCCGCCTCCGGCGGTGATATGGGCGGAATGTACTAAAACTTAATAAGCGACCGCCCCCGAATTCTCGTTCGGGGGCGGCTTTTTGTTGCAATAGTTACTTCCGCGTTCCGGCGTATTCGCGGTATCGCTCGAACAACGACAAAATCCGCTCGTCAGTAACGCCGTACTGTTTCGTGTATTCAAGCTCGGAGCCGACGCGATTGAGCTGGTCGCTCGTGTTGATTCTCTGCGGCTGCCACTCCACGCCCGCGACGAGCGCGGAGGTGTGCGTGAAAACCCCGACGCTCCAAAGCTCATCATAATACCGCGACAGCTCAAATCCCCGTTCAAAATAGTTGAGCGCGTTTTCCGTATCGCCGAGCCTGTAATAATGCAGTCCGATATCGCAGGCAATGGTCCCCAAATCCCACGCCGCGCTGCCATAGTCGCCGTCGTCCCAAAAGATTTCGGCGAATTGCAACGCCTTGTCAAGCAGTCTAATTCTCGCAAGCCCCTTTTCGCTGTCTGCGCGGTGACGGATTCGCCAGATGATTTCGTAGGCGTGGTCGTTGTGAATTGTGCGTTTGAGCTTGACCTGCTCCGGCGAACCGCTCTCCAAAACCCAATTCGCCAGCGTTTCGGCCTGCGTGCAGCGGGGATTTTCGGGCAAGTGCTTGCGGACGACCGCAATCGCGTCCTCCCGTCGGTCGGTGGCGGAATAGCAAATCGCCAGGGATTGCGCGAATTCAAGCCGCATTCCGATGTCGGGGCATTCTTCAATTCCGCGCTTGCAAAGCGCGATGATTTTGTCCTGATTGTCGCGCAGACATTGCCAGCCGTCCTCGTCGCCGGGCAGCAGCTCCCACATCAGCCGCCCGCTGTACAGGTCGATTACCCGCCAGTCGTTCGGGAATTCGTCGTACAGCGCGTCGATTAACGCCCATTTTTCCGTGTCCCGCCCGATAGACGATAATCGGTGATATTCCGCCAAATACGCCTCAATTCTCGCCTCGTCGCGCGCCTTATCCACGCCGAGCAGTTCGTCCGTCGTCACGCCGAAATAGCCAGCGAGCGGCAAAATCAGCCCGATGTCGGGGTACGCCTCGCCCCGCTCCCACTTCGACACGGCGGAGGTCGTCACGCCGAGGTGCTCCGCGAGCCTTTCCTGCGTGAGGTCGCGCTCGCGCCGCAACCGGCGTATGTTTTCCGAGATGTAGATGTTCATTTTACGCTCCAATCGTTTTTTCAGGCCCGTGCTTTGATTATAGCAGATTTTCCGCCGTAATCAAGAGCGCGGTCCGCCACGCGATTGGAGCGTTGGTTGAATTTTATTCCTTGTTTTCTTCCTCATCAGTCGTCACGGGAATTTCTCCGTTTTTCTCTTCAAAAGCGGCAACGCGCCGCTTTATATATTGCTCCAGCTCGCGGTTCGCGGAACGCCCCTCGGAATCCGCGATATACTTGAATTTTTCAAGCAGTCTGCGGTTTATCCTCATCGTGTATCTAACCATATAATTAGCCATAATTTCACCTCTATGATGTTATTATGACATTATTTTAATGTTTTTATTGCGTCACAATTTCACTTGTGATATAATGACGCACAAATGACGAACAAAATCAGGAGGTAAATCAAATGCCGGACTACAAGGCGATGTATCTCGCGCTGTTTAATAGCGTCACGGACGCGATTAACGCGATGCTCGAAACAAGCGAGGCACTGGCGCAGGCTCAGCGCAATGCGGAGGATATGTACATAGACGAAGAGGAGGACGCGGAGGACAATTAGCCTCCCGTTTTCCAAATATTTCTCGGCATTTACCCGCCGTTTCTCCGAATACTAATGCCAAATCCCTACATCAAAGGAGAAACACAATGAAACACCTTCTCGCGATTCTGTTCGCGGTCGTCATAGTCGCGGCCCTCGCGGTTCCCGCCCTCGCGGCGGAAACTAAGACCGTTGACACCGCCGACAATCAATTCGCCGTCGGCTCCGACGCGCGTCAGGAGGCTCGCGTTGACGGCGACTTCGCCGCCCTCGGCGCGGATACGGAGGTTTCGCGCGGCGTCGGCGGCGACGTCTTTACGGCCGGTCAGAACGTCACCGTCACCGACTCTGACAAGCTCCAGAACGTCCTCGCCGCGGGTGCGAACGTGAATATCCGCGTGAAGTCCGCGCGCAACATCTACGCCGCCGCGCTCGACCTCGACGTCCGCGCCGACGGCGAGGCTCAGGGCGTGTATCTCGTCGGCGCGTCCGTGACACTCTCCGGCAAGGCGCGCGACGCATTTATCATCGCGCGCAGTGCAAATATCTCCGGCGAGATTGCCGAAAACCTCAACATTCGCAGCGACAATATCGTTTTTAACGCCGACACGGCAATCGGCGGCAACATCACAATTTACTCGAAGAACCACCCGACGCTCCCGTCGTCGATTGACCCCGCCAAGGTCACATTTAAGGCTCCGGGCGCGTTCGGCCGGGCGCAGAACGCCGCCGGTGAGGCCGCGCGACAATCCGTCCTGCGCCGAATCGCCGTGATTATCGGCGTGTCCGGCGTCGTCGCGGCCGTCGCGGTTTCGCTGATCGTCAACGCGCTGCGCGGCGGTTTCTTCGGCGAAAAAGCATCAACGCTCCGCCGCCGCTTCTGGTCCGACGCGCTGTTCGGACTTGCCGCCGTAATCGTCGTCCCCGTCGCGGCCGTCGGACTGATGTTCACTGTCGTCGGCGTACCCGTCGGCGCACTGCTCCTCGGCGTTTACGCCGTCGCGATGTACCTCGCGCCGATTGCGGCGGGTCTCGTCGCGGGTCGCGCCGCAATGCCTCGGCTGAACCGCTACGCCTCCGGCGCAATCTGCGTCGGCGCGCTCTATGCGCTTATGCTTGTGCCGTATCTGCGCGTTCCCGTCGCGGTCGTCGCGACGCTCTACGGCTTCGGCGCGCTGCTCTCCGGCGCGCGACGCCGCGAAAAACGCCGCGTCAACAACCTCGCGGAGGTCTGAGCAAAATCAGGGGGCAGCGTAACGCTGCCCCCTGTTCTTATTCACTCGTCTGCACGATATGGAGGATACTCGATTCGAGAATGTCGTAATACGCCCACATCGTCTCTGAAACGTCCTTGTACTTAGTCGGATTTCTTTTCAGATAGTCCTTGTCGCAGTTGCGCCCCAGCATTCTGTTGATTATTGTCGCAATCTCCATACGCGTCATTTTCCCGTCGGGGAAAATCGCGGTCCCCGTCGCGCGGTAGTATTCCAGCCAGCCCCACTTTGCCGCGCGGTTCACGGCATCCGCCGCCCAGTGCTTATCGTCGGCGCGGACCCAGCTCGAACTGCCCGTCACAGGACGCTTCGCGCCCGCCTTTTCGTCGGTGTAGTCCACCATACGCACGCAAATACTGATAAATTCAAGGCGCGAAATCTGCTCCTCCGGTCGGAACGTGTTGTCCTCAAACCCGGAGACGATTCCGAGTTTCCGCATCTTGTTAAGCACGACGCGGTACTGCCCGATGTCCTCCGGCGAGTCCGAAAATGTCGATTCGCCGATGTCCTCCTCCGTGTAATCAACCATCAGCGAGAACATCACGAGAATATCGCGGCGCGTCACGCCGTCCGACGGGTGAAAATATCCGTCACTGTCCGCGACGAGGTACGGCGCGTGCATCGGTTTGTTCGACTTCGGAATCCACGCGGCGTAGACCGTCTTGTCCGCGTCCATTTTGACCTCGGTCACCCGGTGTGTGTGCGCACCGTCCGCGAACCAACCGGAAAACACGCTGTTCTCCCTTTCCGGCGGCATCGGCAGCACATACAGCTCGCCCGCGTTAACATAAATCGGTTGCAGACCGCCCGTTCCTCCGCCCGCAAAGGTCAGCAGATACTGCGATTTCGCGCCGCTTTTCCCGCTCGTAACAAAGGTCGGCGGAAGCGTCGGAATCGGTTTTTTTTCGCGTCCGACGTCATAGTACGTTCCGCCACTCGACGCGGTCAGCTTCGCACCGTCTTCAAGCAGCTTTTGAAACGCGAAATAACAAGTCATCGCGACCACAGTAAGCACAATGACAGCCCAAATCGTCCAAGGGATGATGTTGCGCCAGCCTATGCGTGAGTGGCCGCGAATGGTTTTGTATATGAAAATACTCCCGCGAATGAACAGAAACATAATCGCGGCGGCGGCGATAATATAAAACAGAAACATAGGACTTTCCCACCTTTCCGAACCGCCGTATCGTTCCCGTACCCGCGTTCCTTATTCGACGATTTTACGAACCTTTGTCTTCGCGAAAGTCGGATCCTTCGCCAGATCAATGTACTGTCCCGCCCCTTCATCAACACGCAGCAGTCTCGGACGGCGCAGTGATTCCGCATAATTGTGGAACACTATGGCTTTCTCGCCCGACGACAGCACAACGGGAACACCGCACGGATACGGCGCGACAAACTTGACAAACGTGTTCACGATGTCCGGATCAAACTTTCTGTCCGAGCCCTGTTCAAGGATGTCAAGCCCCTCGCCGGCGAACTTCGCCGCGCGGTACGGTCTGCGTGACACGAGCGCGTCATACACGTCCGCGACCGCCACAATGCGTCCGACAAGCGATATTTGCTTGCGTTTGAGCTTATTCGGGTACCCCGTGCCGTCATAGTTTTCGTGGTGTTCCAGCGCGCCCATCGAAGCCTCCGGCGAAAGCTCGTGATACTCGTGCAGATAGTCGTAGCCGCTCTGCACGTGCTTTTTGACTATCTCGTACTCCTCGTCCGACAGCTCGCCCGGTCTGTTCAGGATTTCCGCCGGCAGGAACGCGTTACCGATGTCGTGCAACAGCGACGCGACGCCCAGCTCATATAATTTCTTCCCATCCAGACCGATTTCTATACCTGCCAGAATGGACATAATCATAACGCTGACGGCGTGGAAGTTGTCGTACTCCTTGAACGGCTTCGCCTCTATGTAGTCGATGATGCGCCGTTTCTTTTGAATCAGAAGTTCGATAATCGGCATAACCACGTCGTGCTGACGCTCCAGGTCGCGCACGCGGTCCTTTGCGTTCGTCTGGCTCCGCGCCAGATCCATAAAGTACTTCAACGCAGCGGTCGCGTTCATATACAGTTCGTACGGCACCAGCGGCTCCGGCACCAGGTCTTTTGACAGGTCGTCCTCAATGTACGCTCCCGGATATCCGAGCTTGTTGATAACGTCTATCTCCCTTTGGGATATTTTTCTCCCGTCGTCATATACCTTTTCGCCGCGCTCTCCGAAAATGTTCTGCGCGAAAACCATACCTTTTTTCAAATTGTCTATGGTGACGTAACGCATAGTACCTCATTTCCCTCAGGCGGTTCCGAGAAACCGCCTGAGACTTAATCCTGCCGTTTTATCGGTATTTTACCACGTCTTACGGCGTTTGTCAAAGATTACTACAAGCAGAACCACGATCGTCAGCGACACCGCTCCGATAGCGTAGATGCCGCTCTTCGGAAGCACTCTGTTCGTCCCCGCCTCAGCGCGGATGTAGTTGTCGAGCAGTTGCGCCGCAAGGGCTGTGTTCTCTTCCGTCGCTTCAATCGCGGGCAGCGTGTCGCCTGCAAGCAATCTCGCAACGTCGTAGAATTCGTACTTCCCTGTCTCATTGTTGTACGCCATCGTGTAGGTCGGTGATGCCTTTGTTTCGGGCTTGTCGAGACCCGCGCCCTTCGGCCCGCCTTCTTCACCGGATTCCGCGCCGTCCTCCGGCCCGGACTTGTCGGTGTCAACCGCGACGCTCTCACCCGGCTCCGGCTTTTCGCCGTTCGGATTCGCCAGGTCGGCATCTCCGCCGCCCTCGCCCGCGCCGTTTTCACCCTCGGCACCCGATTCCGGCTTCTTGTCGTCCTTGTCCGCGTCGTCGGGCTTCACGCCCTTGTCGGTGTCGGTGTCTGGTTTCTCCGCATTTGCATTCGTCCCGTCCGGATTCGCCGTTCCGTTTCCGGCACCCTTGCCCTCGCTGTCGGTACCGGTTCCGTCGGCTCCGCTCGGTTTTTCAGCCGTAGAACCGCCGGCTCCGCTATCGGACAGCTGACCTTTTTCCGGTGCCGTGCCGTTCTTATCGTCTTTGCCGCTTCCGGTGGCGTCATCCGTATTGATGTTCGTGCCTCCGGGCAGGTTGGAGGAACCTTTTATGTTGCCGCCCGCGCCGTCATTGCCTCCGGTACCGTCGTTCGCACCTGCTGCATCCTTGTCAACCTCGGCTCCGCCGTCCGGCAGACCATCCTCGTTGGTACCCTTAATCTCGGCGGTGCCGGCTTCGCTCTTCGCGGCTTCCAGCATCTCCTCTTCCAGCGGGTAAACCATCAGGACTTCGCGCATCGGCTTCATTTCCAGATATCCGTCCGCGAGCGAATTCATCACGCTGCTCGGCGAACCGAAGAAGCCCTTTGCGTATTTCAGTAGCGACATATCGCCGTCGATGACGTTCAGATTCACCCTCTCACCCGTGAGGTAATTGAAGCAAACCACCACGCCCGTGTCATAACGCACCATCACGTACGGCAGGTCTGTGTTCAGGGTGTTCGTCATCTCCACGATGTCATAGTTGCGGAAATCTTTCGGCAGCGCAATCGGATTCCCGACCGCGTCGCTTACGCGTCCGCTCTCTTCGAGGAAGGTCAGATACTCTTCCCCGCCCACAATGTCGTACACAAGCTCGTCATAGTTCACCGGCAGTGACGCGTCGAGGGGTTTGAGGTAGCCGTTCTTAACGAGCATCAGCATACCCTCAATCTCGCTCGGCTCTCCGCCGTTAAGCGGCGTGGACAGCGTGTAGGTGCCGAACACATCCAGCTTGTAACCCGCGTACTCGAAGCTGTACCGCGGCGAAACCTCCTGGCGCAAGCCGGAAATCACGCGCTCTTCGAGCAGTTTGCCCGTCACGATGTCGTACAGCGAGCCTTCCTTGGTTATGCCCTGGCCGTCGCGCAGGTTCGCGAACGCACCTGAGAGCAGCCGGCCGTCTTTTTCGTGAACGCCAAACTCGTTGCCGTAGTAATAGTTGTCGCCCCAGACCATAATCGTGTGTTGAACGTCCTCCGGATCCACACGGTACTTCTGTTCCTTTTTGCCGTCCGTCACGGTGATTACAAGTGCCTTGTTGAACTTGTAGTCGAGCGTGAACGTCCGCTGGTCAACATTCCACTCCGCAAACGGTGCTTCGCCGTCGTACTTCACGCTGAATCCCGTGTCAGGATTCACGTAGTCGAAGTCGATGTTCAGACCCGACGCGCCGCCCGCGGCATAGAACGTCGGAACCGGCAGCGGAAGCTCGGTCGGCATCAGCGACATCATACGAATCTGAATCGTCGGCGCGCCGACAGTCCCGGTCGGAATCGGGATTCCGCCGCTATATGTGCTGTCACTGACACTGTGATACGTTAGCACACCAGCTGTTGCATAGGTCTCTACGGAGCCGCTTTGCGGACGTCCCTCAACGTGCTGCATTACGAACGCACCCGTCGAATGACCGGAAGTACCATACTTCGTCAGATACGGCATATAACCGTTATTGATCGGAAGTGCACCGGCTGACGGGACTGTATAGCGGAAGTACTGGTACGCCTGTGTTCCCGTCGCTGCGTCATTGCTTCTGTTATAGTAGTTATAGAACGCCGTGCTGTCCGCTGTCGTCCACGTTGCGCTTCCATTCCACCATTTCGGATCTTTCAAGTTATCCGTGCTTACAGTCTTCGGAATGGTGTAACCGTCCGCTGACGGTCCTGCTACGGTCTGTGTCGCGCCGCCGCCGCTGTAGATGAGCCGGCTGCCGACATAGACGTACTGATCTTTGCCCGGAATGGCCGCGGTGTCGCTGCTGTCGCCGTTCGCCCTCTGGTAGAGGAACGCCGCGTGACCGCCGCTGTTCGGCACCGTGACCGTAGCCGCCACGACGTTGGAGTTGGAGCGATAGGTCGCCGTACTTGACAGCTTATACGACCCCTGCGAGCCCGCGATTCCGCCCGCATAGAACTGACCTGTTTCAACGCTGGCCGCCTTGTTCATTATAAAGCCCTTCGCCTCTACGGTTCCCACAAAGTATGTTCCCTTGATGTAGCTTGTGCGCGTGCCGTAGTATGTCTGGTTCTGGTCGAAGTAGCCCGCCACGCCGCCGACGAAGTTGCGTCCGATTACGTCCGCGTTAATGGCGTTGATGTTTGTTCCGGCGTTCTCCATATATCCGACATATCCGCCTACGTAGTCTCTTCCGCGGACAACCGTGTTGAGTACGGAGTGGCTCGTCGTCGCGTAGGTGTACGCGTGACCGATGATGCCGCCGACGCGGTCCGCCGAGGTGGACCCGACGAACGAGTTGACGATGCCGGAGTTCGTCGTGTGATAGCGCGCGACGATGCCGCCGATGCGCGTGTTCCACTCACTGTCCGTTTTTGTTGCTGTCACGGTCGCCTTAATGTAGTCTGAATAGAGTTTCCCATCGGCCATTGCACCGCCCGGATCACCGTTATAGTACTTGATCTTGGTGCCGTAGCCTGTTCCCGCCGGACCGGCCTTAGTTGTCCAGTACAGTAGGTATTCCGCTCTCCACTTTACGTAGCCCGCAATACCGTAATCAGCAGTACTGTCTAAGCCGTCTCTTTGTTCGCAGTAGATTGTGGAGATTACGCTATCGCGCACGTTCGCGTCATAGACCGCCTCGGACAGACCCGTGATTCCGCCGATGTACGCGCCGCCGAGGATAAAGCTGTTTGAAACGCTTATGCTGCGCGTGTGGTGCGAGTTACTCGGCTGACCGGTCATACCGCCGACGGCCTGCCCGCCGCGCACAAACACGTGGTCGATTACCGTCAGGTTCGCCGGATTCGTCATCGTGAACTGTGCGTAAGGATATACCGGTCTCACGGTTATGCTCGCCGCCTGCTGACCCGCGCCGACTCCGTAAGCGGGTATTCCGGTGTTGCCGGCCGCTATCGGCGCGACGGCTTCGTTCGAGGCGCGCGGTTTCTCTGTTATGTTACCGCGCCCGAACATACCGCCGGTACGCGCCATCGTGTCGGACGTTCCGACGACAATCGCATCCTGGATGTCGTTGCCGTACTGAACCTCCGTCGCCCACGGGAGACCCGTGTGCAGATATCCGGCGAGGCCGCCGATGTCCTCGCTGCCCTGCACGAGTATCTGGTGTCCGTGCGAGTTGAGCAGCAGCGTGTTGTTCGCGTAGCCGAGCATACCGCCCGCCATTACGTAGTTCGATATTACGGTTACGTTGTTCGCCTCGATATTCGTGAAGTTCGAGTTGCGCGAGTAACCTGCGAGGCCGCCCGTGTAGGCGTAGCCCTCAACATAGATGTCATTCAGCCAGATTTTGTTCATCGACCCGTTTACCGCGCCGAATATACCGCTCTGTTGGACGTTTGTCGCGGTGAGTGCGGTCTTTTTGATCGAAATCTTATCGAATTGCAGCTCTTTTGCAGAACCCATCAGCTTGCCGACTACGCCGACAGACCGGCCCGACGTCGCGAACGCCATCTGCTCGAAGTGCAGTTTGCTGATCTCCGCCGTGATAACGCTCACAAGGCTTCCGCCGATGTTACCGGAGCCGTCTTTATTCCCTGCGGTGGTGAGCTTAGTCCACGTACCGATCACGGTTATGCCGGAACCGAGGAAGTCCGCCGTCGTCGCTGTAATGTTCCCGCACTTGTACAGGTCTCCCTCTAAACTGACGATTGTTGCGGTCGTCAGCTGGTCCGGATTCTCCGTAAAGAAGTCGTTCAAGTCCTCCACGCTCGCGAACGATTGCTGCGCGACGTTCTGGAACGATATGAAGTTCCGGATTGTCTGCCTCACGCCCGGCGTCGATTCAAGTCCTTCAAGTCTGTTCAGCTTCAGGTCACGTCTCGGCAGTGCGCCGTCAGTGAGCTTATAGCTGCCGCCCGGCTCCGCGCCGTAACGGCTGTCATACGCGCTGCCGTAAAGTTCACTGAAATCAATGGTACCGGTGATCCTGATGTTCTCGAAGTCGTCACCGTGTCCGCCCTCCGCGACAGTCGAGAGCTTCTGCTGCCAAACGTACGCGTTGGGGATATCCAGATACGCGGGTATATCGAGGATCAGTTGTCCCTCAACATCCACGTCCTGCACAACATTGGTAGCGACCGTGAGGTTTACGGAAGTGATTTCGTACTGGTCAAAGTACCGCTCATACGCGGTCACGTAGACCTTGATTGAGCTTATCGTCATTCCGGCTTCCGCCTGACCCGGCCTTTCGTTCGGGACAACTGCGTTTGTGGGCATAAGGGCTGTCGTAAGTCCGCTTATGGTCACGTTGTTGAGCGTCGTTCCGGTCGGGTGCTGCACCCAGATAACCGCACCTCTGTATTCGGTGACGTTGTCCGGTCGCATCGGAACGCCTTCCGTCGCAATGATTTTCGCGCTTATGCCGTCGGTCGTGCCCGGATACGGGATTTCCGCCTGTACCGGCCACCACACGCCGTTGGAGTTTTTCAGCAGCGGCATCTTCGACTCGCTGATCTTCGTGTAGTCAAATTCGCTGCCCATCTTAATGGCGCGGTCATACGTGTTGAAGTTACGCAGGTCTGTCAGATCCAGCGGATCCGCACCTGTTCCGATTCGGAGCATAATGGTGTCGTCAAGAAGCGTATGCTCTTTGCCGTTAATCTTCTGCCCGACCCACGCGTAGGCGTTCGATCTCGCCGTACCCTGAGTTCTGTACAGTCCGTCGCCCGCGCCTCTGTGCAGCTTCGCGTCTGGATCCAGCGGATCCGGACTGTATTCCACCCACGCCGAGGTCACGTTGCCCCACGCGAGCGAGTTCGTCGTAGGCATCGCGCCCGTACTCGTATATCCGCCGACGATTCCGCCCACGCTGTCCGCCATTGAGGTTATGTGTACGAGGTTCCACGTGTTCTGCATCGTCTGGTTTACGGCCAGTCGTCCGGCAATACCGCCGACGAGCTGATCCGAGGTGTCGATTCTGCCCTCAGCGTACATATTCAGCGACGAACCCGTGTCGGCATATCCGATAATGCCTCCGATTCCGTTGCCCTGCTTGGCACTTTGCGCAGTGATGTCAAGTCCCGTTATGTAGCTGTTGCGCAGTATGCCGGTTCTGATGTCGCCCACGAGTCCGCCGATAAAGGTGAACGCGCTCTGCGAATTTATGTTCAGTCCGACAATGGAGCTGTTCCAAATCTCGCCGTACGTCGCGTACGACGCAAGGCCGCCCATACGCGTATCACTTGTGTACGCGCTGTTTGTGAAGGTATACGCCGTGTCGCCGCGCAGATGCACGTTATCCAGCTTGCCGCCGTACAGAATCTGTACGAAGCCCGTGTAAACGCTGCCGCGCGCGTCAATATGCATATCCTTCGTCATCAGGTTCGTGATTTTACCCGTGACGTAGGCGAACAGTCCGCCGCCGTGCGTCTGCGCGACTTTATTCCTGATGTTGATGTTGTCGAGCGAGTGCATTCCGATGAGTTCCATATTCGAGTTGAATATACTGCCGTCAACGTGTCCCGTGAACACGTGATAGGACGCTCCGGCGTAATGCCCGACGCGGTATTCCGGAATGTACATATTATTATTATTACTAACGCCATAGTTATCCCACGTTATATCCTCCGGCGCAGTGGGCGCAGTCGCATTCAAAACCGTTCCCGTAGAACCCGTGGTGTTGTTGCCCGCGCTTCCCGTGGTGCTGAATTTGTATATCTGCTCATTTATGAGGTCCTCGTAATCCGTGGAATTGAGCAGCAGCGTCCGGAACGAATCCAGCGAGAAGTCAATATCCGCTTTTATGCGGTAGTTTCTGCTCGTGCGCGCCGTCGTGCCGTAGTCCGTGGCGACATAACGCACCCAGTCTTTCAGCGTGGAGATAGGCTGATAGAACTCAGCGTCCACAGGGAAGTGCTGGTTGCCGACCGGGATTTCCACAGAGCCGAGCGAACTGGCTTTCCAGCCTATGTCGTCGATGTAGTAGCGCGAGAGGAATGCGCCTCTGTCGAGGTCGTTGTCGGCAAGTCTCCGGTTGGCATTGGTCGGAATCGGCTGCGGTTCCAGCGGCTTAAACACGACTATCCAAATACGCGTCGTGCCGTCCGAGCTGTTTATCTGGCGTCGGTTGGTTCCGAAGTCCGCCGACGTCTTTCCGATAGCGGTGTACATTGCCGCCTGTTGCGCCGGGTCTCCGTTGATGCCGAGTACCGCGCTGTTGAGCGTGCGGAGTTGGGTAGGCCCACCCGCGGTTGTCTTTGCATACTCAAAGTTAATCTGCGTAATCAGTCGCGTCGAGGGGTTCTTCAACGTGAGTGCCACGACGGCGTAATCCTCCGTCTGCTGCTCAACGATTGACGACGTAACCTTAATATCCGCGCCAGGCGTCGAGTTCATCGGCAGCTGAATAAACTCCTGCGGCGGCATTGAGGTATCCATTATGACCTGCGGATAGTAACCCAATATTACCGTGTTCGCAGTGTTGAAGCCGCCTCCGAGCAGATTTTTCTGCCAGTTCTCGGTGCGCAGGGATTCGACGCCGACCTTCGTGTTATACGCGGCGTTGTAGGTGCGCGCTTCATCCGGCGAGTAGTACGAAACCTGCGTACTCATTTTACCCGCCTGCGAACCGACGCCCGGTCCGTACGCGACATTATTCTGCTTGTTCAAGTTTGTCAGATCCGCCGCATTCACCGGAAACACCGTATTCGGCAACGACGGGTAAACAGCAGAACCGGCGTAAGCCGTCTGCAAATAAGTCGGTTCCACATCGTCACCTGAGAATCTCACGACGGGATTCGCGTACCAGACTCCGGGATAGTACCAGGCTTTGTTATAGCCGGCGTCAGCTTCCGAGGTAATCCACTCGGAGCGCAGCGGCCCTGCGGTCGTGCCGTCCGTTGTGTACTGTTGACGCGCGTTCGCGTCAGTGAAAATCCACTGCGACTTCGACTGGCGATACGCGACCTGTCCCGTGGTGTAGCTGTCGCGCGCTATACCGTTGTTGCGACCCACCAATGTGCCGAACTGTGTGAAGTCCGGATGAAGGGTATTGTCATAAAGCCCCAGAATGTTGATGGAGCTGTAAACCCGTTCGAGTACGCCGTTTGTGTCGTTCGTTCCTGTGATTCCGCCGACTGCGGCACCGCCTGCGGCGGCACCGCCGACCTGATACTTTGTCACCATCTGAATCGCGTAACGGCGGCCGTCCTCTTTCGGTATCATCGTCGGCGCGGCGTATACGTATCCGTCGCGTATCGTGCCGGAGCTTGTTGACGCGATAAAGCCGAAGCGATCACGCGCGTAAACCGGCTGATTCACGCGGACGACGAAGCGTTCGATAACACCCGAATTTGCGCGAACCATTCCGCCGTAATTGTTCCATTCCTGCGTCTCCGGCGGCAGGTGCATCACCATACCCAGATCTTCCCAATACACGCTGTCAAGCGGCGGGTGGAAGTTCACCAGATTCGAGACTGATCCCAAATCTTTTGCCGGCGGCAATGTAAATCCGTCTTTGAGTTTATATAATCTGCCCTCATAGTAAACTTTATCGCCGGCGTTGTACGTCTTAGCCGCGCTGTACCGCACGCTGTCGGCATTCGTCGGTATTGCCAGCGCGTTGGTCGCGGAAACATACGCGCGTTCAGCCATAACATCCGGATCGGTCGAGTCCTCCTGGCCTACGTTGAGCTGAATGTCGTGTATCCAGCCCAGGTTGGACCACGCAAGGCGCGACTGCTCCGTCGCGACGCCCGGATAGGCGAACATCGACGTGTTCATAACCATATTGCGGATTTCGCCGTACTGTCCGATTACATAGATCAGATAGCCGCGTTCCGTATTGTTTGTGAAGGAGAAGCCCTGGAAATCCAACAGTCCCTGGAAGCGGTTTGCGTCACTGAATCCGCTGATGAATTGATTTCGATCATTTGTAGACAGGAAAGCTCCGATACCGCCGGTTATGTACTTACCGTGCAGGTTTACGCTCTGCGAATTTGTGATGAATCCGAGTTCTCTGTACGTCTCGGTCAGTGCCGCGTCCGCCAGATTGTAGTTCAGCGGGTCAAGCACGAGGTCGCGCGTAATCACGAAGCGCGCGTCAAGCCCCTGATACGGGATTTCCGTCTTAACGCCGTTCGTAATTGTAAGCCCCACATAGCTCGGCTGAGTAATCAGCGCAAAGTCCTCAATGTCACGGATTTCGAGAACCGCCGTGTCCGTGTCAAACTCACGCGAGGACAGAATCTTCTCGTGACCGTCGATAACTACGGAGAGGTCAACCCTGTACTGGAACTTCGACGCGAGAGCCGGCACAAACACCGCAAAAGCGTCTATGTACTGGTTCTTATGGTCAACGGTTTCGCGCGACGGGTTGTAGCTGTTCAGCGCGTTCAGCCAATTGTTCGATCCGGGGCTGTTCACCAGCACCATATTCGTCTGTCCGTCCGCCGTGTTCTCGTAACGCCAGACTTTTACATAGAAGACTCCGCCGCCCTCGGTATCGATCTCGTTGCGCACGTCCTCTAAGTCCACGTAGAACTTCGCCGTACTCTGCGTGGCACTCGTTACGGTTATTCCGCCGAGGTAGATGCGCCCCGAAAGACCCGCACGCGTTGCGATTGCAAACGGCGCAGCCTTCAAGTGGTTCGTTGTGTCGTCGGGAATCTGCACCAGTTCCTCGGTTGCCGTGTTATACGTATAGTTGATCAGCCCGTAGTTCGAGAAATACGTCAGCGTGTCGTAGCCCTGGTTATAGCTCGACGCGGTAAAGCTGAAATCGTAATATTGCGGTGCCAGATCAGTACTCTCTTCGAGGTTCGCGAGCGCGATGTCCCTCTTGACTACCGTGTAGCCGTTATCCTGTCTCTGCGGATAGAGCGTCTCACCGTATACGACCTTGTTGGAACTGCGGTTCGTCACCGTAAGCTGCACTTTATCCGTGCAGACCTCGTCCGGGTCGTACACGTACAGATCGTACACGTCAATGGAGTCGGACGCAACGAATTCACCCGAACGCCGCACCTCAGGAAGCCGCCGAAGCGTCTTGAAGTTGTAGCGCGACGCCTGCGTCGTCGGTGTGTATCTGTACGGAGTCGGGGTCGCGTTAATCTTGACCATCGCCGTGTAGGTGATGTCGTAATCCGTCATACTTAGGAGCTTTTCGCTCAGGTCAACGTGGAACAGTGTGTGGTCAAACGTTTTCTGCTCGTTTGCGTCTACCGCTTCGTGCGACTCATACACGCTGCCCGCATAATTCACGCGCGTGCCTGTGGGATACGCCTGACCGGAAACCCACTCAGGAATCAGCGTCCAGCCTGAACCGCCGATATCCGGTGACGAACTATTCGCCGTGCCCGTTAACACATAAATCTTACCGCTACGCGTAGTGAATTCGCCATAGGTATTGGTGATGGTGGTAGGCCACTCAGGCAGAGCGGAAGCCACTGCCACTGTGTTAAAATTCGGGTTGATGATCGGGTACCCCGTACCTGTCATTGTCCCCAGCTTATTCCACTTCCACGCGTCGAAATACGCCTCGTCAATTATGACAAACTCACCGGGCGTCAGCGTTCCGCCGACACCGTCGTCGTTGTCGCGTGAGAATATGTACGTATAGGTCGCCGCGGGCGATTCGCCCTCACGCGGCGCGCGCGGGTCGCGCGGCGTGAAGGTTATCTTCACCTGCGAGAGCAGGTTCTGCAACAAATCGTCCGTGCGTCCGTCGTTGATCTTGAAGTCCATTATCGCGCCGTAGCCGTCCTGCGTAAGACGGAAATTCGCGTCGTCAAACACCACATCGCCCAGCGAAGAGAGCGGCGCGGTTATGAACGGGAACTCGCCGATAACCTGATTCACGTGGACAAACGGAGAGTTGTCGAGCGTGTCCGCAATGTCGTAATCCGCGTAGACTACCGCCTTCAACGCTTTGCCTATCGGCAGGTCAAGGTAGGTGAGCGAATCGCTGAACACGCCTGTTATCGCGGTTACGGGATTACCCGAATCAGTGCCTCCGGGCGACGGCATCACCAGCGGGAACTGGTTTGCGTTCGTCCCCAAGCCCACGCTTCCGCGGCGCATCGTCGTAAAGATAACCGGATTGCCGGCTGTGGACATATCGACGATCTCGATGCGGTATACCCACGATTTTGCCGCGTTCGGGTTGGTTATGTTGACGTTCAGCGTGAATTCCGCGACCTTGTTCACCGCCATATTCATATCCGCTTTCGGCGGTGATTTACACGTGGCAATGGTTCCGGCAATCGGGAATGACCCGCCCGGATTGGTGTACTTATGGTTTGACGAATCTTCGCCTATTATCTCCGTGCCGTGGACGTCGAAGAATCGCAGCGTGTATTTATAAGTCGTACTCGCGTCAAAAATTGCAGCGGACAAAAAGCTCAGCGGATGCGTCGCATCGCCGTTGAGGACCGCGGTCCTGTCCGCGTCATTGAGCGTGACGGATCGTTTCCACGTCGGATCCGAGGCTTTTTCAAAGTCGATCTGTATGCGTCTCGTGTACAGAACCGTGTAGTCCACATCCGCTTTCGTGAATCCGTTGGTCGGCGTCAGATCGGCGACAAAATTCTCAAAGCGAACCTTGTCGGGATACAGTTGACCGTTAGCCAAGCTGACCACTACGGGCGCAAGGACTTCACGTTTTTCAGTCGTTATCTTCTGCGTCGCGAAATATGAGTGTTCAATGGCTTTGCGGCCGTCCGGATATTGCGTAGTAGGCTCGTTCATATAAATGAAGTGCGACGTAACCCAGTATGTCGTATCCGGAACCAGCGGGTCGAGGCGCACCTCGCCCGAACCGTAAATATACACACGGCGGACAACCCTCGCTATGGGATCCGTGGTGGGCGTCGGATGAATGTCGGGGTCCGTGCTGTCGTGCCAGTTGCTGTCGTTTGCATACTGACCGTCGGTGCCTGAAACGTATTCGCCGGGGTCGTGATCCCAGATGACGTATGTAATGCCCTTGGTTATTCTGCCCGCAGGGTCATTGATCGTGATGTTCCCGTGGAGCGAATATGTTTTTGCCGTGAGTGCCGTCGCCGTAACCGTCGGTTTCACGTAATTCGGGTCAACCGGATCGGACGGAGGTGACGGAGGCGGCGTCGCCGGTTCCGGCAGAATCGGCAGCGTAACCGTAAATTCCTGCTCGCTGAACTGACGCGTCTGCACAACGCCCTTGTCGTCGGTGAACTTGTATTCGCCGTAGACCTTGTAGGTCCCGCCGACATACAGTCCGTTGACGGTTATTGTCTCATATACGTATGCCAAGTCGCGCCCTGCCGGCAGGCTCACTGTAATCGTTTGCAGGAGTGAACCCGAAGAGTTGAGCAAATAAATCTTAATATCGCCCGTCAGAAGCAGCTTTTTGTCGATTACGGACAGGCGCGCACTCGCCTTGTAGAGTCCGCCCTCCGGCTCGTTGTAGTTGACGCGCATCTTTGACAGGCGCAGCGTCGGCTCTCTGTACCCAAGCTCCGGCTCTTCGTCGGACGCCGGCAAAGCCGGCGCGCCCGGCTTCGGATCATTATTGCCCGCGGCACCCGGAATCTTCGTTCCGCTGCTGCTGCCCGGTTCGTCCTCGATAGGCGCAACTCCGCCGCCGTCAACTGTTGACGGCGTCTTTGAGGGCGGCACCGGCGTCGGAATAATCGGCACGACGCTGTTGCCGTCAAGGTTGTCGTAATCGCCCTTTAAGTCGTCGTCTATTTTATCGTCTTCATCGACATACGGAAGCTCCACCGGAGGATTTCCCAGAAGTCCGAGCCGGCGCAGATAGTCATAATAGTTATAGGATTTGCCTTCAAAAGATACGGTCGATTCCTCGTCGAGTCCGGTTATGCGGTGGAATACAAACACTCCGCCCGTGCGTCCCGTCTCGACCTCGTATGCGTAGTAGCTGAGGCTCTCCGGCGTGTGGTACAGCATACTGTTAAGCGGGATTTCAATCGTTCCGGTGTCTCCGCCGCGCACAACCATATCCTTGACGTTGGAGAAGATATTCGCTTTCATACGCACAAGGATGAAGTCGTCGGGGTCCGCCTGCGTCATATTGTCGTAGTTAAATGAGTGACCCGCACTGACAAGAAGTCCGTAGTAACTGTCAAGTCTCTGGAACTCATCGTTTATCAGCTTTGCCGAGTCGCTGATGTTCATAAGCGCGGTCGCGCCGTTGACGTACATAGGAATATCCGCGTCAATCCGGTACTTCTTCTCGCCGGCATACAGTTTTCCGGCGCGCTCATACAGCATATCGACAGCGTTGAAATGCAGCGGCACGAGAACCTCGTCCTTTTCACGTGGGTTCTCGCTTTTCAGGTTTGAAATCCAGTCTTCATCTTCAAACGTAAGTGCCTCGAACCCAATTTCACCAATGGCAATGAGCCGGTAAAATTGGGCAAAAAGCAGCACCGCTATAATAACTGCGATAATTGCGACGATCTTTTTCATAGTATCCCCCAAATAATTCTGTCAAGCTACTTCTCTGACGGCGCACCGCCCGATGTTCAGCCCGCTTTAAGCAGGCTGCCCTTTTCGAGCGAGTTGAGTACCGCAGGATTCGTAAACAGCAACATTTCCTGACCGTTCCAGTACAGGATATCCTTCGACAGGTCAATGCTGTATCCGTCCATATGCGCCATAACACGCGCCATATCGGTGTCGAGAAGCATTCCCTCTTCCGCGTCCCTTGGGTAAACCTCTATGCGGACGTTGTAGATAACCACCATATAAGACATAGCCTCAATATGGATCTGCTCATTCGCTCCGTCACCCCACACAATATCGGCAGGCTCTAAGAAAATATATGTATCTCTGCCGTCAAAGAGGAATCCGCTGTCCATCATTGTCTCTTCTTTACCTGCGCGAACAGTGTACTCTCCCGCGTCGGTCTCTGTGACTGTCGAGAAGTACTCCACGCGTCCGGTCTTGGAAAACGCCGGTATAATTGCCGACATATTCTCCGGCAAAATGAACTTATGCACGTTCTCACAGACCACGGGCAGCGCGTCGATCGGGAACGGATTCTCCGGCGTCGTAACCTGGTCTTCGAGTATGTTCCGTGTCTTTCCGCGCACAATCCGCGTCTTGCCGGCCTCGTGGTTGAATTTAATGCCCACGTCGTAGTGATACGTGTTCACGTCAAACTCGTGAATACCGAGGCTCCGTATGTACAACAAAACTAACGCCACGCCTATCAGGGCGACGACGACAATCAGCACTATAAGAAAAATTCTGCGCTTGCGCTTATTGATATTTCCGCTCAAACAAATCACCCAGATCTTTTATGATAAAATACAGGCTGTATACAGAGACGAAAATCGACAACAGAATATAAATCAGTAAAATCGACTTGTCACTGCGAACCTCATTTAGGAATCCCCACATTACGTTTGTTGCAAGCAACGCCGCGCCCATCGCCGCGCCGTTAATGACGTCAAACAGGATCTTCATCGGCTGCCCGCGATACGCCAGCGCACCGATGATGACAAAACCCGCAAAACACGTGATGAATGCCACATCCATCCGCAGATGGAATACGGCGACTGAGACGATAAGCGTCTCTCTTAAAATCGACTGTGTAAGCCACAGCACATCCCTGTTCCGCATTCCGAACAGCATTCCCAGAACTTTCATTCGCTTCTGTCCCCAGTTCACATTGCCGGTCAACAGGATTATGAACGCGAAAATAATCACGCCGACACCCACTGCAAACCACAGGAACCAGGACATATCGAACACCGTGGAAATCATTTGACTTCCGATTTCATCTATCACGGCTGCCTCCTTGATAATTCCGCGTCGCCGTCATCGTGCGGCGGCGCGCTTCTCGGCCTCTTCCTCTTCCTCAGGCGTCACAAGCCCCTGCTCGTTCTGAATCAGGAAGAACACGTTATGCACGTGGCACAAAAAGCCTTTAACACCCTTTATCGAGTAGTAAACGTCGCGTCCGATAAATTCCACGTCTCCGTCCACCATACCCACGACGGGCGTATAGTCTTCAAGAATGGTGAGGCTGCTCTTTCTGTTCTTCACGCGCACCATACTTATGTTCTTGAAGATTTCAAGCCCGTTTTCAAAGCTCGACACCTGTGCCTGTATGCGTCCTACTCTCGCACGCGCGTACGCCTCAAGCTCCTTTTCGGACTGAGAGGTTTCGACGCTGACGGCCATAGTGCTTTTTATTTCTTTCCTGGCCATAGTCTCTCACTCTCCAATCAATAGATGGCGGTCTGCTTAATTTCCGGAATCTTACCCACGAACAGGAAATGGCTCTCGTCCACGCTGTCATACTCGCCCGTGAGAATCGCTTCCACGTCGTCAAGCACGTCTTCAATCTTAACAAACACGCCCGGAATACCCGTGAACTGCTCGCTGACGAAGAACGGCTGCGAGAAGTAGTTGCGCAGCTTACGCGCGCGGTAGAAGATGTTCGTGTCCTCCTCGGAGAGCTCGTCGATACCGAGGACCGCGACGACTTCTTCGAGTTCCTGATAGCGCGCCAGCGCGGCAACCGCGCGCTCCGCGAGACGGAAGTGACGCTCGCCCACGCCCTCAACGGTTAACAGCTTCGAGGTCGTGTTGAACACGTCAACGGCGGGATAGATGCCCTTTTCCGCGACCTTACGGCTCAGAACAACCTGCCCGTCAAGGTGGCTCATAATCGTATTAACGGCCATATCCGTGATGTCGTCGGCGGGGATAAACACCGCCTGGAACGACGTAATCGAGCCGTTATCCGTGGAGTTGATGCGCTCCTCAATCTCACTTACGTCGGACAGCAGTGTCGTCGAGTATCCGCTCTCAATAGGCATATTGCCGATTTCCGCGGAAATCTCGGCGTTCGCCTGAACGAAACGGTAGATATTGTCGATGAACAGCAGAACGTCCTGGTTGCGCTCGTCACGCAGATACTCCGCGAGCGTCAAACCCGAATACGCCGCACGCGAACGCGCCATCGAACTCTCGCCCATCTGACCGAAAACGACGGCGAGCTTATCCATAAGCCCTGATTCCATCATTTCGTCGTACAGCTCCTTGCCCTCGCGGGAGCGTTCACCTATGCCGGCGAAAACGGAGTTGGAACCCCAGCCGCGGTAGACGTTGTTGATTAGCTCTTTAATCAGAACGGTCTTTCCGACGCCCGCGCCGCCGAGCATTCCCATTTTATAGCCCTTTTGCATCGGCGCGAAGAAATCCAGTGCCTTGATGCCCGTCCACAGAACCGCGCCGTTGATGTCAATCTCGGACAGCGTGAGGTTCTTGTCATAGATGTTGCGCGTTGACGGCGACTCAATCGTCTGCCCGTCGATAAGCTGCCCATAGGAGTTAAAGACCTTACCGAGAATGTTGTCGGAGTATTCAATCTCGATGCCTTTCGGCAGCAGGTACACGTCCATACCCTTTTTCAGTCCGTTCACACTCGTGAGCGGAATCGCCTTTGCTATCCCGCCGGCAATCTGCGCAACCTCAAAGGACACGCGTCTGTCGCCGATGTAGGTGCAGAGACCGGAACGAAGTGAAACCTCGCTGTGGTCCAAAAGCATCTGCACATTCAGGTTTGATATGGAGATAATCTTTCCGATTTTTTTCTCATTTACGTTACTCAACTGCTTCTCCCCCGTAAAAACTTTTTTTCACAAAACTGTCTAAGACCCGCCGGAACGAAACCTGCTTTTTCTGCTTCGCTTCCAGCACGCTATCCTCAGCTTCGCGCTCTTCAATCTTTTTGAGCGACTCTGTCGTCGCGTTTTGCCGCATAATGTTCTCCGCCGCGAACGAGTTTGTGGCGGCGATTTTAAGCTCGTAGCCGACGAATGACGCGCACAGTGCGCGCAGCAATTCCTCGGTCTGTCCCTCAACCGAGAAGTCCTCGGTATAGAAGTTCTCCGCCTCGCCCGAAAGTACAATCGGGAAAATCTTCTTGCGGCGGAATCCGATACGCCCCGAATAATAGTAGTGGTTGTAGACGACATTAATCGACGAGTGCTTCATTTCAGACAGGCTGTCCACAAGGATTGCCTCAACTTCCTCGTACGCGTCGTTAAATCCGTCGCGCGTCAGCACAAGCGCGGTGTTCGGCGCGTTGCGTTTCAGCTTCTTGCCGACGATTATTTTCTCAGCATCCTCATCCTCCGCGATTGCGGCGTTCACAACGGCGTTCATACTGCCGCAGAACGCGTAGTCGCTTCCGATGTAGATGTTCAGCTCCGGCTGCATATCGTCAACTTTGAGCGCGAGCTTATCGAGAATGAAGTTACGGTTGTTGATTATGAGGTCGATAATCTTCGAGACCTCGCTCTCCATACGTATGTACTTCTCGGATATGCGCCGCGCGGAATCGACGTGCAGAAGCGAGTGAAAGTTCATAACCTTCACTATCGTCTTGATTCTCATATCTCGTTCTCCGCAAATTCCTTAAACCGCTCCACCATTCCGTCCGGATCAAGCGGCGAGAAACGGTATTGCTTCATACGTTCAAGCATTTCCTTGCCCATAAGCAGCTTTGTGCGCATCTCAACGCTCATCTCGTCGATATTGGCAAGCTCGAATATCTCCTTTGTTTCGAGGTAGGAGAGCAGCTCGCGCCGCACAGAGGTTCCGAGCTTCTTCATACTCGGAATCTGAACCTGTCCGCCGAGACGCGACACCGAAAGTCCGAAGTTGATTGCGGGCTTCTGCCCTTTTTCAAAGAACTTCGTCGAGGTGACGATCTGTCCGTCCGTGATGGATATGATGTTTGTAACGACGTAATCCGTGATGTCTCCGCCGCGCGTCTCAACAATCGGCAGAATGGTGATGGAACCGCCGTCCTTGTGCTGGCATCCGAGTTCAAGCATACTCGCGTGCGCGAAGAAGATGTCCGGCGGGAACGCGTCGCGCCCCGGAACCTTTCCGGCGAGAAGGCTGATTTCGCGGTACACGTTCGCGTGCTGCGTCAGGTCGTCGATTACGACGAGGACGTCGCTTCCGCGCGCCATAAACTGCGTCGCGAGTGACAGCGCGACCTGCGGGGTTATGTACATCATCGGCGCGCAGTCCTCCTGGAACGCCGCGTAGATGATTGTGTATTCCATCGCGCCGCGGTTGAGAAGCTCGTTGTAAACTTCTTTTACCGTCTTTTTCGTCTTGCCGAGCGCGACATAGATGCAGACTACATCCTGTCCGCGCTGGTTGGCGATCGCGTCCAGTCCCATTTGCGTTTTGCCGGTTTTCTTGTCGCCGAGGATCAGCTGGCGTTGTCCGCGTCCGATCGGATACATCAGGTCGATGCCGCTGATGCCCGTGTACAGCGGACGGTTGACCGTCGTGCGGTCCATAATCGGAATATTCGTCGGAACGGCGGGAATCTCCACCAGATCCTTGAATTTGTTACCCGTGAATTTGTCCTCGCCGAAGATATCGACGATATGCCCGACGAAATCCGTGGAAACCATCGCGGAAAACAGCTTTCCGCTCGACGTCACCTCGTCCCCCACGAAAACCGCGGCGACGCGCTTGACAAGCTCGATTGTTACGGAGCTTTTTCCAATGTGGGTGATGTACCCTTCCGCCTTGTCACCGATGTAGACGCGCTCGAAATAGAATCCGTCTTCGAGTCCGGCAACTTCGAGAATGTAGTTCGATACGCGGACAACCTTACCCACCGCATACACATTCTGGCCAGACTTTATCGCGTCAATCTTTGAACTTATTACGTCCTGTATTTTATCGCTCATCCGCTTATCTCCCTACTCCTTATTGAAAAGTCGTGCATCCTTCCGCCGGCAATCACATATACGCCCTCGCAAACGCTTGGGTCAAACTGCGTTACAACATTGCCGCCGTATACACTCGCTAAATCGCTGGGGTTTCCCGTCCGGACAACGACATCCGGAGAATCGGTAAAACTTCTGACGTTCAGCCAGTCGAAGAACGCGATGATATCGCCCGTCGGTTCCTCTTCGAGGTAGCTGTCCACCAGTTTTGCAGGTTTGCCTTTGAAGCTCCCTTTGATAATGGCAAACGCTTCGTCCCTGTCGAGCAGAGAGAGTTGGTAGCGCAGTTCAATCGAAATCGCTTCCAAAATATCCTGCGCGGCATTCCCGCTCGCTTTGGCTGCGTCCGTCAGCGCGACCACGGACTTAACGCACGCGCCCTTGTCAACGGTAAATTGGTTTCTCAGTGCCTGGTAGCCCGCCGTGAAATCCTTGTCCAAGTACCGCCCCTTCAACAGCGTGAAGAAGTTTGACGTACCCGCCTTAGTCTCACCGGGCGATTGTGCGGCCCATTGCGCCTCCTCGGCGACCTTTGCCTGCTCCGTCTCAATCTGCTTTAAGAGTGCTTTAAGTTCAAGCTCTTTGTTTTCCAACAGCTCGTCATAGACATTTGCTTCGTGTATCATATTGAGCTTTGAGAACCTGCCGAGCCGCCTTATCGCGCCTTTAAGCATATAGAAGAACAGGGTGCTCATAAGAATCAGTATCAACGCAACCGCGATAAATACTCCCATATATCTTCTCCTTCAATCTTGCGCTAAGACAAGAGCGGATTGAAAAACAGTAACAGAAATACAAACGCGAACAGCAGCAGCAGCAGTACCGATAAAACCACCGCGACAATCATTACCGACTGTATAACATCGTTCTTCGTCTCCGGATTCCTGCCGACCGCCTCCGCGACCTTTGAGCCGAGTATGCCGAGACCGATGCCGGTTCCCAGAAATGCGAGCCCCAGTATCCAGCCGATTGCGGACATTGTCCCTATCATTATTCCGTCCAAACCTAATTTCCCCCTATGTATTTTGTTAATGTATTTTCCTCTCCGTTCGGAGATTATGCGCTTTTATTGCGTTAGGCTTTCAGTCTGTCTTTGATTTTGCCGAGTATTCCCGCGGTGCCCGAACTTCCGAGGCCTTCTCCGCCGCCGCCGCTTCCGTCACCCGTAGGTGTCGGGTCCGGATCTGTCGTCGGGGTCGGGGTCGGGTCCGGCGTAGGCGTGGGCGTCGGATCCGGTGTCGGGGTCGGTGTTTCCGTCGGTGTCGCCGTAGGTGTCGGTGTCGCGGTCGGCGTCTCCGTAGGTGTTGTTGTCGGCGTCGCTGACGGCGTTTCCGTCGGCGTCGGGGTCGGTGTAGCAGTCGGCGTCTCCGTCGGCGTCGGGGTCGGTGTTTCTGTCGGCGTAGGCGTGGGTGTCGGCGTCGTAGATGTTCCGCCGCCGCTGCCTCCGCTGCCGCCCTCAACCTGCACATCGTCAAGCGAATTTCCGGAGGTTATTGCGTCCATAACGCTGAACGGTGTAACAGCGAGTGCGCCTCTCGATGATGTGACGTTTGAATACTCAATGTACGCATATTCCAAAGTAACCGGTTTCGTCGTCTGTGTTTCTCCGTCATAATATGTGCAGTTTATCAAGCTAAGTCTGTGTACTAAACCGCCCTTAAGGTTCGGAGTTTCAACACCGCCAGGGTTCGGATAATAGAACATTCCAGAAAAACCCTGCGACGATGTGGCGTTTGAGATGTTAATTTGCTCACTGAGACGCGGGAATCCAGTAGCCGGATTAGTAGCAAGCGCACTATGCTGTCCGTCAATCGTAAGCTCAATCCTCGCACCGTCGAGTTTGTACTCCGGATCCAGCTTTACGTTGTAGTAAACCTGATTCGCCGTCAGTAACTCGACCGAAATGCTGACCGCAATCGCGTTCGTGCGCACGTGTACGAAGTCTTCAAGCTCGATAGCATCCGACGCGCCCTCTTCAAGCGAGTTGGTCATCATCTTGATCGTATATTCCGCCGCGGGATCCAAATCCGGAATTCTTATGTAGTGTCCGTCCGGATTCAGGTCGATGCGTCCGGGTGTACCCGGTGTGGCTCCGAACTTCTCGTACTCAACGTAAATCTCGGCGTATCCGTAGCCGGGGTCAACGATTGTGTACTCAACATCAATATAGTTCACGCCCGGTTTGAGCGTAAGGAACATCGCGTTGCGGCGCATCGTAATCTTCGGGACTTTCGCGGTGCTGCCCGCGGCTCCGTCGCCGCCGGGTCCGCCGTTACCGCCCGAACCGCCCGAACCGCCGTCTCCGCCGGCTCCGCCGGCTCCGCCTTCGCCGCCGACGCCGCCGTTACCGCCGATGCCGCCGATGCCGCCAAGTCCGCCCTTGCCGCCGAGTCCGCCTTCGCCGCCGTTACCGCCGTTGCCGCCGGTTCCGCCGGTTCCGCCGAGTCCGCCGTTACCGCCGCGGATTATGATCGTCTCGTCAGAGCCGACAGAATCCGGGGTCTCACCGTCCGTACCGGTTCCGGTGGCCCGGCTGTCTCCGCTTGTGGTTCCGCCGGCCTGCTGCTCCAACAGCGACATACCCATCGACGTTGTGCCGAGGATTTTTGTCAGGTCAATAGACTTGCCGCCCGTCTCAATCTTCTCGCCGGAGATGTAGAACTTTACATCGCCGGTTTGAAGCGTCATCGGCTGCAACGTCTTTAAGTTCACCTGGTCGTTGAGCAGCTGTGCGTTGCCGAGGCGGTCAAGCACGATATACAGGAAGTTGTGAGCCGAAAACAGCCCCGTCTCATCCGTAATCGTACCGCCGACCATAACGTAGCGTCTGTCCGCGAGCTTATAGAACGCGGGCGTCTCATAGCTCGTAATCTCGGTCTCGCCGCGCAGCGAGTCCACGCCGCCGTTGTCGAACACGCGGTAGCCGCCGCCGAACAGTTTCAGCACGCTCGCGCCCGTCTCATACGCGACCGGCTTGCTGCCGAGCGGGTATTCGCTCCCGCCCTCCGCGAAGTACAGGTAATAGCCCCCGTCGTCGCCCTCGCGGATCAGGCCGTCCGCCGCCGTTGTTATCGGCTGATTGTCCTGATCGTACACGATGCTGTTTGCCGCGAGCTGATAGATCATCCGTTTCTGTTCTCCGACCTGGATAACCATCATCAACAGCATAACAAGGTTCAACAGCACCGTACCGCCGAAGACGGCGAAGCCTACAACTGCCTTTTTGTTAAACTTTCTCATCTTTGCCCTACTTTCTCAGTCTCTGAATCGGTACTTATACACGTTATCCGCGTCAAGTTACGACGAAGTTCGTTGATACACTGCCCACAAGCACGCCTCCGGTATAGAATCGTGCGGATATGATATACACGCCTGGGTTACTGATACTTGCGGGTACTTGCAGCGAGTAACTGTCTCCCGCCCCCGGTATCAGGTTGGCCGTGGTGAGCGGCATTGTGCCGGAACCGACCGACCCAAGACTTGCCTGACTCTGGACGTCGTACTGGATTTCGGTAACGCCGGTAATATTCGCGCTGTCAGTGAACGTCAGCAATACGTTACCGCTGATGTTCGACTGGCTCGCCGTGACCGTTCCTACCGAGATACCGGACTCGTTCGTGGTCGTCGCGCGTTGCTCGTGAACCACGTAGGTGTTGTTACTGTATTCGAATGCGGTTGGAGGAAGTTCCGTCACGTCCGCCGGCGATGTCGGATCAATGTTCGCCGTGTTTGTGATGGCGTAGAATCGGATGGTGTACTCCGTACTCTTTTCGAGTCCGCTGAACTTCGGCTCGATAAAGTTCCCGTACAGTTCCGTAAACACGTGGTCCGCAATGCCGCCGCCGCTTCCGGTGTAATTAACACCGGAGAGTGACATCGTCAGATTCGGATCATTTGTTACGTCGCTGATGTTACCGATGCTGTCTTTCTTAAAGACACGGATTTTGTACGCGCCGATATTGCCGGTGTTGGGATTGCTTTCAACATCAACAACCGTGCGGTCCCTGTCAACCGTCGAAACCTTGAAGTCAAGGTGGTAATTAAAGACATATGGATCGCCACCGGTTCCGGCACCGGTTCTGGTTACGCTTGGGACATACGTCGTGGTGTAGTTCGGTCCGATGAGTGCCGGCATCGTGAACATAAAGTCTCTCGTTCCGAGTGGCGTTCCGGTTCCGGCGGCATTCGCGTAACCCGTAACAGTAATCTTGTACTGTGTTCCGGATTTCCAGAAGTCTTTGCTGTCATTCATAAAGTTGTTGCCGGGCTTAAAGTCGAAGTACGTGAATTTAGTGCCTGCCGGTGTTTTATGGTCTCCGACAAACAAGTTCGCATCTTCAAGAGCCTGATTGGGTATTACCGTACCGACGGAAGGTCCGCCCGGAATAGAAGTGCCGTTTGCACCCGGTCCCACTACCGTTATCTCGTAAAACAGGTAGTAGTTCATAATCGAACTGAGTTCGATCTCCATTTGGATAACTCTGTCGCGGTAGTTCGTCGGGATATACGTCACCTTATTCAGAACCGGATCATTGTTACCGACGGGTCCGATCGTGAGTTCTTTCAGCGTCGTGAAGAGGTACTTGTTTTCGTTCTGTCCGCCTTCCGGATTAGTACTCGGCACCTTGTCTATTGACGGGTTGTAGAGCGACAGTGGTCTATACTGCATAACCGGCGATGCAGTAGCGTAACCGCCCCAGAACGACACCCAGTACTGTTTTCCGCCCGACTGCAGTCCGGTACCGCCGTTTAATTCGAGGTTGTAAGCACCGTTTGCACCGGTACTGTCCAGAACTATTTGGTATGACCTCGTTTTTGTGTCGGTGTTGTTGCCATCGGGGAGGACATACGAATCAAGGTCGATTGCAATCGTATACCACTCGTTAAGCGCATTTCCGTATGCTTTATAGCCATTGTGGTACACCCACCCGGCACCGGCAATCGGCCCACCGACCTGCGTGTTGCTGCTGCCGCCGGAATTGCCGCCCCACAGTTTGAGGTAGAGGTATCTCTTGCTGTCGCTGGATGGCGTGGTGCTGCCGGTGCCTGATCCCGGAGCCGACTCCGTGTCCAGCTGCTGCCAGTTTTTCAGGTCGAAGTTGATTGTAACGTCCGTGTATCCGGGGGTGATACCCGTGATCGTGATCTCCGGCGCGGAGCCGCTGTGGGTCACCTGATTGGTAGTGTCGTACGTCAACGGTATTACCGACAGCTTCTTGAACGCGACGTAATCGTTTGTGCCTTGTAATTTCAGACCGTGTTGGTCGATGCCCTCAATTTTCAGCGTGGTCGTGCGTTGATTCTCTACGGTGATCTGCTGGTACGTCGTCAGCATATTTTCAAAAGTTATCTCGCTGTTTGTTGCTGAAAGCGTTTTCAGCGAGTTGTCTTGCTCTAATCCCGATATCTTGAACACGCCTCCGGCAAGCCAGTTGGTTCTGTTCAGCGTACCAAGTTGCGACGCGTTCTGTATCACCGTCGGTGTGCGGTAGAAGTTATTGACATCAGTACCGTTATGTGAAATAAGATCATCGTAATTGGGGGCAGTGACATTGGCGGTGCGGATCGCGAAGTAACCGCTCGGCGCGCCTACGGCATTTTCAATACCGACGTCGCCCTCGTCGTAAATGATTTCAACAGTAACGGAGTAGTTAGTGCTGTCCTCCGCCTTACCTCCCGGCAACTGGGCGTACGGCAGATAGTACGGTATAATAGTTCCTGCACTCGGCATCGGTACCGCAAGGATATACTTTGCCGTACTCGCGCCCTCGTAAATCGGATTCGTGTCAGTCCAGTTTGCGTCTGTAAAGGTTCCTCCCACTTTCGTCACGTGGAGAACAATCGCGGCGACCCTCGCCATTTGCGCCCTTGCCCCGATCTCGCCGTAAGTGGCGTCAAAGCCGCTCAGTGCCACCTTGAAGCGGTTTGCGCTGAACTCGTCCGTGAACGTGTATCTGACGCCGGGGTTTGAGGTCGGGTCACCGACTGGCAAAGCCAGCAGCTTTGTCCTGGTGAATGCCGGCGCGACGGGGCTTCCCGTATTACCGGATCCCCACGACTGATACGCTTCAAAGCCCTTGTGGAACAGCGGTATTGACGGCTCTGTCGTTTCCGGCGGATTCAGCTTGTTATAGACTGAATACTTAATTCCGGCTTCTAAGTCAAAACCGTTATTGATCATAAATTCGTTTCCCGCAGTTGTCGGGTTTGTCGCGATCGCTAACTCCTTCGTGAAGTCATTCGCTCTGTCTGACCGTTCGAGCGTCGCACCCGGAATGGGAATGTCTACATTGTAGAGTTGCAGGTCATCACCGCCGCCGACCAATACCATCGTCTTGTCGATGTCGAGGAGGTTATAGCGGATATACGGCGTGTAGCCTTTGTTAGCACCCGCGTCGTTTTCGGTTCTGCTCTGATAGAAGCGGAACTTCGGACTCTGCTTCGGCGTGTCTAAGCGCAGGCTGCGCGCAAGCTGATTGGCGTGCGTCGGCTCAGGGTCGCTCGACGGGAAGTGGTATAAACCGCCGCCCGCTTGCGTGACCTCGGAGTTCATCGTAAAGAAGTACTGCTCGCCGCGGCTGTGCCTGATATACACGTTAAAGTTTCCCGCCTCCGTACTCGGCACGATCTTTGCGGGGCCGCTTGTACCGGTGGCGCTCGCTGTATCGTAGTAGCTAATTCCGTCTGTGTCCGCGCCTATTGCGTCCGCCCCTGTGGCATAGTAGGCATCGGGATCCGGCGTAAAGAACACGTTCAGTTCCTGCATTTTTCCGCTATTGCTTAGGAAATAGTTTGTGTTTTTGAAATTGAAATCCGCAATGTGCTCCAATTTAGGATGAGTATTTATGTTCGTTGCGTCCAATTCAGCGTCGCCGAGGGGTTTATATACGTATTTTGCGGCAGGCGGCATCGGCGACACCGAGAACGGGAACGCAATGGGTCCCGAACTGTCGTAGCCCGTGTATTCGTACATTCCGAACGTCATCGATTCCGTCTTCAACACGGCATCCGCACTGTAATTCGCCGCCGGCACCGTGATATGATAGCCGAGAATCGTGTCAGGTTCAAGGGTCGCCACGTAATCGTTTATTTTTTGCTGGTCCACACTTGTCGGAGCTTCTTTTATAATCTTCTTGTACACATCGGTCGAGTTTGCATACTTAGAGAGGTTGGCTTTTGTGATCGGAGTCACATTGAAGAAGTTATATTCCATCGTTTTGGTGGGTATCGTCGGGTTCGGGCTTTGCTTCGTGAAATGCGAATAGTTCGTGACAAACGACGCCTTGTTGCTGTCAAGCCAGGTGTAGTCGTAGCCGACTTTCATAACAAGCGTGTAGTCGTTGTCACTTCCGGTGAAGTACGAACCGGTGAGTCCGAACGTCGATTCAGTGACAACAAGCGGAGTCTGCCAATTGTCAACCAACGCCTGGAAGTCACTCACAAAGCGGTAGTCTTTGCCGTTTTCAAGGATAATATTGTTCGCGTTGTACCGCTTCCCGTCAACGAGTACAAGGCTTTCTCCGAACTTTGCCAATGCCGGATTGTCATAGATTGATTCGGGGTCAAAGCTGTCCCATCCTAAATTCGGCAGGTTCCAGATGTAAATTCTGCTGCCGCAGGAGACGACCGTGCCGTTCGCCGGATATGCGTGAGGAAGCGGTGTCGAATCGTTCGGATCAATTCCGGTTCTGGATTGGTCGTAGTACGTGTTGCGCGCCTCTTCATTGGCAAAAACCGTACCCGGATCGCCGCTTGGGAACTTCTGCGCCGCGCGAAGGGTCGCCTGAACATCGCCGGAGTAGAGGACGAATTCAATGCGCTCTATCGCGCCGAGTTCGGCTTTCAGTGCGGCAATATCCGCCTGACCTTCAGGAGTCGTCAGATATGCTGGATAGCCCCCCGGGCCACCCGTGTCGGGCAAATTCGCTGCCGCGAGCGGACGGATGCTGACGCCGACGTTCATCACGCCCGTGCCGGCGACGCTCATCATATGCGCTGCCATAACGCTATACGTACCCGTCGAGACGAACGCGTTGCCGATAGTCATCAGTTCCGCATTAGATCCCGCACCGCCGGTGGGATTCACATAGCCCTCAACGGAGATGATATACTCGCTGCTCACCTGTAATCCGACAGGCGATTCGTATGGCAACGTATATGTCGGAGCATCGACGGAACCGCCTGTTACGGCCACTCGCCCGTCGTATCTGCCTCCGGCAACGACGGCTCCCGAAGCGTTTTTGATAACAATGTTAAAGCTGTTGTTGGTTATGGACCTGTAAATGTCGGTTATGACAATAGAACCTTTTATTCTTGTCGCGTTAGACGCATCATCAAGAATCGTATTTGTCGGAGGGTTAGTGTAATACAGTTCACGCGTGAAGTTCATCCTCGGCATATTCAGCATTGTGAATCTGAACGTCGGTGAATAGTGCTGGAACGCACCCGTCGGGCGTTTCAACGGGTCAGGAGTCGGAGGTACCGGCGTGGACGCGCTCCAATCCGTTCCTGTGCCGATGTCATAATCCATAAAGACTTCGACGGTTTTCTCGTTGTCCTCAAAGATTCCGACGACGCGCACGCGGTAATCCGTGTTCGCCTGCAACGGCGTCTTAAACGCGCCGGCTATCGGCTCTCTGTTGGTGCTTTCAACCGAGTACACCACCGGTATATTCTGCATAGCGGCATCGCCGGTCGGGTTGGTCGAGACATTGTAGAATTCATAGCGATATTTCTTGATGCCGTTGTCCGGGTCGTTGACAAGGTTCACCTGCAGGGTGTAGCCCTGTCCGGCGATGACGTTCACGCCGCCGATTGTCGGCGTGCGTTTGAGCGTCCAGCCGTCCACGAATACACCGTCCGGATACGAATTGCTGGCGATGTTAATTTGGACAATCTTCGCCTTATAGTGGTGATTCGGCAGCAACGCGCCCGGCGTCGCCGACGTAAATGTAAGCGTGGTTTCGTTGTTATTGCCGAATGCCGCGTCGCTAATGGCGGCGTTACTGCCGACCGGCAATGTGGTTGTACCCGGAACTTCCATTCCCGTCTCAGCGTCGTACAGCACGAGTTTCGCCGTCGCGTTGGCTCCCCTAAACAGCGGGTCTCCGTCCGCGCCGATGCTGCGCACCACGGTATAGGTGAGTGATTCCGGCGTCGCGCCCGTCAAATAGGCGTCAATTCCGGCACTGCTCACGCGGAACACCTTGCTGATGAATATCTTGTTGTAAACAACGCTCAAATACTCGTAATACGCGTCAACCGTCAGTATGTACTCCGCGCCCTCAATAAGTCTGTAACCATCTGCGGTACCGTCGCTGTTCGCGTCATAGGCTGCGATGGTGTCTGCGGTGATTTCAAATAGCTCGTCAACGCCGTCCGCCTGTCCGAGATCGATATATCCCTCAGATCCCGATCCCGTTCCGCGATAGATAACGCGTCCCGTGGCACTCTCCGTGATCTTCAGCATCGCCTTCCCGTCTTCGCGTGGCGGGACATCGGTGTCACGACCGCTTTGCGTCACGCCGAGCAGTTCTCCGTTTTTCAGCGTAACACTGCCTTTAACACCACCGCCGAGCGTGGTGAATTTAGACGGATCCGGGTTCAGCTTCATACTCGGCAGCTTGATAGAGTTCATATTCGAGTCGTCCAACGTATCGTCGCCCGCGCCGCCGGCACTGCCCTGCGTCTTGCCCTGCGAACCGGTCGTACCCGCCGCGCCGTTGACGCCGTTCGCGCCGTCAACGCCGTCTTCGCCGAGGTCGCCCGGCAGACCTTCGGTACCCATACGGCCCTCTTGTCCGATGTCGCCGTCGTCGCCGCCGTCGCCCATCTTGCCGACAATGCCGTCAATGCCCGCGCGGCCGCCGCTTCCCGCTGCACCCTCTTCGCCGTCAAGGGCGAGGAACGTCGGGAGCTTAATCTCCGGCAGTTTGAACTTCGAGAAATCGAATCCGCCCGTCTGCGGGTCGCCGAGCAGGTTAATATTGTCGTCTGCGCCGATAATCATCTGATCCAGATACATCACGTCGCCGGTGATGCCGCCGGCGCCCTCGCGCACAATCTTCCTGTTCGCAAGGTCAACGCGCACGTCCTCAACCATTACGTAACATTCCGGCGCAACCGTAAACAGCACGCCGTTTTCGTGTGTGATTTTAATCACATTCTCGTCGATATAGCTGACTTCAAGGTAGCCGTCGTACGTCGTCGGCTCCGTATTCGTCATATACAGTTCGAGCGACGGCCCCGTAATCAGCATCTTGCCGGATTTGAGTTTCAGGATAAATCCGTCAATTGAGATTTGACCGCTCGTCTGTTGGAGCTGGTATGAGTTACCCACGCGCTCAATCGACGTCGCCGGTGTGACGTTGTAGTAGTTTACGAAGCTCGCGCCGAGTTCGGCGAGGTTCATCAAAACAGCGTCGGAAAGCGTGCCGAACGAACCGTCCGAATAATGCACAAATCCGCCCGCTTCCACGGAGATTTTCTGCGCCGCCTCATCGAGGAACGTCACTTTCTCCGGGTACTGCGGGCGGTACTCGGTGCCGCCTACAAATCTGTATTCAAACGGAAATGTCCCCTCATCCGTGGCATACACATCGTCGGACAGCACAAATCCGTCCTGCGTGAACACACGCGAATTGTCCCCGATTCCCCTCATCACGAGTATGGATCCGAGAACCACCGCCGCAAGGAACAGCGACAGTATAACAAACAGGCTTGTATTCTTCATAGCTTTCATAAGAACGATTTCTCCTTAATCATAGTAAACAATTTTAAGCGTTTGGCAGCGGTTCCGAACCGTCGTCCGGCGGAGCTTCGTAGTCGTCGCCGGGTTCCCCGTCCTCCGGGAACTGTCCGTTTGCTTCCGCAAGCTGCACCTGCGCACTTTTCAGCTGATCCGCCGCGCTCTGTATATCTTCATCAAACTGCGCGAGTTTTGTTTCCGCCTCTTTCGCGATGTCTCTGTATCTCTCCGCGAGTTCAGGCTCCTCTTCTTCAACAAGTGAGGCGAATACAAGTGCCTCCTCCCGCTGTGTCTCTGTCAACGCTTTCTCGTTCGCGAGTTCCGCAACCCTCGTCTCTAAATATGTAACCGCCGCGTTCGCGGCGTCCCGCGGACTCTCATTACCGTCGGGGTCTCCGTTATCCGCGTTTCGGGCGTCAAGCACCCCTTCCGCGAATTCCATCGTCTCCCAGTCAACGAGTTTCTGCGATTCGTCGCCTGCGCCGTCGGCGCAGCCCGCCGAAGCAAACATAACAGCGGCACATAATACTATCGCCGCGTTTCGTCTTATTTTGGTTAACAACCTGTAATACCTCCATTACAAAACGGCGTAATACGACAGCACTAATACCCCAATTTTGTTTATATGTCGAATAATAACACAACATTGGAGGTAAAACAAGTCTTTTTTGTAAATTTCTTTCTGGTTTAGTACCAAAATTTTTCCATAATTGTGTTTTTCTTGTATATATATGCACAACATAGGCTATTTAGAACTAATAGTTACAAATTGGTTAAAATTATACACTTTTGTAACCGAAAAAAGTTGCGTAAAAGCCGGCGCAGAACGCCGGCTTTATAATTTTTCAATTATTCCGTCTTTTCCGACCGGTTTTCGAGTATACTTCGTAACGCTTTTCCGCTTCCGCAGTGCGACTGGACAAGCGGAATCTTATTTTGCGCCGCCCGGCTGCGCGCGGCTTTCGCCATCGCGTGCGAAACCGGATTTGTAAAAAGTATTATCAGATTCGGGTTCCCGATCATATTTTCAAGGTTGCCTTTCGGCTGCGTGTACACCTTCGAGTCCCACGCAAACTCCTTGCAAATATCATTATACTGGCGCACCATACGGTCGTGACCGCCTACAATTACAACACTCATACGCGGCTACCTACCTTTACGCGCGTCTCATCCGTCAGTCTGTTATCCTTCCTCGCGGGACGGAATAGGAGGAAAACGAAGCCCGCGAGGAGGATAAACGCGGCTATTGTGCCGATACCGAAGCTGCCGGAAAACAGCATTCCGAACTGATACACGCACAGCGCGACGACATACGCCAGCACGCACTGGTAGCCGATTGCCAGCCAGAACCACTTTGCGTTGTTCATCTCGCGCCTTATCGCGCCGATTGCGGCGAAGCACGGCGCGCACAGCAGGTTGAACACCAGGAACGAGAAACCGGAGAGTACGGGCATAGCGGCTTTCAGATTCTCCCAGACCTCGAAGCCGTCCTCCGCGACCTCGGCGAGTTCGGGTCTGTACAGAATCCCGAATGTGCCGACGACGTTTTCTTTCGCAATCAGCCCCGTAATGGCCGCGACGGCGGACCGCCATTCGCCCCAGCCGAGCGGCGCGAATATCCACGCAATCGCGTTGCCGACCGTCGCCAGAATGCTGTCGTCCATATCCACCATTCCGAACGAGCCTTCTTCCGTGACGCCGAAGCTCGAAGCGAACCAGACAAAAATCGTCGCGAGCAGGATTATCGTACCCGCCTTTTTAATAAAGGACCAGCCGCGCTCCCACATACTGCGGAGAATATTGCCGGCCGTCGGCCAGTGATACGCCGGCAGTTCCATTACGAACGGCGCGGCCTCGCCGGCAAACGCTTTCGTCTTTTTCAGTATAATGCCGGAGCAGATGATTGCCGCCATACCGATGAAATACGTGCTGGGCGCGACCCACGCCGCGCCGTCGAACAGCGCGCCCGCAATCAGTGCGATAATCGGCAGCTTCGCGCCGCAGGGGATAAACGTCGTCGTCATTACGGTCATCCGGCGGTCGCTCTCGTTCTCAATCGTCCGCGAGGCCATAATCCCCGGAACGCCGCAGCCCGTGCCGATTAATATAGGAATAAACGACTTGCCGGAAAGCCCGAAGCGGCGGAAAATCCGGTCCATAATGAACGCAATCCGCGCCATATATCCGCAGGCTTCGAGGAACGCGAGGAAGATAAACAGAACCAGCATCTGCGGCACGAAGCCGAGAACCGCGCCGACGCCCGCGACAATTCCGTCGAGAATCAGCCCCTGTAACCAGTCCGCACAGTTGATTGCCGTCAAAAACGACTCAATCGCGGGCGGGATAATGTCGCCGAACAGCACGTCGTTCGTCCAGTCCGTCACCCACGCGCCGACCGTCGTAACCGACACAAAATAGACGATAAACATCACGGCGGCGAAAATCGGCAGAGCCGCGAATCGGTTCGTGACCACCTTATCAATCTTGTCGGAGGTTGACAGCGCGCCCTTGTTCTTGATTTTCACGCAGTCGCGGATTATCGAGTCAATATATGTATAGCGTTCCGCGGTTATGATGCTCTCCGCGTCGTCGTCCAGCTCCGCTTCGCAGGCCTTAATGTCGCTCTCAATATGCGCGACCTGTGCGGCGGTGATGCCGAGCTTCGCGATAATCTTCTCGTCGCGCTCGAACAGCTTGATGGCGTACCACCGCTGCCGCTCCTCCGGCAGGCTGTGCAGAACCGCCTCCTCGATGTGCGCCAGCGCGTGTTCCACGCCGCCCGAAAAGCTGTGCTGCGGCGTCGTGCTGCCGCTCCGCGCCATTTGCAGTGCCGCCTCCGCCGCCTCCGTGATGCCCGCGCTTTTCAGCGCGGAAATCTCCACGACCTGGCACCCCAACTCCCTGGCGAGGTTCTCCGTGTTGATTTTGTCGCCGTTCTTTTTAATAATGTCCATCATATTGACGGCGACGACGACGGGAATACCAAGCTCCGTAAGCTGCGTCGTCAGATACAGGTTGCGTTCAAGGTTCGTCCCGTCAATGATATTGATTATCGCGTCGGGGCGTTCGTCGATAAGATAATTGCGCGAAACGACCTCCTCCGGCGTGTACGGCGACAGCGAATAGATGCCCGGCAGGTCCATAATCGCCACGTCCTTGTGACCTTTCAGCTTGCCCTCTTTC
>JAISJC010000155.1 GCA_031261745.1 Oscillospiraceae bacterium
ACACCCAAAAGGGTAAAAAAATCCCTCTGAAATCTGTAAAATCAGATTTCAGAGGGAAACGGCGCTTATTTCAAACTATGATACGCTCACTAAAGCAGCTTGTTTTCGAGCGCGATACGGATCGCGTCCACACTGTTGTTCGCGTCGAGCTTCAGGTATATGGATTGCAGTATTTTCTTTTTTGAGTTCTTTCTGTTTATCGTTTCAGTTCTCATTGTCTGTTTCTCCTATCATATTTTCTGTCTGATTCGCTTGCTGAAGCGTTCAGTCTGTCAAAATGTTCAACATAGTACAAAGCTGCGTGTCTGACAAAATCGCCGAGTCCTCTGTGCTCCGTTGCCGCGTATTCCCTTATCTTTTCATAGGAATGATTGTCAAATCTGACGACAATCTGTTTTACCTTTGATTCATTTTCCATTTTGAATTGTTCACTCCTTTCTGCCTTTGCGCCACCAAAAGTTAATTTTGTCGATAATTGATTACATTTGTATTGTAGCTTTTTGAAATTTCCGCCACTACACCCAAAAGGGTAAAAAAATCCCTCTGAAATCTGTAAAATCAGATTTCAGAGGGAAACGGCGCTTATTTCAAACTATGATACGCTCACTCAAGCAGCTTGTTTTCGAGCGCGATACGGATCGCGTCCACACTGTTGTTCGCGTCGAGCTTCAGGTATATGGATTGCAGTATTTTCTTGACGGTATTGATTGACAAATAGCGGTTTACCGCTATTTCTTCGCGGGAGAGGCCGTGATACAGGTCGTTCAAGACCTCCCGTTCCCGCGCGGACAGCTGCACGGAATCCTCAATTTTTTGTTCTTTTTTGTAGGCGTTCATGATGACGCCGGCTTTTTTCGCGTAGGCCGAGGCTTTGAGCTCCATTGTCGCGAGCCAGTCGGTCGGGACGCCGCAGCCCCCCTGTTTCGCAGCGGCGGCAACAAGCGGACGCAAATTTTTCCCGAGCTCGATAAAAGGCATCTCAAACAGTCCGTCAAACGAGAGCGCATATGCTTTTTCCAAGTCCCTGACCGCGCCCGCCGTATCGCCGGTCTTTACCCGCGCCACGGCCGTCAGCAGTGTCAGCACCAATTCCCCGAACAGGAACCGCTCCTGCGGCTCCCTCGGGAAGGAATTGCACAGCACCGACAGCGCGTGGTCATATTTGTTTGAGGCGATATAGCTCTTTGCGCTGACGATCAACTCCCGGACGGGCATGTGAACCTCGGCGTTTATCTCCTGCTCCTCCATGACGAGCCACGCCGGAACCAGATTCGCAAGTCTGATCTGGGCGTGAAAAAACCCGACGAACAGGTCATAGAGCAGCTGGCGGTTCCAGAAGTCCGGATTGTCCAAATGGCCGCGCAGTTGTTTCAGCAATTCCTTGACGAGCGGGTAATCGCCCTCATAAACCGCGATCCTAAGCAGGTACTGCGTCGCCGTCATCTCAATGCTGTACTGATTTTTCTCGCGCGCCTTCACTGCGGCACGATGCGCGCAGATTCTCGCCGTCTCCGGTTGATTCTTGACAAAGGCGATCTCACACGCCACCAAATCCTCATACCCGTAGTACATGTTGTGGTCGGTCTCCTCGACGTAGAGGGCGGTCTGCCGCGCGGTTTCAAGAAATTCCTCGAATTCCGCCAGCTGCGCGCCCTCTCCGACCAGACAGGCGAAAGAGCGGATATCGGCGACGACGAAAGCCCCGGACACGTCTGCCGACGGTATGGCGGACAATTTCAGGTAGTCCACCGACTTTTTGAGGTGCGCGGCGGAGTCATATTGATGCGTTACGGTACACGTGTACATGTCGATATAGGCGAGATTGCTGTACGCCGCGCTGAGAAAAACGGGCGCGAGCGGGCTGTCCGAGTCCTCCCATTCCCGAATGGTGTCAAAAGACCTCTCCGTGCCCTCCTCATATCTGCCCGCCCCCGCAAGCAAGAGCGGTATGAACAGATTCTCCAGCAGCAGAAGATTGACGTCGCCCGGCTCCTCGCGGGCGGGAGCGAGATTTTCCAGAATGTTCAGAAAATATTCGCAGGTGTCGGGAGGCAATTTGAAGGGGTAGGATAAGAGAATCGCCACCATGCGGTCAAATTGCCGCAGCTTCGCGTAATAGTACATGGCGTCCATATAAGAATCGTTTTCAAAGCACCACTCCGCCGCACTGCGGTACGTATCCTGTTTTTCTTTTTCAGATAAAACAGATTGCTTGCTCTGTAAAAACTCCAGATAGAGCGGATGGACTCTGTAATTGCCGCTGAAGCTGTCGAACCATATAAAGGACGCGAGCTGCGGCACATCATGCAAAAATGAGACGTCGTCCAAGATTTCATGCCACAGCTTTGACGGCAGGTCGGATATCAACGCCACCTGAATCATTTTCTTTTTGACGTTTTCGGGGAAGTCGTCAAAAGCCTCCGCCTCAAAAAGCTTGAAGATGTTTTGTCTCATCGTCTCAAACGCGAGGTCGAAATTCTTCGGCGCCCGTTTCAGAACGAGAGAGAGCAGCCCGATCGCCAGCGCCCAGCCATGAGTGGATTCGGAAAACCGCGGCAGGTCGCGCGCGGAAAAAGAGACGCCCCGCCACCTGAGAAAATCGGCAATTTCCTCCTCCGTAAACCGCAGCTCGTCCTCCGTAATAATGCCGACCTGTCCCTTGGCCAACAGCGGAAGCACGTTGAGCTCGGGCTCTGTTCTGGAGACGAGAACCACGCACAAGCCCGGAATGTTCAGAGTGGCGCACCGCTCCGCAAACGTCAACGCCTGCGGCGTGTGTATTAAATGGCAGTCGTCAAGCACGAGAAAGATTCTGAGAGTGCGGTGTTCCGCGCTTTTTTGAATCGCGGCAAACTGCTTGAGCTGGGCGAGCGTTTCCGGGAACCCGAGCTCGCGCAATCGCAGAGCCAATTCCGGATTGTCGAGCGAGACGGCGTGCGTGAGGTTTTCCCAATAGTGGGAGGCGATATTGTCGCTTTCGGTAAGCTGCACCCACCGGACGACGGCGTCCTGCTGCTGTTCGATGTACTGATGTACGGCCTGAGTTTTTCCGTATCCCGCGCCCGCGATTACATAGACCAGCCTGCAGCGCGTCGCCTGCTCGAAAATTTCGTCTATCCGAGGGCGAATCATATAGCTTGCAGGCAAAAGCGATTCATTCGTGTTTGAGTGTTGCATTTTTACCTCCGTTATTGCCGCGTTGCAGGTGGCGTCGATGGATAGAGATATTGTACCATAATTCGTCAGCGTTTCCAACCGTCATTTTCGAGTCAGACGACATAGCCAAAACCCCCGCCGACGAGTTTTACGTCTGCGAGGGTTCGACTACGTTTATGGTATGGTGGAGTGGAGATCGCCCCCGCGTGTGCGGGGAACAGTTACTCCGGGGCGCACAGGTCGCCTATAGCAGTCGGCAGCGCTTTCCTCGCATCTTCCAAAATCAGCAACCGGGCGTACTCGCTCATCGTCATACCGAGGGCTTCGGCTTTCGCCGCGAGTATCGCCTTGACCTCCGGCGATATGCGTATCTGCAAAGATTCACTTTTCGCCGCCATGCGCGTCACCTCCAAATAACCTGAACACAGTAATCCCTACAGCGGCGGAAAAGACAATCAGCGCAACAGTAATAATAATGCCCGCCGCATCTGCCGGCCACGGATAGATGCACAGCACCGCCACAAATAACAGTACGGCGATAATGCTTATAACTTTCTTGACCATAACGTCCTCCTTATGTTATACTTGGGGCGTTCGGGGAGGTTTCCCTCCCCGTTCCCTTAGCTCAGCATCGCTTTGACGCTTGCCGCTATTCCGACCATCAGGCTAATGATTTCGAGGATTAGCTTTAGCGTCTCGGCTTTGCTGAGCTTCCCCTTAAAAGCATAAATAACCAGCTTGGGATCACCCCCCCCGCGTGTGCGGAGAACAGAAAACGCTGAAAACGCCGCCCCACGCGAGCGTCGCGGCGTTCGGTTTCCCGTCCGCGTCGTAGGTGCAGACGACGAGCACGGGGTTCGGGAACAGCAGGGCTTGTGGTTGAATTGACTTTTTCATTTGGGTACCTCCATTCGATATAGATAACAGCGCCATTCTAACGCGCCATCGCGAAACAGGAATCAGTTCATTCATTATTGTATCTGTTGCGCTCCTCCCGCCTCACACCCCATCCCTGCCCACAAACCGCCCGTCGCCGTTCAAAAAATCAACCGCGCGCTTAATATTCCTCGTCACGCTCTCCTCCGTTTTCAGCGACGCGATGTACCGCACAATCTCGTGCCGTCGGGAGGGCGGCAAGCCGTCGAACACAGCCTTTGCGCCGGGATTTTCCTCAAGGGCCTTGATGAATCCGGGCGGCGGCGCTATCGTCCGCTCGTCCGGGTCGAACGCGACGGCAAGCTCAATCTCCTCGCCGACCCTGTCCGGCGAATTTTTGAGCATAGACGTGTTGACATAAAGCCGCCACAGCCCCTTGAATTTGACAAGCGTCTGCGTGTACGGCGCGCCGCACACCGTCCCCTTAATCGGAATCGCGCCCTTATTCCTGCCGCACTGCTCGAACAGCGCGTCAAGAATGTCCTCGGGCACCCGCACGAAAGGGTTCACGCCGACGATTTCAATGACTGCGGTAAAATTATACACTGTCATTCACTTTCCCCACCGTCCTACTGCACCGCGCCCCGTCATAAAACTTTTCCAAAACCACCGGGAACAGCGGCTCGTCCGGCGCGGCGAGCGCGAACAGCGTCATTGACGAGCGCAGCTTCAAGTCGTCCGGTGAGCCGAAGACCTCGTGCGGGTCACAGGTGCCCAGTTCAAGCAGCGCGGCGCAGATCTCGCGCAGTCGGCTCCCGAGAACATCGTCCGCGAGATACGCCCGCGCCTCACGTAGCCCCTGAACCCCGTAAAACTTCGCGGTTTCCGAGCGTCCGAGCTCCTCAAGCTGCGGGAAGATGAACCACATCCAGTGGCTCCGCTTAACCCCGGCGCGCACCTCGGCAAGCGCGCGCTCGTAGACGCCGCCCGCCTGCGCGTCAATAAACCGCGATAGGGATTTAGGTTCTGCGGTCATAATTGATTCCTCCGATTTCCCAATGCCCGTTTTTCGCCGCGCCTTTGTAAAGCCGAAAGTCCTTGCAAAGCAAGGACTTTCAATGGTGGAGACTATTGGGCTCGAACCAACGACCTCCTGCGTGTGAAGCAGGCGCTCTAACCAGCTGAGCTAAGCCTCCTGATTTTGCATCCTCGGCGGGCTGAGCCCGCCTGCGGCAACTCGGCTCCGCCGAGATTGACAAGCCTGTCGGCTTGCGCGAAAATTATTATACACAACAGCCGCGCGGTTGTCAAGCCTTAACCGAGCAGCCCCTCGACATAT
>JAISJC010000088.1 GCA_031261745.1 Oscillospiraceae bacterium
GACGATATGCTGGCTGTATACGCCGACGATTTCGACAACCTCGTCATCGCGTCGCCCGTGTATTACGGCACGCTGACGGGTCCGATGATGTCGCTCGCGAGCCGCCTGCAAATCCACCACACGGCGAAGCATATGCGCGGCACGCCGAACGTGTTGCGCCCCAAGCGCGGCGCGGTTTTTCTCACGGGCGGCGGCAAGGGCAACCCCGACGGCGCGGTGCGGTTTTCATACACTGTTATGCGGATTTTGAACGCGACGCTCGATGACCGCGACGTCGTAACGTCGATGAAAACCGACGACATTCCCGCGCGCGACGACGCGGCTGCGCTCGCAGCCGTGCGGGAGATTGCGCGGCGGCTGAACGCGCAGTGCGACTGACGGAGAAAATATGCCGTTTTATGTTTTTGGGGTACTCAAACACGCGCTGTACTTTTTGCCCGCGTATGCTCTTGCACGGGTTATCACGATATTCGCACTGGAAAAAAGAGGGCTGAAAACCACAGCCCTGCGCGAGGCGGGATTGTTAGTTTTGTTTCTGTACCTGTTTGCGCTCCTGCACGTCACGGTGAACTATGTCCGCCTGTTCGGCTTTGATTTTCAGCTCGCGGAACGCTACAATCTCGTCCCCTTTGCGGGACTTGCGACGGTTACGGCCGCGGGGAACACGGCGTACGCCGTGCGGAATATTCTCGGCAATATAGTGCTGTTTGTGCCGTTGGGCGTTCTACTTCCGCTGCTGTGGAGGAGATTTACGCCGGTAAAAACCGTCATTGTGGGTGCCGCGCTGTCGCTCGCGATTGAGGTGACTCAGTTTTTTACGGGCAGGGGAACCGACATCGACGATTTAATTCTGAACACGCTCGGCACCCTGTGCGGCTGCTGCGTCTACCTCATTTTGCGAAAAACGATTGCGGGGAGGCTGAACTATGAAAAATAAATCACGGCTCGCGCTCCTGCTTGCGGTTTTGCTCTTGGTCGCCTGCGCCGCAGTGACCGAGCCGCAGGAAACCGAAACGCCGACAGCAACACCGGCAGTTGAGGAGCCAACACCGGCAGAAGAATTCCCGCGAGAAGCTCCGTTGTACATTCCGCCGATGTTCAGTTCAATCAGTGAGTTTGATATGAAATATGATATTCTCGTGAGCGGAGAAATTCAGAATGCGGATATTCGTTACGGTATGGATTACGCGCTGATAACAACCGCAACCGCGACATATACAGACGCGCAAAAAGCGTATATTGATATGCAAAATCGTCGGCTCGGCACGCGATACACATATGATACGGATATGTTTGACCGTAGCGACCGAAATGAGAACATCTTTCTTATGACGCGAGACGGGAAAAGATTTTTGACGACTGTTGACTCTTATTCGCAGTCCGGCGGGTCACTAATTTTGTATGACGGAAACATACGGACTGTTCTTGAAGAAACTAATGCATATTCTGTCACCGATTACTTTACACCGGAATTGAGTTACAGAGTTGTTAGAAACTGGGGTGAAAACGATTATTTAATAGAGTTGGAGACGAACGAAAAAATAGAGTTGGGAGACAATTGGCGGGTCACATTCAACGCTGATGCAAGCGTTTATTCGGTTTCAAGCTATTCTGAAAACGCACAATCAATTTTGATTTATGCCGTAGGGCGTGAAGAACCGATTTTTGAATTCGACGTTTACCAATATTTGGTTGACCCAACGCTTTCGTGTTACATTTCACAGATTGCCGGGGACAGCGAATCCGGTTTTGTCTTATTTAACAACACCGTACGAGCATATAAGTTATCATACCCGAGCGGCAAGGTAGAGGTTCTTGGCGATTATATGTTTGAACCGCAGTTCTCGCCGGACGGCAATTATTTGGCGTACACGTCACTGCACGATTTCAACTGGAATAATAGAGTTGTACTGCTTGGCGTGGGCGGAAAGCCAAAAAATTCAATGTACGCGCAGCTTTGGATTAATATGGAAATGTTAGACCGTGGTTGGTATATTAAAGAAATAACAACCGGTAAAACCGCGTTTTTTGACCCTGACGGAGGACCGCTGCCGGAAAACTATTCCTCGATGTACGGCGACCTAATGATTCGCTCGTGGTTAGAACGGGACACGGATTGAACATTCCCTCTTGACATTTCGCCGGAAATAGTGGACAATAGGAGCAATAACTATACATAAATACAAAACAGGAGGTTTCCCAATGGCAATACCGAAGTTTGACCCGAAAGAGCTGAAAGTCGTCAGCGAAAAAGCGTCTTTTATGCCCGGAGCGGGTATTCCCATCTACGATTTCCCGGTGACCCCGCGCGAGGCCTACCGCGCATTGTACGAGGGCAAGCCGATTTGGCAGATGACCGGCTTGGAGTACCAGATGTTCGCCCCGCGCGTCAACCCGGATAACATTGCGCGCGCAATGGTTATCGACGGAAGCCCGTTCACGGGCGCGCCGACGGGCGGCAAGGATATGTTCGGCATCGACTGGGAGTTCGTCCCCTCCGTCGGCGGCTCGATTGTCCACCCCGGCAAGCCGCTTTTCACCGACGCGAACGACTGGGAAAAGAAAATCGTCTGGCCGGACGTTGACAGCTGGAACTGGAAAGAAAACGGCGAGCAGAACAAGGCGTTCCTGTCCGACACTTACTGGAACCAGTGTTGGTTCCAGAACGGCTGGTTTGAGCGTTTAATCAGCTTTATGGACTTTGAACCCGCGCTTATGGCGTTGTTCGACGAAGACCAGCAGGACGCAACCAAGGCGTTCTTCGACAAGCTCGCGGATCTGTACATAGACATTCTCGACCACCACTTCCACTACTTCCCGCAAATCGACGAGATGTATATGCACGATGACTGGGGCTCGCAGAAAGAGACCTTCTTCTCGCCCGCGCTGTGCGCTGAAATGATTGTGCCGTCGATGAAAAAGGTCACGGACTTCATCCATTCCACGGGCCGCTTCGCGCAGCTGCATTCCTGCGGACAAATCTACAAGCAGGTTCCGAATATGGCCGCCGCAGGCTGGGACGCGTGGAGCGGACAGGCGATGAACGACTCTCAGAAGATTTACAACGACTTCGGTGATAAGCTTCTAATCGGCGTGTCGCCCGACGTGTTCGACCCGACGACCGCGGACGAGGACGAGCAGCGCGCCGTCGCGAAAAGCTACGCGGAGCGGTTCTGTCAGCCCGGCAAGCCGTCGTATTTCGGTATGTACTGGAACGGCGTCCGCAACGGCTCCGACGCGCTTACGCTCGCGTTCCGCGAGGAGCTGTATAAGCAGTCACGCATCAATTACGGGAAATAAATAATCGAGAAGAACCGCCCCGACTTGTCGGGGCGGTTCTTCGTCTACCTCAAATCAATCAGCCCGATGCGTCTTAGTGTCAGCGCGGCGGTGCCGCTCAGCGGCGGCTCCGCGCCGTCGGTTGAAACGGTGACGTAGACGGTGACGGTCGTCGTGTCGCTCACCTGTGCCGCAACGGCTTGCGGGATATAGAAGCGGTAGACGTGCGGCAACTGGTGGCTGCTTTCGGGGTCGGTCACGGCCCCGCCGGCTATGGTCTGATTGTCGATGTCGTACCGCAAAACCGCGCTGTCAAACGGAACGCGCTCCGCGCTGTCGCCGACGCTGTACGCAAAGCTCACGGAGTGCGGCGCGACCGACGGGTCCACGAACGAGAAGTACGCGGCGTACATCTCCGCGTCCGGCTCCGCGCCGAGAACGGAGAAATAGTGGCTCTGCGTTTCAATGCCGTACCTGTCGCGGACGGTGACAATCGGGTTTTGGCGTCGGCTGCGGTGCGCGGCAATCATCGTGTTCACGAACAGCTGCGCCTCCGCCTCCGGCACGGACGCGAGCGTGTTGTTCGCGGCGTTGACGCGGTGTCCTACGCCGGAATAGGTGACGTTGCCCATCGTGTAGATATAGTAGCCGCTCGCCGCGTCGTTGTAGTTGTACGGCCCGCGGCCCGCGTTCGCGCCCGCGAGGTTCCCGCCGAGCGAGTACCAGACTACGAGGTCGGGAGTGTTCATATTCAGCTCGTAGAACTGGTTGTGCGTCGGCGCGACGGTCAGCGTGTTGCCCGCGATCCCGTAACCCGGCGGGTCAAACAGCTGCGTGTTGATGTTAAACGGATACGTCGTCAACTGGCCCTTGTTGACCTGCGTGACGAGGTTCGTCATCGTGTTGTAGTTGTGGTCCGGCGGGGGATTGACGCTGTTCGCGGAGCCGAACACATTCCCGTACCAGTCCGTAATGCCGTCCTGCAAAACGTACGACGTGAAGCCCTGCGATTTCGCCGTCAGCACCGTCGCCCTGCCGGATTTCGGCTGATAGGGCGTTTCGGTGTCGGCTCCGCCGGCGATGCCGTACTTGTCCATTCCGCCGTGCGCGCGAATCATCGGCGTGAGATAGACGCTTGCGGTGTGGCCGTTTGTGCCGTTGCCGTAATGCGCGCCGGTGGCGTAATTCGCGTCGCCCTGTACGGGCGAGGTGTTGATTTTCGATGTCGTGTCGTGCGTGAAAAGAACGGCCTTTCCGTCCGCGATATAGCTCTCAATCGCGGCGGTGAGATTGCGCGAGAAACCCACGCCGTCGGAGCCGTTCGCGCCGCTATTCGCGCCCGCTCCGTAAGCGTCGGCGAAGCCGATTACGAGCATATCAAAATTGTCGAGGAACGCGGCTATCGACGCTTCCGTGTCCGTCCAGAACCGCGCGTTCGCGCCCGCGCCCGTCGGCGCGATTACCGCGTCGTTTTTGTCCCGGACGGGGAACGTGTTATTGCCTGTTTTTATGCTGTTGCCGACCATATTCGGAAGAGCGGTTTTAATCGGCCGCCCGTCGAAAAACACGGAGTTCAGCGTGATATTGAAGTCCTTTGTGCCGTTCACGGCGGCGATTTGCGCGGAATATTGCGGATTTGCTTCGAGAATGACGGTCGCAAGCCCCTGGTTTTGCAAATTCGCGTTGGTGCCGCCCGCGTCGGGGCTGTTGACGAACGCGCCGTAGGCGACGATTTGCAGGACGTTAATCTTTTCCGCCGTCTGCCCCTCGGCGGGTCTGACGCGCGTGTAGCCGATTTGCGAGCCGTGCGAGATGTTCTCGGCCGTGTTTTTCACGACTTCGAGCTTCCACGGGACAATGCCCACCTTGTCCTCCGGCAGCGTCGTGCCGACGGTGTATTCCGTCCCCGCACGGAGGCGGAAAACGCGCGTTTCTCCGTCCAATTCGGGCGTGAGCAGCCGCCCCGCGGACGAAACGTCGAACGAAACGGCCTCATCGGGCGTGTATATGCCGGAGGCGTTCGCGTCAATCAGCAGATTTACGTTATACGTCGTCACGGACGGCGTCGCGTCCGTCGGGTCGCTGATTGTGAACGTGTAGCGCAGAGACGAACCCGACGCGTTGAAGCTGTCCACGCCGGTGTAAGCCGTCGGAGACGCGGCGAGTATAATCTGCGGCTTGGACAGCGTGATATAGCTCGCCAAGTCCGCGCGCGCGGCGGCAGCCGCCAGCGAGCTTGCCGAAAAGGCGTTCGGCTTCGATAGATTCTCGGTCATAAACGCGTAGAGATATGAGCAGTTATCCACCGCGTTCGCGTTGGCGGCCGCGCCGCCGACAAGCCCGTCGGCGAACACGACGGGATAGCCAGCCGCCGCGAACGCGCCGAGCGCGGCCTTTTTATCGCGCGAAATATCGTTGCCGGGGAAACGGAAATTGCGCGCGGTGTTGTTCGCGTTATTTGCGGCGTTTACGGCGCGGGCGGCACCCGCGCCTGTGAAATCGCTCGCGAGAAGCCCGCCGAGAATGGAGGTCGGCTGCGCCGCCGTGTCGCCGATGTTGAAGTACAGCAGACCGTCCATAGCGTTGTCCGTGAAGTCTGTCCGCTCTGTCGCGCCCGCGCCCGCCGTGCGGAAGTGCGCGAGGGAATCGCCGAAGTAAATCAGCTCGTAGCTCTCGGATAAATCGTCGATGCGACCGTTGAATTCCACCGTGGACATCGTGGAAATCCTGCAAAAATCCGCGTCCGCGTTAATCCGCGCGGCATAGTCGGGCAGCCACTGCGCGAGCATATTTTTCGTCAAACGTCCCGCCGTTCCCGCCGCGTCGCCGAGGTTATAGCGCGGCTGAATTTCAAGAACGCGCAACTGCGTCAGCGGCTTCGCCCGCCGCTCTCCGCCGAAGTTCAGGATATGGCGAATCGCCGTCGCGATCGATGCGGTTTCGGGCAGGGGAGCTTCGCCGCCGGAGACGCGCCGCAGGAAGTTCTCGTATTTGATCGCGTCCGTCACGGCGGCAAATTCTGGCGGAATCGGCGCGAACGGTGTCGCAAAATCGCGCGTGAGCAGCGGCGAGTCCCAATAGAAAACGCCGCCGTCAATGCCGCCGGACGCCGCGCCCGTGAAAATTACGGGGAGAGGCCGAACCGCGTTCGCAATCGCGTCGTTCAGCGCGGCGGACGCAAAGCCGACGGGCGCGACGACGAGGTCAAACGCGCCGAAGTCGGTGTTTTCGGGAACGGCACCGATGGCGTGCGCCGTGACGCTGTACGCGATTTGCGGCTGTGTCGCGTCAAGGTCCGTGTCCAGCGCAAAGCGTGAAAACCAGTCGCGGCTCACAAATCCGCCGGAATACAGGACGCTCTGCGTCGTAATCTGCGCGTCCTCGGCGTCGCCGTCCGCACCGCTCAAATCAAAGTCAAGGTCGTAATCGCCGCCTGTCCCGATGAGCGTGTAATGGTTCGTCGGCTCGCTTTTTATATAGCCGGATTCCGTTGCGGCGTAAGTGAGATCGCCCGCGAGGAGGTATACACGTTCACCGGCTTCAAGCGGCGTTTTCGGCTCCGCCGCCGGAATAATGCCGCCGATAATATTCAAATCTGGCGCGTAAAAGTAGTCCGACGCGAACGCCGCCTCATTGAAAACGCCGCTCTCGGTGCATTCGTCGATAATCGGCTGCAAATCCGGCCAGGTAGAGCGGTACTCGAACGCGACATTTTCCCCCTCCGCGATTTTACGGTAAATCGCGGGGCTTTCCGCACCCTCCGGCGGCGCGGCGGACAATAGGTTAATCGGCGCGAAATCCGCCTCGGTTAGCGCGTAATAATAGCCCTCGGAAGCGGGCAAATCGTCGTACAGCGTCAGATAACCGCCGGCAATCGCGTAACCGCCGCCTGTTTTGTCGTCAGCGAGGGAAAATTTGCGCGTTACGCGGAACGCGCCGCCGGCGGCCTCGGTACTGCCGATGATTTTCACATCAACGGTTTCGGCGAAGGGGAGCGTCAGTGTTTGAAGCAGCGCGCGTTCCCCGGCGGTTTTTTGCCAGTAATACGCCTCGCTATACGGCGCGATGAAGTACGGATACGCGTCCGATTCGCCGGACAAAGCTGTAATATCGGCGGGAATCGCAGCCTGAAAGGCGTTGATCGCGGCGGTGCGCTCGTCCTTGCCGCGCGTTCCGGAAATCGCGGCGGCGTAGTCATTGCGCGTAGCGTCATTCGTGTAATAGGCGAGCTGCGGGTGACCGCCGTCGGGATATATTTCGAGGATATTGAACGTCCGCGTTTTCAGTGAGTTTTTTATAGTCTCAATCGCGGGCAGAGAGAGCGCGGCCGCCGGTTCGACCGTTGAATACATCGCGAGCAGTGCGGCAAACACGGTGATAACCACTGCAAATGAACACACGCGACCGAGAGTTTTGTAATTTCGCTTCATTTGAATCCCTCACGTTACATTTTCGTTGCGCAGCGCGATCACCTGCATTGCCGAGTATTCTTCGCCGCTCTTTTCCAAGGTGAGCCGGATCGTGACGGACTTGACGGTCGGTTCCGCGCCGTAATCGTAATCGAACGCGGCGCGAAAGGACGTGACATTGGACGCGAGCTCGTCACCGTTGTAGTGCAGCTTGTTGCCGTAAAGCGTAAAAATGTGAGTGGCGTCCGTATTGATTATCGTCAGCGCGCCGTCGGAAAACGCGATTTCACCGTTGCAGTCAACAACAAATTCCCTGATCTGCGCCATAACAATTTGCGACTGTATTTGCAGGGAAACTTCGCCCGAAACCGTGCGGTACATCCGGCTGCCGGCGACCATAAAACCGAGCATAATCGCGGAGATTACGGTGAGCAGCGCGAACGCGATTATCAGCTCCAAGAGCGACAGCCCGCGGTTGTCTTTTCTCATCGCCGCGCGACCCCGTGCTTTCCGGTTGAACGGATAATCTCAACCGCGTAGGTTTTGCCGCCCGCAGAGAACGTGACCGCCGAGTCGCTGTCCGGTTTCAACCCGCCGGTGGCGCGCTCAAACGCGATTGTCACGCCGCCCGCGGGGGAAATGTCCGTGCTTTTCCCGCCGAGGATTTCGGTCTCGGCGACCGCGCCGTTCTCGTAGTATTCGCCGACGATTTCGCCGCTGCCATCCTTGTAAATCCGCAGGTAAACGTCGCCCTTTCGTCCCATTGAGAACACTTTGCACTTGGCGATCAGCGCGTTTGCCGAACTCGCGGCGCGCTGCGCCCGTGACGAAAAGAGCGGCGTGAGCGAGGACGCGACAACCGCCGCAAGTGCGGCGAGCAGCGCGATGACGACAATCAATTCGATTAGTGAAAAGCCCTTGCTATCTCTCTTCATTCTTGCTCCAATTGCGATACGTCACAAGTTCATTGAGATTCCACGACTTGCCTCCGGCGGGACCCTCGCCGCCCCTCGCAGAGCCGCGCATATATTCCAAAAGCTGCGCGCCGCCCGCGTTTTCGGAGGTAAACGCCGCGAGCGTCGCGCCGCCGCGCCCGTCGGCGAGCGTATCCGCGGCGAGCGTGACCGTCCCGCGAGAGAGAATCAGCCCCTCAAACGGGCGCGTAACGGTCACGTTCGCGCCGCTGCCCGCGGCGATTATGACGTGGACGTCGGGATAGTTGGCCGCGGTGAGCGTGAAATCACCGTCGGGAACAACCAGCGCGACAATTTTACCGTCGGCCGTGAACTCAGAAACGCCGCGCAGTTCTTCCACGATTTTATCCGCGCGGACGAAGTGGTTAAACGGCGTTGTGTCCGCCGCCGCGTCGGCGTCGCCCTGACGGCGCAGCGTTGTAATCAGGTTGGCGTACTGCTCCGCGTAGTTTGAGGCGGGAACCGCGCCGCCGGGGACGAGCGTATAGCCGCCGCCGTCGGTAAAACGGTAATAAAACCCGTCCGCCGCGACGTTTTCGCCCGCGTTATAGCTCGCGAACGTGAGGTTGAGATATTCCTGAAACGCCTTATTATTTTCCGCGTAAAAGTCGGCGAAATACGCGTCGCGGTGCGCCGTTGTGTCGAATGTCAGGAAGAAATAGCGCAGCGTCGCGCCGTTAATCGGGCGGTAGCGGACGGCGTAGCCCGCGCCGTATCGCGCCGCGAGTGTTCCGAGATTCACGGAAATGTCGCCTTCGTTTTCACTGCCGACGACGGACGGATTCGGCAGCGGCGACGCGACGCCGCCCCGCGTGAGCGTCAGGAGCGAATCCGGCACGAGATACGCCGTCTGGTCGCTGCGTGCGGAGACGGAGCCGGACATCGGAATGTCCGCCGTGCCGTTCGCGACGTTGCTGTTCGTGATAAAAGCCCGCCCCGCAAGCGAAAGCGCGGTCACGCCGGATAAATCCAGTACAGCTCCGCTGCCGTTTACGATAATCGAGCTGCTGCGCTTGCTGTTCTCCGCACTGTCGCCGAAGCCGTAATACGCGCCGGAAATCACCGCGCTCGCGCCCGTTCCGCGCAGCTCCAAATCGTCCGCGACGTGAACGCCGCGCTCCGCGTCGGCGGCAAAATGCGCGCCGTCCACGTTGATGCGGTTGACCCAAATCTCCGCGCCGCCGCCGATTGCGAGCGTCGCGCCGTTGGCGATATTGCAGTCGCCGCCGCTCAAAACGCGCCCAGCGTCCAGCGCGAGCGTCTGCCCCGCGGCTGTCACATCAATCTGTCCGGCGTAGACATTGCCGTAGACGGCGACGCTGTTGTGCGTAGTCGTCAGCAGGTCGTCCGCGACGATGATGTAGTCCGAAAGGCGCGTATAACGCCCGTAGGATTGCGCCTCGTACGGCGGGACCTGAATTTCAAAATCCGTGTAAATCGTGTTCTGATAGCTGTTTTCGATGATGTTTTCGACCGCGAGGCCGTAGATTTCGATATATTTCGGGTTGTCCGCGCTCGGCAGAAGCGCGTAATCGTAACCGGCGATGTGAACGCTGATTTCGTCGATAAACGTATCGACGAACACGCGTTCGGAGTTCTCATAGCTTGTCAGCGCGGCGGTGTACGCGGTTTCAATCGCGTCGGAAACGCGGCTTTGAAGCTCCGCGCGGACGAAATCAAGTGCCTCCTCCGCGCTGTAAAAATTGCGTCGCGTGTAGAGATCTGCGCTCTTAATCTGCGCGTTCATATACGACATAAACAGCAGGACAATCCCAAGCATAGCGACAAAAGCGACCGTGACAATGACGGTCACGAGACCGGAACCCCTGTCGTCGCGCGGTTTATTTACGCGCATCATTCACCGTCCTCAACGGGGAAGGAGAGCTTCGTCGCTTCAAGCGTAACCGCGCGCCCGTCCCGTTTGTCTGTGAGCCGAACCGTGATTTTGTACATTCGGTTCGTGTCCCTGTAATGCTCCACGAGCGTGTTTTCGAGCCTTTCGCTCGTGCGAATCCAGTTTGAGCCGAACAGCAGACTGTTGTCGTTGTAACGGAAAGCTCCGTGCGCCGCGCTCGTTTTCAGCGTCGCGCTGTTCACCGCGACATTGGACGCGAGCGTCGCGCGGTTCGCGCCGCGGTGCTGTTCAAGCGTGAACGTGTTTGACGGGTATTTTGCAATGTAGTCGTTGTCCGAGCCCTCCAAATCCGCGCCCGTGAGCGCGAGCAGCGCGTCCGACGGACGCTGCTTGACGAGGAATATTTGAAGATTTTCAATAGCGACATTCTCCGCGCGGCTCATATTGTTGCGCACGACGACCGTGTCCGCCGCCGAGCCGTAAAGCGGGTAATAGAAGAAGAAAATTGCGGAATTCTTCACCGACGGGAACGGCGCAAGCTCCTCGGTGATCGTTTCGCCGCCGAAATTGTACTCAAACGCGCAGTCAATCACGAGATTCTCCCCGTTTTCCCAAATATCCAGCCTGATAGTGCGCGAAACGCCGGATAAAACCGCGCGCATTGCGTTCGCGCCCTCCGTTTCCGCGAGAGGTGCCGCGAACTGCGCCAGCGCGGCGAGGTCAATCGCGGAATTGTTCTCCGCGCCGTACTTAATACCGGCGGTCGAGTATTTCACGAACTCATCGCCGTTAACGGAATCCGCGTACGGCAGCGGGTCGAGCGTCACCGCGCCGTCGTAGGCGTGGTTCTGATATGTGTAATTCTCAAACGGAACGGTATACACGCCGTCCGCGTCGGGCGCGATATCGCCTGCGAAGTCCGCGATATTTTTTTCGGACTTGACGGCTTCAATCAAATTCGCAGCGGCGTTCGTAGCAGCGTCCGCGGAGCGCGTGTTGCGCGCGACATTCGCGGCGGTAAGAAACGCGTGGAGCAGCGGAGCCGTGAGAATTCCGAGGACCAATACCGCGACAAGCAGTTCAAGCAGCGATAAGCCGCGGTCGTCACGTCCCATTGCGGATCGTCCCGAACGGGTTGTCGTTGCCGAGCGGACCCGGCGGAACGGCCGTTTCCGAGTAGACATAGCTCCCGTCGGCAATGAAAATCTTGCTGATGGTGACGGTCCCGACAAGCCCGCCGGTCGCCGCGTCAAACGTGACGGAAGCCGCGTCAAGAACGGTCCTGTCCGCCGTTGCGTAGAGGCGGTCAATCGCGTTTTTCAGCTCCGAATAGCCCATTCGCGAGTTGAGCGTCATTGAAATCGCGTATGCGCGGTAGGGTAGAGGCGCGCCGTCCTCGTCGGGCAGCGTGAATTCCGACACGGCGATTGGCTCCGTGAACGACGCGGAGGCGATGTCGAGTTTCATTTCGTTTTCCAGCATTACGGCGTACATAATCAAATCCTCGGTGCGGACCTCCTGCGCGTAATTGCCCAGCTCGCGCGCGATAAAATCGGCGTATTCGCGGATTGCTTTGTTATACGACGGCACCTCGGCCTCGTACCCGCGCAGCACCGTAAGGCGCGGCCGCAGGCTCTCTGTCTGCGCACTGAGCGTTTCGGCGCGGTCGGTGAAGTCGAGGAATACGAGAAAGTACACGGCGAGCGTCACGCCCAGTCCGAGGACGATGAGCAAAAGGTTGATGTCGCGCTTGGAAAGCCGTCCCAAGCCCATATTATTCGCCCCCTAACGGCGCGTATTCGCAGTTGATTGTGAAGCTCACGGCGGGCGCGCCCGCCGCGTTCCGCGCCTCTAAAATCGACGAAACAGTGAGCCGTTGCAGGCTGTTAAACGTCCGGAATTGCACCATTACGCGCGCGACGTCGGACTTGCGCGGCACCGTCATATTCATCACGACGTTATTGCGAGCGCACGACGCGGAGAGAAGCAAAATCTCGCTCGGCATCTTGCGTTCCAGCTCGCTTAGGAACGCTGTAAGGTTATCGTTCGGTGACGAGGTGAGTTTCCGCACAGTCAGAACAGCCTCCGCGCCGGATTGATACGCGGCGAATTTATCGTGGATGACCTCCGCGTATTCGACGGCGTGGACGTCGCGGATAATCTGCGCGTTTATCGCAGCCGCCTCGCGGAGCTTCAATCCGGAAAACGCGTAAAGCCCGCACGATATGAGCAGCAGCATAACAATTGACGTAATTCCGAGCGAAAGCGAAGCCTCGCGTTTCGCGCCGCCCCTGTTTTTCGGCTGAGTGAAGCGTTGCGGCAACAAGTCGAGCGGGCGCAGAGCCGAGCCGATGCAGTCGAGGTACGGCATCGGCTCTTCCGAAACCTCGTCGAAATACAGTACGCGATGTTCCGTTGACGCGGCGACGGCCTCGGAAAGCCCCGTTAAACGCCCTGCGGAACCCGCGAGAATGATACTCCCGACGGACTCGTCGGCGTAGTGCGACGTGAAGTAATCCACGCTCCGCGCGATGCCCGCCGCAAGGCGGGCAAGCTCGTACTCGGCATCTCCGAACGTCAGTGTGCGTTGCAGGATAAGCGTTTCGCCGCTCATAAATGTCAGGTACGACGACGAGTGATTGATGTAGACGTAAAGATTCACGCCGGGAGCGTTAATCCGCGTGTAGACGTTGTACTGCGCGTTGCCGGCGTAGTCGATGCCGCGTACCCGCAGGTCTGCGGCTATCGCAAGGTTAAAATACCCTTCAAGCAGGCTCAGCGGCACGGCGTAGACCATAACGCGCAGGTGGCTGTCCGCGTCGGAGACCGCGCCGAGGATTGCGTACGCGACGTGGTAAGCCGTCAAGTCAACGGGGAAGTAGTCCGCCGCGTTCGCGCGCACAATGTCGCGCACGCGGCTCTCCTTGACGGGAGGCAGGAGGACTTCACGCGTCGCCACACGGCTCGACGGGATTACGAACGACACGTCACGCGTTTTGCCGAAACCGTGCGTGTTAAGCTCGTCGGTGAGCGTCGCGGCGAGCGCGTCCGGATTTGCGAGCTGGCCGTCGGTGACGGACGATTCCGGAGTTGCGAACATAAACGAGCCGCCGCGCGGATTCCACACCCTGACAGTGCGCTCGCCGAATTCGATTACAAGTCCTTTTGCCGCCATAAATTTTCATCTCCCGCTAAATCAGAATTATATACCGGTCAATCAGCGCGTCGCCAAAGAACATCGCGAACGCCAACCCAAGTGCGAGGTACGGACCGAGCCGCAGTTCGCGTCCCGCCCCCGCGAATTTCATTCGCGTGAGATGCGTTACGGTGCCGGTCAGGCACGCGGCAAAGAAGCCGAGGATTACGAGTTTCCAGCCGAGGAACAGTCCGCTTGCGGCAAGCAGCTTGATGTCTCCGCCGCCGACGGCGCGGCGTTTTGTAACCGAATACACGATATATAAAGGTAGACTTACTGCGAAAAATCCAATTATATATGATATAACAGTAATAAAATATAAATTAACCCATAGTTTAACTGATATATTAAGAACGCCGCAGACGCCGATAAAGGCAGTGAAGCCGAACGGGATTTCCCCCGTTCGGCCATCAATGACGGCGAGCCCGAGCAGGGCGGAAAGTGCGGCGCACGACAGAATCAGCTGCGGAACGGAGCCGAACCGCAGCGCGGCAAGCACCCACAGAAGCGCGTTTGCCGCCTCAATAACGGGGTACTGCGCGGAGATTTTGCCGCCGCAGCCGCGACAACGCCCTCTTTGCGCGATATATGAAAACAGCGGTATCAGTTCAAGAGGGTGCAGCCGGCGGCCGCAATCGGGACAGCGCGACGGAGCGGTTATAACGCTCTTGTGCGCGGGAACGCGCAGAATGCAGACGTTCAGAAAGCTGCCTGTCAGCAGTCCGAACAGGGCGAAAAGCGCGGGCTTTACGACCAAGAACCTGCGGCGGCGGGGTCACCTGTGACCGTAATCGGGTCGGTCGTTGTGACGATTTGGACGGTGTACGTCTGACCGTTGTGCTTCTTTGACGTGAAGTCAATCGGACCGGGAACAACGTCGCGGACGGAGGTTTGAAGCTCGGTTACGGTGCAGGTAGGCGAACCCTCGTCGGCGACGGTGAGCGAAACCGTGCCGCCCTCCGCGACAAGCGCGTCGTAAACGTCCTCCTCCGACAGGGCAATCTGTGCGGCGCGCAGAACCTCGGACGCGGCGGATTCGTCCTTTTGAATGCGCGAACGCTCAACGTACTTGATGAACTGCGGAGCGAGAACGGCAATCAGTACCGCCATAATCGCGATGACAATGATAAGCTCGACGAGCGAGAAGCCTTTATTGCGAATTTTCATTGGAAACCTACTTTCATTGTGAATGTCCTGTATAGTTTTTCCGAAACACGGCGTATTATTACAGATTCTCTAACTGACCGTACATATCGGCGAGCGGGAGCATTACTGACATTATAATCGTGCCTACGACCGCCGCCATCAGTATGATAATCGCGGGTTCAAGCATACTCATAAGTGCCTGCGTCGCAGCCTCGGATTCCTCGTCGTAGTAGTCCGCGATTTTACCGAGCATTCCCTCAATATTGCCGGATTCTTCGCCGATTCTCAGCATTTGGTACACGAGCGGCGGGAAAATCTTCGCCGAGCGGAGCGTTTCGGACAGCGTGCTGCCCATTGAAACATCGTCGCGTGCGCTCATCAGCGCGTCGCGGAAGATGATATTGGACATCGTGTTTGCGACAATCTCCAACGCCTCAATCAGAGGAATACCGCTGCCGATGAGCGTGGAGAGCGTGCGCGCCATTCGCGCGGACGCGGTTTTTACGACAAACTGCCGGATAACGGGGGCTTTCAGGAATAACCTGCCGAACGCGTACCGACCCGCCGTTGACCGTGCGAACAGCCGGATTATGACGACCGCACCGGCGAGCATAAGCACGACATAGAACCAATACGCCTGCATAAAGTCGGAGACGGCGACGACGCCGAGCGTCAGCGCGGGAAGTTCGCTGCCGAGCTGCTCGAAAATGTCCTGAAATGTCGGGACCACGAGCGTCAGCATTACGCCGATGACGACGACGGTGACAATCAGGATAATCGTCGGATACACGGACGCTTTCTTGACCATTCCGCGTATTTTCGCGTCCTTTTCGTACTGCTCCGCCATTCGGTAAAACGACGTGGACAGACTGCCCGACGCCTCGCCCGCGGATATGAGTGAAACGCACATTTCGCCGAAGATACCGACGTGGCGGCGCATCGCCTCGGTGAGCGATTCGCCTGTCTCAACTTTCAGGCGAATATCCGAGAGCGCGTTAGCGAGCAGTTTGTTCTCCGTCTGCTCCGAGAGCATTTCGAGCGCGGAGATAACCGGAACGCCCGCGTCCAGAATGCTCACGAACTGGCGGCAAAACACGGACAGATCGCGGACACGCGGCTTTTTTTCAAAAAAGCTGATGCTGATGTCGCGCGACAGCACGCTCTGCGCCGCGACGGATACGGGCAGCAGGCCGCGGTTTTTCAGTTCGCGTGACGCGTCGGCGGGCGTGTCTGCGGTGATACTGCCTTTTTGTTCCGCACCGGCGGCGGTCAAAGCTATGAAGCTGAATTCGGGCAAGAGAAACACCTCCGTTCGCCCCTACATTATTTTTTTCGAGAGGGAAGCGCGGTCCTGCGCGTATTGCAGAGCGGTCTCGTCGGAAACCTCGCCTTTGAGGTACAAATCGTAAATCGCGTCGTCCATCGTAATCATTCCCGCGCGGCGGCTCGTCTGAATAACCGAGGTAATCTGGAACGTTTTTGCCTCACGAATGTGATTGCGGATTGCGGCGTTTGCGAGCATAACTTCAAGTGCGGCGACGCGCCCTTTTCCGTTGCGGCGCGGCAATAATTGCTGCGACACGACGCATTCTAAGACGTCGGCGAGCTGCGTGCGAATCTGCTGTTGCTGGTACGGCGGGAACACGTCGATTATGCGGTCAATCGTGTTTGCCGCGCCAATGGTGTGCAGCGTCGAGAATACGAGATGACCCGTTTCGGCGGCGGTGACGGCGGTTGAAATCGTCTCCAAGTCGCGCATCTCACCGACGAGAATAACGTCGGGGTCCTGACGCAGGGCGGCGCGGAGCGCGTTTGAGTAGCTCTTCGTGTCGTTGCCGATCTCGCGCTGGTTTACAATGGATTTTTTGTGCGTGTGCAGGTACTCAACGGGGTCTTCGAGTGTGATGATATGCCCCGGCTCCTTGTCATTTATGATGTTGACGAGGCACGCGAGCGTCGTGGACTTGCCGGAACCCGTCGCGCCGGTGACAAGCACGAGACCGCGCCGCTTGTCCGTCGTCGCGATAACCGCGTCGGGAATGCCCAATTCCTCCGCCGACGGAATACGCAGGTTAAGAATCCGCGCGACAATCACGGGCGAACCGCGCTGCTTGAACACGTTGATGCGGAACCGTCCGAGCGACGGCACGGAGTACGCGAAATCCACCTCGCCGAGGTCGTCGAACGTCTTGCGCTGCTGCTCAGAAAACAGCGAATTTGCGAGTGCCTCCGTGTCGGCGGGTTTCAGTATATCGGGCGCAAGTTCGCAAATTTCGCCGTCAATCCGGCAGCTCGGCACGCGCCCCGGCGCGAGGTGAATGTCCGACGCGTGCCGCTCCACCGCGATTGCGATTATCTCGTCTATTGTCAGCATTGGAAACCTCCTATTCAAACGCGACCTTTAACATCTCCGCGAGGGAAGTCACGCCGTCAAGCACGTAATCGGACGCGGATTTCCGCAGGGTGTGCATCCCCTCCGAAATTGCAATGTCGCGAATCTGCTCCGTGGTCCCGCGCGCGGATATGACGCGCCTTATCTCCGGCGAAACATCCATAATCTCGTAAACGCCTATACGTCCGTAATACCCCGTGTCGCCGCAGAGCGAACATCCCGCCGGTTCGTATAGCGTCAGCTCGCGCTCCGGAGGTACGTTGAGGAGTCTGCGCTCCTCCTCTGTCGCGTCGTGCGCTGTGCGGCAGTTCTCGCACAGTCGCCGTATAAGACGCTGCGCGAGAACGCCGACGAGCGAATCCGCGAGCAAAAACGGCTCAATGCCCATATCTATGAGGCGCGTAACCGTCGCGGCGGAGCTGTTCGTATGGAGCGTGGACACGACGAGGTGACCCGTAATCGACGCCTGAACGGCGATAGACGCCGTTTCACCGTCGCGGATTTCACCAATCATAATACTATCCGGATCCTGCCGCAGTATTGAGCGCAGAGCAGTCGCGAACGTCAGCTCCGCCTTGGGGTTTACCTGAACCTGATTGATACCGGCGATTGACGCCTCGACGGGGTCCTCGACGGTGATGATATTCACGCCCTCGCGGTTGAGTGCGGACAGCGCGGTGTAGAGCGTCGTGGATTTGCCGGAACCCGTCGGGCCCGTGACGAGGATAATCCCGTTCGGGTTGGACAGAATGCGGCGGAACACGCCCATCTCCCATTCACGCATACCGAGTTCGTTCATTGTCCGCGTCAGTCCGCTCGCCTGCTGCAACCGCAGGACGATTTTCTCTCCGAAAAAGCTCGGCAGGCAGGAGATGCGAATGTCGTAGTCGCGTCGGTCAACGGTGAGCGACATTCGCCCGTCCTGCGGCTTCCGCCGCTCCGAAATGTCCATTCCGCCGAGGATTTTTACGCGTGCCGTGATTGCGGGGAGCAGGTTAATATCGTACAGCATCTTCTCAACGAGCGTGCCGTCCACGCGGAAACGGATACGAACTTTCTTTTCAAGCGCGTCGATATGAATGTCCGATGCGCGCAGCCGCACCGCCTGCTCAATCACCGAGCGCACAAGCTGAACCATAGGCGATGTGGCGAGCGAAGCGTCCTCCGCCGCGGCGGCGACGAGCGCGGCGGTGGTTTGAGTTTCGCGCTCCTTTGCGTACTGCTCCGCCGCGCTCATCGCCTCATCGGAGCCGAAATAGCGGTCGAGCATCGCCTGAATTTCGCTCTCCGTGGCGATTCGCGGCTCCACCCGCAGGTTCGTGATGATGGAGATGTCGTCCTGAGCGTTGATATCCAGAGGATCCGCCATTGCGAGCAGGAGCGCGGACGAATCCTCAGGGTCGTAGCCGAGAGGGATTACGCTGTGGCGGCGCAGAATCGCACCGGAAACGAGGTTCACGACCTCCTCAGGAATACGCATTCCGCGCAGCTCGACGAGCGGAACGCCGAGCTGGACGTGTAGCGCGCGCGCAATCTCTTTGTCCGTGATGACGCCGCCGGACACGAGACACCGCCCAAGCCGCTCGTGCGTTTTCTTCTGCTCGTCGAGACAGCGTTGGAGCTGTTCCTCGGTAATCAGCCCCTGAACGACGAGGATGTCGCCGAGGCGCAGTTTCTTTTTTGTAATCATAACGCTATTTTGCCAAATAAGTCGGGGAATATCACAATATCTCTTGTAAATCGGCGGCAAATGGTATATGATATATTTTTAATGAGGTGATAACAATGTTTGAACTCTTTGTTACCGGCGCGACATTGCCGGAGGCGTATCATAAAGCGTTGCAGGAGCTTTACGCGCACGGGGATATCGTCGATTGCCCCGATTACAACACCACACAAAAGGAAGCGTCGATGACATTTGTCGTCGAAAATCCGCTGCTGGAACCGATGATTTCGCGGCTCTTCATCGGCGACCCGCGCGCGTTGGAGCAGTACCGCCAGGAAATGCTCGACGGCATTCTCGACTTTGAGGTCGCGCGCGGGAACTGGGAATACACCTACCACCTGCGAATGGCGGACCAGCTGCCGTGGATTGTTTCCGAGCTGCGCCGCAACACGGATTCCCGCCGCGCCGTCATCTCGACGCGCGACGAGGCGGACTTAGAATCCGGCTCACCCGCGTGCTTGCAGTCCGTACAGTATCTGATTCGCGATAACGCGCTGCACTGCAAGGTATTATTCCGCTCGAACGACGCGGCAAAGGCCGCGTTTATGAACGCCTTCGCGCTGATTTTGCTCCAAAAACGCATTGCGGACGAGCTGGGCGTCGCCGTCGGGAGCTATACGCACCGCGCGAACAGCTTTCACGTCTACGAGCGCGATTTCGCAATGCTCGACGGCTACATAAAGCGCATTAAGTCCGGCGACGAGGTGACGTACCCGTATATCGGCGGCTGGGACGAACTGATGGACGACGCAAAGCCCGAAATCGCCGAAATGGTTCGGCAACTAAAAGAGGAGCGTTAATGACAGATACTATTTATACATACGCGGTGCCGTGCCTGTTCGGTGTCGAGGGTCTCGCCGCTGACGAGCTGAAAAGGATGAATATGCAGAACGTACGCGCCGAAAACGGGCGCGTACTCTTCGACGGCCCCGCCGCCGATTTGGCGCGCGCGAACGTGAACCTCGCGACGGGGGAGCGCGTCACAATCCTCGCGGGGGAGGGCGCGGCGGACACGTTCGATATGCTCTTCGAGCTTGTCCGCGCAATACCGTGGGAGCGTTATCTGCCGAAAAACGCGTCGTTCCCCGTGACGGGCCACGCGCTCAGCTCAAAGCTCCATTCCGTGCCGGATTGCCAGAAAATCATCAAAAAAGCGATTTCCAAACGCCTTACCGAGGTCTACAAGGTTGAGCGTCACCCTGAGGACGGCGCGGAATACAAGGTGCGTTTTACGATTCTCAACGACAACGCCGCGCTGTCAATCGACACGACGGGCGCGGGTCTGCACAAGCGCGGCTACCGCCCCGCCGCGTTGCGCGACGGTGTTGCGACGGTTGCCGCGCCGCTGTCGGAGACGCTCGCGGCGGCAATGGTCCGCGTCGCGCGCTTCCGCGGACGCGAGGCGTTGCGCGACCCGTTTTGCGGCTCCGGTACGATTGCGATTGAGGCGGCTCTCGCCGCGCTGAACCGCGCGCCCGGCTGTAACCGCAAATTCACGGCGCAGACGTGGACAAACCTCCCGCAGTCCGTCTGGCAGGCGGCGCGTGAGGAGGCAAAAGCGAAGGAATTTCACGGCGATTACGACATTTGGGGCGGAGATATTGACCCCGCCTGCGTCGAGGTTGCAAACGAAAACGCCCGTCGGGCGGGCGTTTCGCAGAATGTACGGTTTGAGGTCGCGGACGCGCGGAGCTTCGCGCCGAACGCCCCGTCGGGCGTCGTAATCACGAATCCGCCCTACGGCGAGCGCGTGATGGAGCGCAGCGAAGCGGAGCGGCTTTACCGCGAATTCGGCGCGGCGACAAAGGAGCTGCGGGACTGGAAAATCTATCTTTTATCGTCGCACACGGAATTTGAGCGCAACTTCGGCAGAACCGCGAACAAAAAGCGCAAGCTGTATAACGGAATGATAAAGTGCGACCTCTTTATGTACAACTAAAAAAATGCCCCCGTCCTTACGAACGGGGGTTATCATTTATTCTGTCTGTTCCGCGGGCGGAGCCGTCGTGTCGGCGGTGAATTCCGCCAGCGGATCGTCAAAGCCCGTGTCAAAGTCGGCGTCAAATCCGCCGGAAACGGGCGTGACAGGCGCGTTGATGTAGCCGTTTTTGCACAGGAACTTGAACTGCTCGCCGTCCATCGTCTCGTGGTCGAGCAGGTATTCCGCAGTCTTGGTGAGCAAATCCTTGTTTTCGAGCAGCACCTGCTCGCATTTTTCAACGGCCTCGTCGAAAATATGCTTAACCTCGTCGTCAATCAGCGCGGCGGTTTTCTCGGAATACCCCTTGCGCTGCTGATAGTCGCGCCCGATAAAGACGCTGTGTGACGAGTCGTCGAACGAGATCGGTCCGATCGCGTCGCTCATCCCGTACTGCGTAACCATTGCGCGGGCGATTGCCGACGCGCTCTGAATGTCGCTCGACGCGCCGGAGGAGATGTCGTCGAGCATCAGCTTTTCGGCAATGCGTCCGCCGAGCGCGGAGACAATCCGCTCAAACATTTCGCTGCGCGACTGGAAGGATTTGTCGTCCTCCGGACGGTAGACGGTCATACCACCGGCCTGCCCGTGCGGGATAATCGTGATATGCTGAACGGCGTCGTGGTGATCCAAGAAGTACGAGACGACGGCGTGACCCGCCTCGTGAAACGCCGTGAGCTTGCGGTCTTTTTCCGTTACGACGCGGGACTTTTTCTCCGGCCCCGCGATGACTTTCAGCGTGGATTCTTCAATGTCCTGCATCGTAATCGCGCGCTTGTTTTTCCGCGCGGCGAGCAGCGCGGCCTCATTGAGCAGGTTCTCCAAGTCCGCGCCTGTGAAGCCCGTCGTGGACTTCGCGATATTGGCGAGATTCACGTCGTTTGACAGAATCTTGCCCTTGGAATGGACTTTCAGAATCTCCTCGCGCCCTTTAATATCCGGCAGACCGACGTAAACCTGACGGTCAAACCGGCCGGGACGCAGCAGCGCGGAGTCGAGGATATCGGAGCGGTTTGTCGCGGCGATGATGATAACGCCCTCGTTCGCTGTGAAGCCGTCCATTTCGACGAGCAACTGGTTCAGCGTCTGCTCGCGCTCATCGTGTCCGCCGCCAAGACCCGCACCGCGCTGGCGGCCCACGGCGTCAATTTCGTCAATAAAGATGATTGCGGGGGCGAGCTTTTTTGCCTGGTCGAACAAGTCGCGGACGCGGCTTGCGCCCACGCCGACATAAAGCTCGACAAAATCCGAGCCGGAAATCGAGAGGAACTGTGTGCCGGCTTCGCCCGCTACGGCGCGCGCTATCAGAGTTTTACCGGTTCCCGGAGGGCCGACAAGCAGCACGCCCTTTGGAATTCTCGCGCCGAGTTTGATGTATTTATCCGGACCTTTGAGGAAATCTACAATCTCCGCCAGCTCCGCTTTTTCCTCATCCGCACCCGCAACGTCGGCAAACGTGACCTTTTTCTTTTCGTCTCCGGCGAGCTTTGTGCGCGCCTTACCAAAGCGCATTGCGCCCTTGTCGCCGCCCACGCCGGAGCGGTTGATCATCATATTGTAGATGAAAATAAAAACGACAAGCACCGCGAGATAGGGGATAATTGAGAACCACCACGGCATCTGGAAGCCCTCAATGAGGTCGTAGAAGTCCTCCGAATCGGATTCCAATTTCTCGTCGATGTATTCGCGGTTATCCTCATAGAAAATACTGACGCTGTACAGCTTGTTCGTCACCAAATCCGTGCCGAGGTCCGTATCCTTGGTTTTGAGCTTGATAGTGAGGATATTGCCTTCAAGCGTGAAGGTCTCCACCTTGTCGTCCATAAACAAACGGCGCACGGTGGAATACTTTACTTCGAGCGCGGACGGCGTGCTGCGTGACGCAAGCAACCACACGACGGACAGTGCGATCACGACGACAAGGATGTAAAACCCAATGTCGCGCGGCGTTTTTCCCTTTTTAGAGCTGTTATTCAAAAAAACACATCCTTAAATGCTATCTTCTATTTTTCTTCGTATAATTCCGGTTTCAAGACGCCGATGTACGGCAGGTTTCTGTATCTCTCCGCATAGTCAAGGCCGTAGCCGACGAAAAAAGCGTCGGGTGTGACATAGCCGGCGTAGTCCACGGCAATATTTGCCTTGCGCCGCTCCGCCTTATCAAGAAACGCGCAGAACTTCAATGACGCGGGTTTTCTCTCCAAAAGCAACTCGCGCAGGCGCGACATCGTGACGCCGGTGTCGATGATATCCTCGACTATGAGTACGTGCCGTCCGGCGATATCCACGTCAAGCGCGTCGGCAATGTCCACCTTGCCGGACGTGACCGCCGCCATTCCGTAGCTTGACGCTTTGAGGAACTGCGGTTCCAGCGGGAATTCGCAGGCGCGAACCAAATCCGCAAGGAACACAAACGCGCCTTTCAGGATCCCGATGAAAACGGGGTTCTTATCCGCGTATTCCGCCGCAAGCTCGCGCCCCATCTCGGCAACGCGCTGTCTTATTGTTTCCTCGGAATACGAAATATGCGTAATATCAGCGTGAATTTCCATTTTATCCCTCGTCAGTGTTGTCTGTAATTATCTCTATAACCGTGTCGCCGGGGGCGGGTACGGCGCGGTTGCTCCGCGCGATACCGCCGATTGCGAGAACGCCGCTGTCGTCGCGGATAATCGGGATCGCATCCCGTTCCGCCGCCGGAATCCGCATTTCAATAAAGAGCTTCTTGACACTTTTTGTGATGTTGCGCCCCAAAAGCGTTATGTTGTCGCCCTCACGGCGCGCACTGACGACGATTGTACCACATATCTCGCTCTTTTTGAATAGAAATTGCGTTAAATCTTTATAAATTTTTTGCGACGGCGCAAAATTCACTATCTCACGCACCGAAATCGCGGCGTTAAACGCCGTTGGTTCCGCGTTTTCAACGAATTTCAGTTTATCGTACTCGCGGATAATCCTGCCGCCGCGCACGTCAACGGATTTACTGCCGTCTGTGTCGCGCATCAAATCCATTGCGGACGCAATCTGCTTTGCGTTCAGCGCGTTGCCGCCCAGTGACGCAATCGCGCGCGTCGCGACGGCGGTATAGGCGTCGTCGTCGGCTCGAAGCCTCTCCGCGGCTTCGAGCGCGTGTTCGGAAAATTTCGGGTTAATCTCACACAGAACGGGCAGAACGCGGTGACGGATTTTGTTGCGCGCGTAAGCGTCGGACGCGTTGGTGCTGTCCTCAATGTGCGGAATACCGCGCTCATCAAGATATGCGTCAATCTCACTGCGCGTGACGCACAGGAGCGGGCGGACAATATTCCCTCGCACGGGCGGAATGCCCGCAAGCCCGCGCGAACCGGAACCGCGCGCGAGATTCAGCAGCATTGTTTCGGCGTTGTCATCGCAGTTGTGCGCCGTCGCGATTCGGTCAAAGCCGAGGCTCTGCAAGAACGCGTACCGCTGCTCCCGTGAGGAACTTTCGTCGCCGGTCAGCCCCTCGCCGTAGCCGATATGTAGCCGAACGCCGCGCTTTTCACAGTAATCGCGGACAAATTCGCAGTCGCGGTCAGCTTCCGCGCCGCGCAGCCGGTGGTTGAAGTGCGCCGCTTCAATATCGCTCGCACCCTCAAATTCAAGCAGAAAATTCAGCAACGCCATCGAGTCCGCGCCGCCCGAAACGGCGGCAAGGACGCGCGAACCGCGCGGCAGCATATCGTACTTCGCGATAAACGCGGCGATTTTTGTCGAAAAACCGGACATCAATAGGGAGCGTCGTCGTCCGTGTAGCGGGATTCAAGCGAGCCGAAGGACGTAAACTCCGGCGAGAATTGCAGCTTTATGGTTCCCATTTCGCCGTGCCTGTTTTTTAGGATGATGCACTCGGCGGTGTTCTGCTCAACGGAATCGTTGGTTAGCGCATCCTCGCGGTACAGGCCGAGAACAATGTCCGCGTCCTGCTCAATCGAACCGGAATCACGCATTTCGGACAGCGTCGGACGTTTGTCCTTGCGTTCCGTGGACTGGCGGTTGAGCTGTGACAGGCAGACGACGGGGACGTTCAGCTCCTTCGCCATTATCTTCATCATACGGGAAATGTCGGACACGACCTGCGTTCGGTTTTCGCTCGAATACCGAACGCCGCTGCCGGATTTCTGCATCAGCTGAATATAGTCGATGATAATAAGTCCGAGGTTTGGCACGCGGCGGCACTGCGCGTTCATATCCGCGACGGAGAGCATCGGATTGTCGTTGATTAAGAGGTTGCATTTCGACAGCTCCTGCGCGGCGGCGGCGAGCTTCTGCCAGTCCTTCGGACCGATAATGCCGCGTTTGAGCTTTTTGCCGTCAATGCGGCTCTCGGAGGATAAAAGGCGCATTGCCAGCTGTTCACGTGACATTTCAAGGCTGAAAATCGCGATGGCTTTGCCGGTTTCACGCGTGGCGTTGAGTGCCATATTAAGCGCGATACTCGTCTTGCCGATGCCGGGGCGCGCCGCGATGATGATCAGGTCGGATTTGTTCAGTCCCATAATCGCGTTGTCGAGTTCCGTCAGTCCGGTCGGCAATCCGGGCAGTCCCGCACCGTTTTTTGCCGCCGCGTCAATATCCGTAAAAACGGTCCGCAGAACCTTGGAAATCGGTTCCAGTCCTCCGGTAGAACGGTTCTGCCGCAGGGCGTAGACCTTTTGCTCCGCAGCGTCGAGGATACCCATTGCGCCGCCCTCACCGGACACCGCCATTTCCGTGATATCCGAGCCGGCTTCGGAAATCTGCCGTAAAAGCGAACGGTCGCGCACAATTGAGGCGTATTCCATCACGTTCGCGGAGGTGGGCGTGAGTTCCATCAGTTCCATCATATAATCGGACGCCGCGTCGGTGTAAACGCCGTCCGTTTTCATATGGTCAAGAACGGTTACGGGGTCAATTTTCTGCGAATAGCTGAACATCCGGTACATTGTGTCATAGATTGCGCGGTTGAGTTCCGAGTAAAAATCGGACGACTTTAATACGCCGACTACGCGCGCCGCGCACTCGGAATCTATTAAAATTGAGCCGAGAACGGCGCGTTCCGCTTCCGGGGAATGCGGCGTTACACGGGTGAGCAAGTCGTCAAGTGCCAAGCTGATTCCCTCTTTCTATGCTTCCGTTACAACGACGTTTACGGTGCCGTTAACTTCAAAACCGAGCTTTGCCTTAATTGCGTAGGTGCCGAAACTCTTGATATTCTCATCGAGAACGAGCTTGTTCTTCTCAATCGCAATCCCGTGCTGGGCGTTCAACGCCTCCGCAATTTCCGCGCTTGTCACCGAGCCGAAGAGCCGACCGGCTCCGCCGGACTTCGCCGTGACTTTCACCATTACGCCCTCTAACTTCGCCGCGACCTCGCGCGCCTCCGCCTTGTCGAGTTCGAGTTTGCGCAGACGCGAGGCCTCCTGCTGCTTCATTACGTTCAGGTTGTCGTTCGTAGCCTGAACCGCGAGCTTGCGCGGGAACAGAAAGTTCCTCGCGTAGCCGTCGGAAACCTCAACGAGCTGACCTTTTTTGCCGTGGTCGCGCACATCTTGTGACAGAATTACTTTCATTACGCATTCTCCTTCAAATATTGGTCTATTGCCTGTTGCAACCGCTCTACCGCCGCATCGACGGAGACATTATCAATCCGACCGCCGGCGATCGACTGATTGCCGCCGCCGCCGAGTTTTTCGAGGATAAGCTGGACGTTCGTGCCGCCGAGACTGCGTCCGGATATGAAAACCGCGCCGTCGTTATTCGCGGTGACAAACGAAGCGGTTACGCCCGCGATATTAAGCAATTCGTCCGCGGCCTGAGCGATGATTACGCGCGTCTCGTTACTCTCGGACGACGCAATCGCAATACCGTCGCGATAAATCTGCGCGTCGCGGACAATGGAATAGCGGTGCATCGCCGTGTCGAAGTCGGACTGCATAAGCATCTTCACGTCAATCGTGTCCGCGCCGAGACGCCGCAGGAACGCCGCCGCGTCAAATGTGCGGCTGCCGGTGCGAATGGCGAAGGTCTTTGTGTCCAGCACAATCCCAGCGAGGAGCGCGTCCGCCTCGACGTGCAAAATCGAATTCTGCGCGACGAGATACTGCAAAATCTCGGTGACAAGCTCGCTCGCCGATGAGGCATACGGTTCGTTGAAATTGAGTACGGCGTTCTCAATATACGTTGCGGCGCGGCGGGGGTGGTCGATAACGACGACGCGCGGAATGGATTCAAGCAACGCGGGGGACTCCGTTTCCTCAGGCCGCGACGTGTCCGTAACTACGAGCAGGCTGCGCCTGTCGGCGCGGAGCATAGCCTGTTCCGCCGAGATAAAGACGTTTGCGTAGTCCTCCTCGGTGCGCAGATGCGCGATCAGCTGCTCCGACAGCGTATTTTCAGGCGTCATCACAATATACGCGGGAACACCGCGCGACTTCGCGACGCGGACGATACCCGCGGCGGAACCTACGGCGTCAAAATCCGCGTTCTTGTGGCTCATAACAAACACGTTCGTCGAATCCGATATAAGTTCGCCGAGCGCGTTGGACATTACGCGCGACTTGACTTTGGTGCGCTTTTCGGTTTCGGCGGCGTTCCCGCCGAAGAACACGAAATCGAGGTTGTTCTTGATGACGGCCTGATCGCCGCCGCGCGTCAGAGCCATTTCGAGCGCGAGAGACGCGTTGCGCGCGGCCTCAAACGGCGTCGCACCGTCCTTGCCGATGCCGATAGACAGCGTGGCGTGGATGCCGCCGGAGCCGACGCAGGCGTGGACGTCCTCCAAAACCTTGAATTTATCACCGAGAATGCCGTCAAGGTGACGCACCTCGAAGATATAGAGATAGCGGTCGCGGTCGTATTTGCACAGATAGCCGTCGCGTTCGCCCGTCCAGTTGCTGATTTTCTGGTCAATATCCGACAGCAGCGCGGACTTCTCGCGCTCGGACAGACCGCGCAGCAAATCCTCATAATTATCGAGCAGAATCGTCGCGTAGACGGGGCGCGAAGCCGCGTATTCAATGCTCGTTTTGTTGTATTCCGTCACGTCAACCCAGTACGTCGTAGCGAGAAAATCGCCGCCGCGTTCGTCGCCTTCAAGACGCGAAAGGCTACCGTAGACCTTGAAATTGCGGTCGTCGACGGCGATGACGCGCGGGCACTCGGTTTTGCCCTCGCGCAGCCAGTCGGAGGAGAAATCCGGAACCAGATCAGTGACGCGAACCTCAAAAAGCCGGTCGCGGTCGGCGGTCAGACTGCGGAAAAGGTCGTTAGACCACAGAATGTTACAGCTCTTGCTGCTGAAAATCACGGCGGGCAGGGGCGAGAGCGTAAGCGACGAGTGCGCGGCGGAGTCGCGGTCAAGGGTGACGGATTCGATGTACACGGCGAGTTTTGCCGCGCGGCGTTTGGACTCAAACCGCGTGTAGAGCGCGAGCAGGATGATGACGCCGACCTCCGCATACGCGACGGCGCGGGTGTCGTCGGGGCCGAACACGAACGTCAGCGCGGCGAAAAACACAAGGAGGATAAAGTACAGTCGCATACTCGGTCGCAAAAAGCGCGGTAATTTGTTGTTCATACGAGACCTCCTTTGACGTAGATATACCTTAATACATTATTTTAACAGAAAAATAACGAAAAAGCAACACTCAAATTAAAATCGCAAACGCCGCGCCCTTTCAGGCGCGGCGTTATCAGTGGTTGTGCGTATTCGCGAGGAGAGATTTAGCGTACGGGAACCGCAATCACTTTTTCCGCAGACGCGGGAGCGGCAGATGTCGCTTTCAAGCGAACTGTAACGTCAACCGCAGCAGCACCAATGGTTGTGTCGGAGATAACAGTTTCGGAAGTGACGGCAGTGTAGGATCCTCCACCAATTTTATATTCCATAGTAGCGTTTACTGGACCAATCGAACGATCATCAGCCTTGAAGCTGACGCTCGGCGCACTCGGACGAGCTTTCACCACTACCGTTGCTTCGGCAGAAGCGGGAAGGACTGACGTAGCTACTGTTTTGATTTTTAGGGTCTTGCCATACCACGTTTCATCAATAGCAATCACACTAGCAGCGGCAGTCTTGTTTTCGGCGGCGGCTGTGCCGACTGCGATAGAGTAGGTTCCGGCTGCAGCAGGTGTGCCGAGGTTACCGGCGATATAATCAACTGTAATTGCCGGTGCCGCAGCACGTTTTAACACTGTAAGACCAACCGTCGCGGAAGCCGGTTCGGCAGGGTCAGTACCCTTTGCGGGAACGGCTTTGAGGCGAACAAGGAGAGTCAAGTCAACGGAAGCAGTATCTTTCGGGATTAACTTAGAAATATCCTCTTTAAGTGCCGTCCACTTGGTTGCTGAAGTCACGTTCGTATCGTCTGTGTATTCGTACTTCGCAACATCGGCGGGAGCAGGAGTTGTAAGTTTTTCCGTAGTGTAGTCAATAACCGGTGCTGCCGGGGCAGCTACCGCAGCAGGGAATGTGATTGTCTGCCACGCACCCACAGGAGCTTTTTCGGTTGCGGCTGTACGGATGTAAATTTTAAGGTCAGCGTCCAAATCCGCACGAAGCACATCGGTAGCCGCTGTCACCAGAGTGGGGGTGTCAATGTTTCCTGAAACAGTTTTTGCCCATTCTTGACCGGCTTTGAGTTTTACGCCGTCAATTTTAGGATCGTACTTAACGGTCGGAGCCTTCGGTGCAGCCGGAACAGTGACGTTCAAAGCAACTCCGGCGGGGACTCCCGCATTGGCTTTAACACGGATCTGGACTTTTGCGCCTTTTGTGGCAAAAGAAACATCGGTTGCGGTCGCGGTTGCGGTTATCCAATCTGACAAACCAACCTTGTATTCAAGTGATGTAGTAGTGTCGAGGATTTTATTTTGTGCGCCATCATACTTGACTGTGGTTTTGTCAGGGGCTGCGGGACGACCGAGAACAACAATGGATGTGTTAGTGCTGAAATCATCAGTCTTTAACTTGACATAAACTTTGACTTGTGTTTTTGCAGCAAGACCGGCCGCCTCGGTTTTGGGAATCACTTTGGAAATGTCAATGGTCTTGCCCCAAAGGTCAATCCACTTTGTTTTTGCGTCAGGAACTTTATCGCCTTTGATTATGGCGTACTCGCGGGCTTGCCATATTGCATCAGAGGCGGATTCGACAACTACTTGCTCTTTTGCGCCATCGATTGTCAAAGCACCGTCTGCCGCGCTTGCGATCGCGCCTATGGCAAAGACCGCGACAAGCACGATCATCAGCACTAAGCCGCGCTTCAATAACTTAGACAAAATAATCTCTCCTTTTATAATATGTGTTTTGTACTTCCGCCGCGCAACAGACTGCAGACTATTTCACGGCTTAAACTGTATATCGTACAGTTATTGTGAAAAGTTTAGCATATAATGATAAAATTTTCAACTACAAATGAAAAACATTTAGTAACGAATGGTTACAAATGGGAATTATAGTTTCCCGCCGATTGAATTTAAGTAACGCAGCGCGCGGCTCTCGGCCTTGTCGCGCGTAAAAAGGCTCGCCTTGTTCACGCCGCGCAGCGAAATGTATATATTTGCAGCGGCCTTTAATGCGCGCAGGCAGCTTGTTTTGTCGTATTCGGCGAGCGTCTGCGTCAGCAGCTGCGCGTCCTCCGGGCAATCGCGCTCGATGTGGCGCACGCCGTGCGGCGCGAACCCGTTTTTCATCAGAATCAGCGGTCCGAGTACGTTCAGCCGCAGGAACGACAGCGATTCAATGCTGTCGAAAATGTCGCCGCGGGCTATGCGCGTCGCGATGAAATGCACCCAGATCCAGAACCGGTCCTCAAACCACTGCAAATCCGGCGTTGCAGCCCGCGGCGGGAACTTCGCGAGTGCGTCCGTGACGGCGGAGCCGATCTGGTGCAGCACGACGGGGTTGTCGTACCGCGAGCCGAGCATTTCGGTGGTGACGAAGTTCAGGTCAACGTGCAGCAGCGGGTCGTCGTACATACAAATCAGCAGTTCGGGCATCTGGATGTGTTCCCCCGTAAAGCTCGCGAGCAGATCGCCGAGGCTTTCGGCAATCTCGACGCGCTCGTTTAAGACCTCTTCGTAATCCGCGTCGTTTACGACGACGGTGAAGTCGAGGCCGGAGAATTCGTCCATCTTTTCGCGCCTGATGTACGAGCCGCCGAGCGCGACGCCGATAATGCGTTTGTCTCGGCGGAGCGTCGGAACCGCCACATTAATAAACAGCTGCTGTGAAGGTGTAATCATATCCTTTTTCCCCGTTTCATTGCTTTATTTGCGTTTTTCGCAAGAATTACCAATAATAGTACCGCAACGGACACGAGCGCGGTGAGTCCGCCGGGCGCGACATTCAGGTTATACGAAAGGATCAGCCCCGCGAGAATGTCGATTACGCTGAAAATCACCGAGAACACGAGCGTGACCTTGAATCCGCGACCGAGTTGAAGCGCGGCGGCGACCGGCAGCGCGAGCATCGAACTCAGCACCAGCACGCCGACGACGCGGATTGCGACGGAGATTGCCGCGGCTGTGAGAACCATAAAGACGTAGTTGAACGCCTTGACGCGCACGCCGGCGATTTGCGCGGCCTCCTCGTCATACGCGACGAACAGCATCTTGTCATACAGCAGTATCAGCGTCAGAACGCTTGCGGCGCAGAGCGCGAGCGCGAGAAGCGTGTCGCCGCGCGTGACGGTCAGCATACTGCCGAACATCAATCCTTCGACGGAGACGTTTAGCCCGCCGCGGCTGATTATTGTGACCGCCGCGCCGACGCAGAGCGCAAGCACAACCGACAGCGCGAGATCCGCGTTTTTGATGTGCGAGCGCAGGTACTCAATCAGCGCGCCGCACAGTGCCGTGAACACGAACGCGCCGGCGAGCGGCGTTCCGCCGACGGACAGCGACAGCGCGATACCCGCGAGGGACGCGTGCGACAGCGTGTCGCCGATCATTGAATACCGCCGCAGGACGAGAAACACGCCGATACACGGGCAGAGAACCGCGATAATAAGCGACACCGCGAGGGCGTTTCGCATAAATTCAAACTCAAACACGCAAAAACTCCTTCGCGTACTGTTCCGGCGTGCAGATATGACCGTGGCCGCCGTGAAGATGATATATTAATGTGGAATTCGCCATCGCGGCGGTGAGATTATGCTCGACGGAGATGATTGTAATCCCGCGCTCGCGGTTGATTTGCCGCAGCAGACCGTAAATCTCGTCCTGACTCGCGCGGTCAATCCCCGTACTCGGCTCGTCAAAAATCAACAGCTCCGGTGAGCCGATAAGCGCACGCGCGACGCGCGTTTTCTGGCTCTCGCCGCCGGACAGTCCGCCGACGAGGCTGCGTTCGTGAGCCTGCATTCCCGTCAGGGCGAGCGCGTCCGCCGTTTCGCGTTTCGCGTCCGCGCCGATAATCCGCGCGTAGGAGCGCAGCATTTCGCCGACCGTGAGCGGGAAGTCGTGCCGCGCGTAGTCGCTGCGCTGCGGGACATATCCGATGCGTTTCGCGGAGGTCCCGACGGTGCCGCGCGTCGGTTTCAGCAGGCCGAGAATCAGCCGCATAAGCGTGGACTTGCCGCTGCCGTTGTCGCCGACGACGGAGACGTATTCGCCCGCGGCGATATGCAGGTCGAGGTTTTGCAGCGCGTACGGCGGAGAATCCGTGTATGAGAAGGTTAATTGGTTTGCTACTATCATTTGTAATCCTCGTTTGTGGAAATTACCTACATTATAACCCAAGTGATATGCGAATTTCAAGCACTTCTTACAAATTTATCATAAAATGAATATATATTCATAAAATATCCGATATTATTCCACTTTTTATGCAATTTGCCTATTGCAATTCGTTCCCCGCGGTGCTATACTGCCACAATATTCATATATCAATTTCATTAAACGGAGGAATTTCCCAATGTCCGATAAAAATTCTATTAAAAAAGTCGTTCTCGCGTATTCCGGCGGTTTAGACACGTCCATCATCATTCCGTGGCTCAAAGAAAACTATAACAATTGCGAGGTCGTCGCCGTATCCGGCGACGTCGGGCAGGGGACGGAGCTTGACGGACTGGAAGAAAAGGCGAAGAAAACCGGCGCGTCAAAGCTCTATATCGAGGATTTGACCGATGAATTTGTCGACGACTTCATCGTTCCGACGCTCAAAGCCGGTGCGAAGTACGAGGGATATCTGCTCGGCACGTCTTTCGCGCGCCCCGTAATCGCGAAGCGTATCGTTGAAATCGCGCTCAAAGAGGGCGCGGACGCGATTTGCCACGGCTGCACGGGCAAGGGCAACGACCAGGTGCGGTTTGAGCTGACTATCAAGGCTTTCGCGCCGAAGATGAAGATTATCGCGCCGTGGCGCGAATGGGATTTGAGATCCCGCGACGACGAGATTGACTATGCCGAGGCGCACAATGTCCCGCTGAAAATCAACCGCGAGACGAATTATTCCAAGGACAAAAACCTCTGGCACCTGTCGCACGAGGGACTTGACCTCGAAGATCCGGGCTTGGAGCCGCAGTACAACAAAGCCGGTTTCCTTGAACTCGGCGTCTCGCCGGAGCAGGCACCGGATAAGGCGGAATATGTCGAGATCGGCTTTACGCAGGGCGTTCCGACCTCAATTGACGGCAAAGCCGCAAGCACAAAGGACATCATCTACAAGCTCAACATTCTCGGCGGTAAGCACGGAATCGGCCTGTTTGACGTGGTGGAAAACCGCCTCGTCGGAATGAAATCCCGCGGCGTGTACGAGACACCGGGCGGCACGATTCTGTACCACGCGCACGAGGTTTTGGAGACAATCACGCTCGACAAGGAGACGACGCATACCAAGGAAACGCTCGCGATTAAATTCGCGGAGCTTGTCTACAACGGACTGTGGTTCACGCCGCTCCGCGAGGCGATTTCCGCGTTCGTGGACAAGACGCAGGAGAGCGTGACGGGCAAGGTTCGCCTGAAGCTCTACAAGGGCAACATCATAAACGCGGGCGTTTGGAGCGATTACAGCCTGTATTCCGAGGAACTCGCGTCGTTCGGCGAGAGCGACTATGACCAAAAGGAGTCCGAGGGCTTCATAAACCTCTACGGACTGCCCGTCAAGGTCAAGGCGTTGCTCGACGAGCAGAGGGAGAAGTAATGCCCGGCGCGACGATTCACCTCGCGGCTGCGCGGGAGTTCGAC
>JAISJC010000130.1 GCA_031261745.1 Oscillospiraceae bacterium
GCGTTCCTCTCAAAAAAGTACAAAAAGCACCCCGACAAGCTCGTCACCGAGAACGACGAGCGCGGTCAGGCGATAAACGGCAAGGCGAACGCGGCGGCATACGGCTTCTCGATTTGCGCGCTTGCGGCGATGTCGTATGTGTTCGCGCTGACCGACAACAGCTTGGCGTTCTATATCTCGCTCGGCGCGCTGTGGCTGAGCTTTATCGCGCAATACGCGTTCAAGAAGTATTACGCAAAGAAAATGTAGGAGGTTATTAAAATGACAGAGCTTCAACACAAACGCACGGTCCGCACCCTGATTATCGGCGTCGGTTTTGTAATAATCGGCATAATCTTAATGTTCATACTCAAAGGCAAAAGTTGGGATTTTACCGGGCTTCGCGCAACGCTTGACCGCGTTTTCGCCTCTGCCGCGCCCAAGACCTCGTCCACGGCGGTCTGCGCCGCAATCTTTAACGGCTTCGGTTTCAGTCTCATCGCCGCTTCCTATGCACGTTTGAAAAAAGCAAAAAAAGACCCTTCTGCTTTCAAAAAAGACGTCATCGAGCAGAATGACGAGCGCAATCAGATGATTTTCGGCAGGGCGATGCGCAGCGTCGTCGTGATTGCGTATTTCATCGGGTTGCTTTCGATTATCGCGTTATGGTTGCTGCAATACATCTTCGCGGCGACCGTTATCGCCGCAAATATGGTGCTGGACTTTTTAATCTACTCAATATTCAAAGCGTACTATAAAAAGAAATTGTGAGGTGTTTTGATGAAAGACCGTAAATTTGTCCGCGCCGCCTTGGGGCAGGTTGTCGCGTTTATTGTATTTTCACTTATTTACGTGGCCCTATTGAGCATAAGCGGGAGAGAAATCAATATTTTTGAGGTTATCGTCTGCGTCGCAATCGGCTGGTTCGGACCGAAAGCCGTGAAAAACGCCTACCGATACATACGAATCAAGCGCGACCCCGAAAAATTTGCCGACGACCAAAAGCTCGCGAAGGACGAACGCGGCGCGGCGATTGCCGCCCGCGCGGACACGGCGACGCTGCGGCTGCTCGAAAACCTCGCGTGGGGTGTATTTATTGTGTTCGTATTTTGGTTTCCGGACTTCCAACTGCCGCCCTTGGTCTGCGTCGCGGTGATTGCGGTTGTACGGGTCGGCAGGTTCGCGTTTAAGAAGAAGTTCGAGCGGGAAATGTAGGGGGAAATCAAATGAAAATCCGAAAACTCACACTGATTGCCATTTTTTTCATTATCTGTGCCGCCGCTTATATTATTACGGGGCTTATCCTAGGCACAAGTGAAACCGCGGCGCAAACGATAATCACAGGCGTTCTTATGATTATTGCCGGTATACTTATGCTTTTTGCAAGCAAGCGGGAAACAAAGGAGCAAAGGGAACAGGAGCTGATTGAAAATGACGAGCGAGGCCTTTCTATCGACGAAAAGGCGGGCAATATCGCGCTGTCAATCACTCACGCCGCGATTATTGCCCTAATATTGGTATGCGCTTTTATCGGGCATTACACAGTGGTGTGGGCTTTGGGTGCCGTTATGGCGGTGAGCAGCGGAGCAAAGCTGATTCTACGCGCGCACTACCGCAAGAAAATGTAAAGATATAAAAAATACTGTTGACAACAAGCCTGAGATAAAGTATAATACAGTGCGCTTAAATGTGGCGGTATAGCTCAGTTGGCTAGAGCACTCGGTTCATACCCGTGGTGTCACTGGTTCAAGTCCAGTTACCGCCACCACTTCACAACAGACAAAACGCAGGGGGAATAGAGATATGGCAAAGGCAAAAGGACAGACAGACCCGATTAAAGCGGCGCGCACCTCCGTGAAAACGGCCGGAATCCTCGGCCTTATTTCGACGGGCGTCACCGTTCTTGCCGTTGTTATCAGTTTGTCCGGCGCGGGTTCCTTCGCCGGTCTCAACCTGAGCATCTATTCGCTTATTGACGTCGCGCTGATGCTTGCGCTGTCAATTCTCCTGCTCACGATTAAGAGCAGAATCGCCGCGGTCGTGCTGTTCGCGTACTTTGCGCTGTCGAAGATTTTGCAGTTCGTCTCCGCGCCCGCCTCCATTACGAACGGGCTGTGGTTTGCGATTATCTTCTTTGTCGGGTATTTGCAGGGCGTTTTCGGCGCGTTCCGTTATCACAAGCTCCGCCGTGCCGCGCTTGACGAGCAGGGCGTTAAACTTGAAGTGTTTACCGAGCAGGAAAAGGCGCAGGAGTCGGCGCATAGCGACGACCCGTTCGGCAAGTAGCCGACAACTCAATAAGCGCAACGCGGCCCGTTGGTCAAGCGGTTAAGACACCGCCCTTTCACGGCGGTAACACGAGTTCGATTCTCGTACGGGTCACCAGCATACCACGCAGCAAAAAGTCTTGCAACCGCAAGGCTTTTTGCTTTTTTAATTTAATAGCTACCTATTGACTTCCACCCTTAAATGGTGTAAAATAGTCACTAAGCAATATAAGGGGGCAGTACCATTGGACGAAATCCGCGGAGTTCCGCTAATCAAGCAAATCGACGGAGCTCTTGAACGTGAAATCAACAACCGCGTCCGCTCGCAGGGCGTGACGCTGGCTCAGATACAGCTGCTGTTGACGCTCTCGGCGGCGGAGAACGGCACGCTGCCGTTTAAGGAACTTGAACGCCGTTGTGCGGTTTCGCAGGCCACAATCGCGGGAATCTTAAAGCGGCTCAAAGATAAAAAACTCGTTGAAGTGCTTGACGACCCGACGGACGGGCGTGTCAGGCACGCGCAAATCACCGCTGCCGGGCTTGCCGCGTGCGGCGACGCGCACGTGCATATGGACGCGCTCGAACGACGCTTGGTGTCGGGACTGACCGAAATTGAAGCGCGCCTTTTCCTCGAATTGCTCCGCAAGGTCAGCAGCGCAATTAAATAGCTAACTATTAAAAAGGAGGACATATTCAAAATGGAAAATCTGCAACCGATACCCCCCTCTCCGATGTTCGGAGGCCCGCCGTTCCCAAACAGTGAGGAATTCCCCAAGGGGACAATCTCGGTGAAATGGGAGGACAAACCGGGCGGCGCAATGCTCGACTTCAAGCCGAACGTCGTCTATCAGTCGCTCGGAGGCGAGGACCAGCACGTCCAGGTGATAATGCCCGCGTCAATGTTCGCGTTCCCCGGCGCGCCAACGCCGAAATATCCGCTGATTGCCTATGTTCCGGGTTCCGCGTGGATGCGGCAGAATCCGATGATGTCGCTGCCGCGAATGATTCAGGTCGCGCAGGCGGGCTACGTCGTCGCGATAATCGAGTACCGCCCGACGGATATCGGCGCGGCTTTTCCCGCACAGGTGGAGGACGCCGAGGCGGCAATACGTTTTATGCTCGAACACTCGGAGGAGTACGGCATTGACGGGAGCAAAATCGCCGTCTGGGGCGACAGCAGCGGCGGACACACCGCTGTTTCCGTCGGTATTCGCGGGAATGTTCCCTGCAACGTAGTCGTTGACTGGTTCGGACCGACCGAAATCGCCGCGATGAACGACTATCCGAGCGGAATGGTTCATCACGGCGCGGACAGCCCTGAGGGAAAGCTGATCGGCAATAAGGATTTGATTGAATATCCAGAGCTTGCCGCGGCGGCGAACCCGATTGGCTGGCTCTCCGCAGACAAACCAACGCCGCCGATACTCATAATGCACGGCGCGGCGGACAGCGTGGTGCCGTTCAATCAGTCCGTGCGGCTGTACAACAGGCTGCGCGAACTCGGCAAGGAAACGACGTTCTACAAGCTCGAAGACGGCGGTCACGGTATGGGCGGGTTCAATTCGGACGAGTGTCTGAACGTCACATTGGACTATATCGCGGCGCATCTCGAAAAAAACTGAATTTTCAAACGATTTTAGTTGATTATTGCGCCACTTGGTTTATAATAGGATTATCTGATCAAAGGAGTGTCGTATTATGAAAAAATCGCCGGCAAGTGCCGCAGCGCGTACGACAGGGAAGTCCGCGCCGACCACCGAGCAGCTCCGTCTGCTTGACGCGTACTGGCGCGCGTCGAACTATCTTTCCGCCTGCCAGCTCTATCTGCTGGACAATCCCCTGTTGGCGGAGCCGCTTCGCGCGGAGCATATCAAGAAGAAAATCGTCGGGCATTGGGGAACCGTCCCCGGACAGAACTTTATTTACACGCACTTAAACCGCGCCATAAACAAATATGACCTGAATATGATTTACCTCTCCGGTCCGGGTCACGGCGGCAACGCAATGGTTGCGCAGGCGTATCTGGAAGGGACGTACAGCGAGGTGTATCCCAATATCAGCGAGGATACCGAGGGGATGCGCCGCCTGTTCAAGCAGTTCTCTTTCCCCGGCGGCATTCCGAGTCACGTCGCGCCGGAGACGCCGGGCAGCATCCACGAGGGCGGCGAGCTGGGTTATTCCCTCGCCCACGCGTTCGGCGCGGTGTTCGACAATCCGGATTTGATTGCCGCCTGCGTCGTCGGCGACGGTGAGGCGGAGACGGGACCGCTCGCGACCGCGTGGCACTCAAATAAGTTCGTGAACCCCGTCTCCGACGGCGCGGTTCTGCCGATTCTGCACCTGAACGGCTATAAAATCCACAATCCTACCATCTTCGCCCGCATTTCTCACGAGGAGACGGAGGCTTTCTTCCGCGGCTGCGGTTGGAACCCGATATTTGTCGAGGGTTCAGACCACGAGCAGATGCACCGCGATATGGCGGCGGCCGTTGACCGCGCTGTGCGCGATATTCGGCGCATTTGGACCGCCGCGCGTGAGGAGAACGACACCGTACGCGTCGCGTGGCCGATGATTGTTTTCCGCTCACCCAAGGGCTGGACGGGTCCGAAAGAGGTTGACGGACACCCCGTAGAGGGCAACTTCCGCGCCCACCAGGTTCCGATTGATATGACGAAGCCGGATCACCTGAATCAACTCGAAGTGTGGCTGCGCAGCTACCACCCTGAGGAGCTTTTCACGCCGGACGGCGAACTGTGCGAGGACCTGCGCGCACTCGCTCCCGTCGGGAACCGGCGTATGAGTGCGAACTCGCACGCGAACGGCGGCGCGCTCCTGCGCGATTTGCGGCTGCCGGATTTCCGTGACTACGCGTTTGACGTGCCTTACCCCGGCGCGGTGGACGGACAGGATATGCTCATCCTCTCGGATTTTGTGCGCGACGTAATGCGCGAGAATATGGAGTCGCGCAACTTCCGCATTTTCGGACCCGATGAGACGAAGTCGAACCGTCTGACCTCGGTTTTTGAGGTCACGGGGCGGCGTTGGAATTCGGAGGTTCTGGACGGCGACGAATTTCTTGAACTGGACGGGCGCGTTATGGACTCGATGCTGTCGGAGCATATGTGCCAGGGTTGGTTAGAGGGCTATCTGCTGACGGGACGGCACGGCTTTTTCAACAGCTACGAGGCGTTTATCCGCATCGTGGATTCAATGTTCTCGCAGCACGCAAAGTGGCTGAAAATCTGCAACCAGCTGCCGTGGCGGCACGACATCGCGTCGCTGAACTACATTCTCTCGTCGAACGTGTGGCAGCAGGACCACAACGGCTTCACGCACCAGGACCCCGGCTTTTTGGATCACGTTATCAACAAAAAAGCGGACGTCGTGCGCGTCTATCTCCCGCCCGACGGGAACTGCCTGTTGAGTTGCTTCGACCACTGCATACGCAGCCGCAATTACGTCAACGTACTCGTCACGTCAAAACAGCCGCGCCCGCAATGGCTCACGATGGAACAGGCGGTTAAGCACTGCTCGCAGGGCATCGGCATCTGGGACTGGGCGTCGAACGACCAGGGGCAGGAGCCGGACATCGTTCTCGCCTGCTGCGGTGAAACGCCTACGCTGGAAACGCTCGCCGCCGTTACAATAATGCGCGAGCATTTCCCCGACATTAAAATACGCGTCATCAACGTCGTGGATCTGATGTGCCTGGAAAACGACACACAGCACCCGCACGGACTTTCGGACACGGATTTCAATGCCCTGTTCACGACGGATAAGCCGATACTCTTCGCGTTCCACGGGTACCCGTACCTCGTACATCAGCTGACCTACCGCCGGCAGAACGAGAACCTGCACGTGCGCGGCTATCTTGAAGAGGGGACGATCACCACGGCGTTCGATATGCGCGTGCTGAACAACCTGGATCGTTTCAGCCTTGTGCAGTCGGCGATTCATCTGCTGCAACCGACACTGGGGAACCGCGGCGCGTCGCTCCTGCAAAAAATGAAGAATAAACTGGTGGAACACAAGCAGTACATCGCGGAGTACGGCGAGGATATGCCGGAAATCGCCGAGTGGAAATGGCAGAATAATTAATCGCTTTTCCACGCTGCGTGGAGGATTTATCCCGCAAGGCGTTATTGCATTTTTCTCAGCCCGCTGTTATTATCGTTATAAAGGGACGGACAACTCGTCCGTCCCTTTATAAAATAAATGTGAGGTAAATGCAATGGAACTGAAAATCTCCGAAAACGTACGGCGACTGCGGCGTGAGCGCGGTCTGACGCAGGAATCACTCGCCGAATCCCTCGGCGTGTCGTTCCAGACCGTTTCCAAATGGGAATGCGGCGACGGCTACCCCGACATTACCACACTGCCGCGCATTGCTACTTTCTTCGACGTGAGCGTCGATGAAGTGCTGGGAATGGACGACTTCCGCGACGAGGCGCGGATTGGGGAAACGGAAAAACGCGCGATGGAGCTGCGAATGGAGGGGAAATTCGCGGAGGCACTTGCGATTATGCGGGAGCTTGCGCGGGATTTCCCGCGCAATTTGGCGGTTCAGCGTTCGTTCGCGAGCGATTTGCTGCACAACACGCGGTCGCCGGAGCAGCAGGAGGAGGGCGTGGCGATTCTCGCAAAGGTCGCGGAGAATTGTCCGGACAATTCCGAGCGGTTATCGGCAATCCACGAGATAGTGAAGTCGTACACGGTGAGCCGCGACTTTGACAAGGCAAAGGAATGGGCGAACAAGATGCCGAGTATTCACAATCAGCTCTATCGGGAGCAGATTATGGCGGTGATACTGATTTCCGCAAGGGACGAGGCGGTACTGACGCAAATGCGGGAAAGCATCATCACATATACGGCACAGTTACAGTATCAGATTTCTATGCTGATGAACTATGAGCAAAATTTCTTTCACTGCGGCGACAGGGAGGAGCATATCGCGATGCTCAAAACGACGCTCGTGCTGTTCGACATCACTTGGCGCAGGTTCGGACTGGAGACATCGGGCGGGGACAATTTGTACGCCGCGCTGTACGGTACGCTCGCCTCGCATTATGTCGAAACGGACGCGGAAACGGCGTGCGATTATGTAGAGCTGGCGGTGACGAACGTCCTCGCGGTGAACCCCGCGGAATACAACAACGGCGGCGTGGGCGTGCAAAGGGGGTATCAGACTGATGCCGACGGCACGCAGACCGTAATCGAGCAGCCGAACCGCACGCTCGCGGATTTCACGTTGGAGCAGTTTGCGAACGAGGCGTATGACCCGATTCGCGAGTACCCGCGCTTCAAGGCGGCGATTGAGCGGCTGCGCAATAATTGAAGATATGTATGTGGGCGGTCCGGTGTGACCGCCCTTTTTTTATGTACGGGCGATTAATAATCGCCCGTTTTCGTCAGTGCCAGAGTGCGGTGACGTCTTCGAGTATCTCACCCGCGGAGCGAAGAAACTTCGCGGCTGTGCGTTTGGCGTCGCGCGACTTCGGCGTCGTGAGGACGCCGATTACCGCGCCCGCCACCGCTCCGACCGCGATACCCTTTACAAATCCGTTATTTGACATTTATTTTACCTCCAAAAAATCAATTGATTTACTTCGTTATTATTAGCTTGCCAACGGCGCAATATTCAGGTATAATGATAACGAGGTGCATTTTTATGTCAAACATCATCACTCTTCCGGGGCTTATTGATATGCACGTGCATTTCCGCGACCCCGGATTTGAATATAAAGAGGACATTCTGTCGGGCGCGCTTGCCGCCGCCGCGGGCGGCGTGACCACCGCCGTCTGTATGCCGAACACAAACCCCGTGATCGACACGCCGGAGCTTGTGCGTTACGTCCTCAATAAGGCCGAAAACGCCGCAATCCGCGTCCTGCCGTTCGCGGCTGTGACCGTCGGGCAAAAAGGCGCGGAGCTCACGGACTTCGCCGCGCTGAAACTCGCCGGTGCCGCCGCCCTCTCCGACGACGGGAATCCTGTGATGTCCGCGGACGTTATGCGCCGCGCCTTGCGTCTTGCGCGCGACTGCGACCTCGTGATTTCCGCGCACAGCGAGGACGCGGAGATGGTCCGCAATTACGCCGTGAACGAGGGCAAAATCTCGAAACTGCTGAATATCCCCGGCCGCCCCGCAATCGCCGAGGAGCTTATGGTTGCCCGCGACGCGCTCCTCGCGCAGGAGACGGGCGCGCGAATCCACATCGCGCACGTGTCCACGGCCAATTCCGTCGAGATTATTCGCCGCGCGAAAAACGACGGGATTGCAATCACTTGCGAGACCTGCCCACAGTATTTCATTCTCACCGAGGACGCGGTGCTGACCCACGGCGCGCTCGCGCGCGTGAATCCCCCGCTCCGCACAGAGGCGGACAGACTCGCAATTATCGAGGGTCTGCGCGACGGCACAATCGACGTCATAGCGACGGACCACGCGCCGCACTCCGCCGAGGAAAAATCGCGCGCGCTGACAGACGCGCCGTCCGGAATGGTCGGGCTGGAAACGTCGCTCGCGCTCACGCTCACCGCGCTGTATAAAACCGGTCTGCTCACGCTCGACGAGATTTTCGATAAAATGTCGCGCAACCCCGCGCGAATCCTGAATCTCCCGCCGAATGATGATTATATTGAGGTTGACCTCGACAGAATTTGGACGATTAATCCCGAAAACTTTCGCTCAAAATCGCGCAACACGCCTTTCGGTGGCGCGCAAGTTTGCGGGGTTATAATGCGAACAGCGTCGCGCAATAAAGAAGTTTTTACTGTTACTCTGAATTGAGGTGCGTATATAATGAGTTTCGACGTGTTACAGCAGAAAATTGAATTGTTTGAAAACCCGACCGTCGTCGGGCTTGACCCGACGCGCGAACTGATTCCGCGTTCGCTTCTCATTGACGCGGGTTCCTCCGTGAATGCGTATCTCAAATTCAACCGCGTGCTGATCGACGCGCTGTGCGACATAGTTCCCGCCGTGAAGCCGCAGGCGGCGTACTACGAGCGTCTCGGACCCGTTGGAATGCAGGTGCTGCAAAACACCTGCGATTACGCGCTCAATCGCGGAATGTACGTCATTCTCGACGCAAAGCGCGGCGATATCGGTTCCACCGCGACGGCCTACGCGGAAGCGTATCTCGGTGCTGACGCAGACTACGCCGTGGACGCGATAACCGTAAACGGTTATCTCGGTTCCGACGGCATTCTGCCGTTTTACGACGCGGCAAAGAAACACGACAAGGCCATATTTGTGCTTGCAAAAACGTCCAATCCGTCGTCCGGCGAGTTGCAGGATCTGCTCGTCGGCGAGAATCGCGTGTACGAGCTTGTGGGCGATTTGCTCGAAAAACTCGGTGCGGATTCCGTCGGAGAATACGGCTATTCGCGGCTCGGCGCGGTCGTCGGCGCGACATATCCGGAGGAATTGAAAAACCTGCGGGACCGGTTGCCGCATACGTTTTTCCTCGTCCCCGGCTATGGCGCGCAGGGCGGCGGAGCGAAGGACGTTGCGGGAGCTTTCGACGAAAATCGCTGCGGTGCCGTGATAAACTCTTCGCGTGCGATAATCGGCGCGTGGAACAAGACCGGCAAACAAGGCGACGATTTCGCCGAGGCCGCGCGTGCCGAGGCACTGAGAATGCGCGATGATTTACGAAAAGAGTTGAGATATTGAGTTTTTTTGAGGCAATTCGCAGCATTGACGAGTCGACGCTGCGCTACGTGCAGGAGCATTTTCGCGGCGAGGATTTGTCGGCCGTTATGGTCACGCTCACGCGGCTCGGCGACGTCGGTCTGTGCTGGCTGATTCCCGCCGGATTTATGCTCCGCGACAAAAAAACACGCCGTCGCGGCGTGGAATTGCTCGCCTGTTTCGGCGTCTGCTGTATCGTCAACAACCTCGTCATTAAGAATATAATCGACCGAACGCGCCCGTTCGACGCGATTATCGGGCTGGAAACGCTCGTCAAGCCGCCGCGCGACTGGTCGTTCCCGTCCGGTCACTCGGCGGCGGCATTCGCGTCCGCGTACGCAATCGCAAAGGGTTTCGGCAAAAAGCTCGGCATTCCCGCATACGCGTTGGCAGCGGCGATCGCCGCTACACGCGTCGGCGTCGGCGTGCATTACCCGACGGACGTGATTGTCGGCGCGGGCGTCGGCACCGCGCTCGGCGCGGCGACGCTCAAAGTTATGCGAAGAACCCCTCAACGGAAGCCGGAGCAACGCCCGTAAACAGCTCGAACGAAGCCGCAGCCTGTAATAATAATAACCGCAAGCCTCCGATTGTCGTCAGTCGGTGGCTTTTTGCAGTTACTAAAAAAGTGGTTTCTATCGGATTATAAACGAAATCAAATACAATTGTTTCATTTTTTACTTGTTGTAACCAATTGAAATCATCAAATTCCACATTCCCGTGCATCCCCTGCGGCGTCGCGTTGATGATGACGTACGCGCTCGCCGCGAGCGTCGCAAGCTCCGCCCAAGGGCGCGTCACGGCTCCCGCAATGCGCGGCAGCTCCGCGCGGCGCGAGAGCGCGGTCACTGTGCAACCCGCCTCATTGAGCGCGAACGCGGCGGCTTTCGCCGCGCCGCCGGTGCCGAGAATCAGCGCGGATTTGCCGCGCAAATCAGAGATTTGCTCACGCAGCGCGGCGACGGTTCCGACGCCGTCTGTCGAATATCCGTGCAGCTCTCCGCCACGCACGACGACGGTGTTCACGCTACCGCACGCTTTCGCCGCGCCGTCGATTGCCGCAAGGTGAGGAATTATCGCCTCTTTGAGCGGCATCGTGACGTTAAACCCCGCGAATTCACCCGCTTTCGCGCGCGAAACGAAGTCCGCGAGCGTTTCCGCCGTGACCTCGACCGCCTCGTAGGTGTAGTCCAGCCCCAAATCGGCAGCGAATTTCGTATGAATCGCCGGCGACTTGCTGTGCGCGACGGGCGAGCCGATGACGGCTAATTTTTTACTCATTGCCAATCCTTTCGAGCAAAATATCCATCGCCTTAATATAGCCTGGGAACCCCTCGCCGAACACCTGCGCGACGCACGCGGGCGCGGTGACGGAGATTTTGCGGAATTCCTCGCGGTTCGCGATGTCCGAGATATGCACCTCGACTGCGGGGACGTCAATCGCTTTCAGCGCGTCGTAAATCGCGTACGAGTAGTGCGTATACGCCCCCGGATTGATGACAATCCCGTCGTATTTCCCGTGCGCCTCCTGAATTTCGTCTATGAGCGCGCCCTCGTGGTTCGATTGGAAATGCGCGAGGAAAACACCCTTTTCCTTCGCGTGGGCGCGGAGCAGTTCCGTCAAATCGCGCAGCGTTGCTGAACCGTAGACCTCCGGTTCGCGCACGCCGAGCATATTCAAATTCGGTCCGTTGATTACGAGAATCCGCGCGTTGAGGTGCAAGCGCACCTGCGCCGCAACGCTCTCTATGTTGTCGTTGACCTCCGTAACGTCGGCAAGGCTCTCGTAGGTTTCGTGACGCGCGTCATAGAGCCGCTCTAAGTCCGCGAGCGACGTTGACAGCGGACGCGAATCCGCGTCGAGGGACTTCGCAATCTCTTCAAGAACGCGCTTTATGTACACGACGACGGAATTTTCCCGCAGCAAGTTACCCGAAAACACGGGCGTTCCGCCGCCGACGGCGAGGACGATTCCGCTTTTCTGCGTCAGCTCCGCGACGACGCGACGCTCAATCTCCCGAAAACGATTTTCGCCGTCGGAATTGATAATCTCGGCGCACGTTCTCCCCTCGCGGCGTTCAATCTCCGCGTCGGAGTCGTAAAACTCGCGCCCAAATATTTCCGCGACGAGCTTGCCGATTGTCGTCTTGCCGCAGCCGGGCATACCGATTAGAATGACGTTGCGCTCGGACGGTTTTCCGCTCATCGCGCGTTCTCCGAGGACGTTCCGTAGCAGCCGAGGACCTCAAAATACTCGCACTGCATAGCCGCCTGCATAATCGCGTCGCGCGCGCCGGAATCGAGTATATTCGCCTGCAAATCCACGAAAAAGCGGTACGCCTCCGCGGAAACGGGACGCGACTCAATGCGCGTCAGGTTAATTCCCGCGAGCGCAAACGTCTGCAACACGGTCGATAGCGCGCCCGATCGGTGCTGCGTCGCAAATGACACGGAAACCGTGTCGGCGGTTTCGTCATAGCTCGGCTGCGCCGCGATCGCGATGAAACGCGTGCGGTTTTTCGGGTTGTCCGTGATATTTTCGGCGAGGACTTCAAGCCCGTTTACCTCGGCGGCGCGGCGTGAGCCGATTGCCGCGAACTTCGCGCTGGCGGCATTTGAATCCATTTTCGACGCGACAAGCTCCGCCGCGACGGCGGTGTTGCGCACCTTCGTCAGCTCCCAGTTTTTGCCTTTCAGGAAGCGTTTGCACTGATTGAAGCCCTCCGGATGGGAGAAAACCTCGCGAATGTCGCCGACAGTCGCCCCCGGAACGCCTATCAGGCATTGCGCGACGTTAATCCAAATCTGCCCGACGATGAAGCACGAACTGCGGCGCAGCAGGTCATAGACCTCGCCGATCGCGCCCGTCTCGGAATTTTCGATCGGCAGTACACCGAACGCGGCTTCGCCGTTCTTGACGGCCTCGAAAACGTCCTCAAAATACTCGCGCGTGACGTAATTGCGCTCCGGAAACAGCGTCCGCGACGCGTGTTCGCTCCACGCCCCCGGAACGCCCTGGAACGCGACCGCGCCCTGCGCCGGAACGGCGGATTCGGGGAAATCCAGCGCGCCCGTAAGACCAAGCTGGTCGTACTGCCGCAGCTTTGACAGGGAAATCAGCGTGCGCATCAGCGAGGCTGTTTCCGCGCGCTTGTCCTCGTCCGAAATCTCCAACGCATCGGCGATTACGCGCTCCTCGCGCCCCGTATCCGTTACGGCAAAATTGCCGGATTCCTTTACGCGCGCAATGTCGTTCGATATGCGCTGACGCTCCTGAAACAGCCGCGCCATATCCGCGCTCACCGTATCAATTTTGCCGCGCAGGGCCTGTAATTCTTCCTTGGGTGTCATAAATATATTCCTCCTTACGCTATTGCTTCTCTGATTTTCTCGACCTTGCCCATAATCTTCTTGAACACCTGCGGCGTAACCGACTGCGCGCCGTCGCACAGCGCGGCCTCTGGGTGATTGTGGACCTCGATAATAAGTCCGTCCGCGCCGCACGCCGTCGCGGCGAGTGCCATCGGCTCTACGAGATGCCAGTAACCGGTCGCGTGCGACGGGTCAATGATAATCGGCAGATGCGTTTTCTGTTTTAGAACAGGCACCGCCGAAAGGTCGAGCGTGTTGCGCGTCGCGGTCTCAAACGTGCGGATTCCGCGCTCGCAAAGGATAACGTCGCGCGTCCCGCCCGCCATAACGTGTTCAGCCGCCATAAGCAGTTCATCAAGCGTGCTGGACAGTCCGCGTTTGAGCAAAACGGGCTTTTTCAGCGCGCCAACCTGCCGCAGAAGCGTGAAGTTCTGCATATTTCGCGCGCCGATTTGGATAACGTCCACATCCGCCTCAAACTGTTCAAGGTACTCTGAGGACATAATCTCCGTGACTATCGGCAGTCCCGTTTTCGCCCGCGCGAGCTTCAACAGCTCCAAGCCGTCGAGGCCGAGACCGGAGAACGCGTACGGCGACGTGCGCGGCTTGAACGCGCCGCCGCGCATAAATTTCGCGCCCGCGGCGGCTACGTCGCGCGCGACGGAGAGAATCTGCTCCTCGGTTTCAACGGAGCAGGGACCCGCGATAACGGCGAAATTTCCGCCGCCGACCTTGCGTCCGGCGATGTCGAAAACGCTGTCGTCGGGGTGAAAACTGCGCCCCGCGAGCTTGTAGGATTCCTTGACGCGGATAATGCGCTCGACGCACTCAAAGCGGACGAAATCGTCCTCGGAGAGCTGCGACGTGTCGCCCGCAAGTCCGATCATCGACGTGGTTTCGCCGACGATATCCTGAATGATGATGCCGTGCGAGGTGACGAGCCTACGCAGGTTTTCGGTGTCCTCAGGCCTTGTGCCCTGTTTCAAAATGATAATCATATTAATAACTCCTATAACATTATTCTATAAATATTCCATCAGGCAAATCGCCAGTCCCGCCTCGACGACGGGCACTGCGCGCGGTACGATGCAGGGGTCGTGGCGGCCCGTAAAGCTGTGCGTGACCGCCTCGTTCGTGCGCAAATCCACGGTTTTCTGCGGTAGGGAAATCGTCGGCGTGGGCTTGATTGCTACGCGGAATTTCAGCTCGCCGCCGTTCGTAATGCCGCCGTTAATCCCGCCGTTGTGGTTCGCCGTGAACACCATATTGCCGTTCGGGTCAAACCCGATTCCGTCGGAGACCTCGGAGCCGAATTTATCCGCGAAGCCGAATCCGTCGCCGAATTCCACTCCCTTTACGGCGGGAATGGCGAACATCACCGCCGCGACATCCGACTCAATGCCGTGGAAAATCGGGTCGCCCCAACCGACGGGAATGTTCCGCGCGCGGCACTCTATAACGCCGCCCACACTGTCGCCGCGCGCTTTCGCGGCTTGGATTATCTCATCGAATTTCGCCGCGTCCGTTTCCCCGTGGATTGACGCGATTTCGGCGTTGATTTCGATTCGGTATCGCTCAAACAGGATCTGCTTCGCAATCGCGCCCACAAAAACAATCGGAGCCGTCAGTCTGCCAGAAAAATGCCCGCCGCCGCGGTAATCGTTGTGTCCGCCGTACTTCTGCGCCGCGACGACGTCCGCGTGACCGGGGCGCGGGAACTGCGGCTCGTAGTCGTGTGAGCGCGTATTTTCGTTGCGGCACAGTGCCATAAGCGGTGCGCCCGTCGTGCGGTCGTTAAAAAGTCCGCTCATCACGATAAAATTGTCGCTCTCGCGCCGCGAAGTCGCGTTCGGGCTGTTGCCAGGGGCGCGGCGCGCCAGTTCCGCTTTCACCGCGTCGAAATCAATCGAAAAACCGGCCGGCAGGCCGTCGATTACGACGCCGACACAATCGCCGTGCGACTCGCCGAAAACGGATAGCCGAAATCGTTCACCAAACGTAGAATTCATTTCGCGCTCACCTCAAAATCTTTCCAAAAATTCGGGTAACTCTTGCTGACGCATTCCGCGCCGATTACGGTCACCGGCGCGTCCGAGCGGATTGCCGCGACGGCCGCCATCATCGCGATTCGGTGGTCGCCCCGCGCATTTACCGTCCCGCCGTCGAGCGATTTTCGCCCGTAGATTATGAGCGCGTCATCGTCAATCTCAATATCCGCGCCTATTGCGTTAAGCTCCGCCGCAACGGCTTCAAGCCTGTCGGATTCTTTGAGACGCAGCCGTCCCGCGTTATACAGTCGGCTCGTACCGTCCGCGACACTCAGCAGCGCGGCGACGGGCGGCACGAGGTCGGGAATGCCCGACACGTCAATTTCCACCGGCAGAACCGTCCTGTTGCGACGCGAAATCTGCCCGCCGCGCGGCAGGACACGCACGGTTGACGCAAGCTCAATCTCAAACCCCGCGTCCTGTAAAATCTGCAAAATCGCGGCGTCGCCCTGCGTCGAATCGGGGTTCAGACCCTCGCAGCGCACGTCGCGCCCAAGCGCGGCAGCTGCGAGGAAAAACGCCGCCTGTGAATAATCGCCCTCCGCCGCGACCTCTCGCGCGGCGAATTCTTGGTTCCCGCGGACTGCAAAATCCGCGCCGTCACGCGTGATTTCAATACCGGATTTTTCAAGCTCCTCGACCGTCAAATCCACATACGCCGCCGATTCGAGCGGCGAGGTCAGATGAATTTCGCTGTCGCCCCGCAGCAGCGGCAGCGCGAACAGCAGTCCCGTGACAAACTGCGAACTGATGTCCCCCGGCAGCTCGTAACGCCCCGCCCGCAACGCGCCGGAGACGTTAATCGCGTCTGGTTCCTGCTCAATAACCGCGCCGTGTCGGCGCAGCTCGTCGAGAAACGGCTCCAACGGGCGCGACATAAGCCGCCCGCGCCCCGTAAAAACCGCGGATTTGCCGAGTGCCGCCGCAATCGGAATCAGAAATCGCAGCGTCGAGCCGGACTCGCCGCAGTCGAGTTGCAATTCTCCTTCGCCCTCCTGCGGCTCCGTCGTCAGCGCGTTGACGCACCGCACCGTCGCGTCAATGTCGTCCGAAACGGGCGACAGCTTCACCTCAACGCCCGCGAGGGCGGCGCAAATCACCGCGCGGTGCAGAATGCTCTTCGACGGCGGGATTTTCACCGTGCCAGACGGGAAACGCGTAATCTTCTTATTCACAGAAGCTCCTCCAATTCGCGCGGGCTGATTTCATATACGATCGGCTTGCCGAGGTCCTGCAAAAGTACGAGCGAGATATTTGCGGACGTGTTTTTCTTGTCGCCGAGCATTAGCGGTACAAGCTCTCTCGGCGAGAGTTCAAGCGAAGTATCAAGCCCCGCCTGCTCAATCGCCGCGCGGACGTCCAGAACGGTCGATGTCGGCGTCACGCCGAGTTTTTCGCCCGCTTCAAGCGCGAGGCGCATCCCTATCGCGACGGCTTCGCCGTGATTGTACCGCGCGTAATCGTAATACTTTTCAATCGCGTGGGCAAAGGTGTGTCCGAAGTTCAGCGCGGCACGCGCGCCCGTGTCGCGCTCGTCCTCCGCGACATACCGCGCCTTTAAGCGGCAACAGAGCGCGACGAGCTGTTCGAGGTTTTCCTCCGTCGGGTGCGGAGCCAACAGCGGCGCAATCGCTGTCTCGCCGAGGGCGTAGCACTTCACGACCTCCGCGAGACCCGCGCGCCACTCGCGCTCCGGCAATGTGTGCAGAAAATCCGTGTCCGCAATCACGGCGGACGGCTGGTGGAACGCACCGACGAGGTTCTTTCCCTCGCCGAGGTTCACGCCCGTCTTGCCTCCGACGGACGAATCCACCTGCGCGACAATCGTCGTCGGTATTTGCACGACCTGTACCCCGCGCATAAACGTCGCCGCCGCAAAGCCCGCAATATCCCCCGTAATTCCGCCGCCGAGCGCGATGACGACGCCCCGACGGTTCATTTCCGCCGCCGCAAACTCGTGGTACAGCCGCTCGACGGTTGCGAGCGTCTTGTTCTGCTCCCCCGCGGGAATTACGCACAGCGTTGACGCGATCCCCGCGTCGTTCAGCAGCTCCATCACGCGCGCGGCGTACATCTGCGCGATGTTTCCGTCCGTCACGATCACCGCGTGTTTCACCGTGAGAACTTCTGGCAGCATACTAACCGCGCCCGCGCCGATATGTATTTGGTACTTGCGGCTCTCCGCCGCGACAGTCAATGTTTTCATCGAACCTCCAAAATGTAAAAAACGCGGAACCCGAATAGGGTTCCGCGTCCTGTTGTCGTTGTGGTACAGCGGTTATTTCCCGATTCGATTATTCGTTTTTCCATACGCAAAATAGCCGTACCAAAAATAGTTACGGCCAAAGCTAAAATAAAACGAATTGTTCGGGAGACGCGTCATATATGCACCTCAAATGAATGATTATTCAGAGTGTAGCATATTAAACCGCGCTTGTCAACAGAAAATTTTCAAAGGCGGTTATCCCAAGAACATTGTTATATCATCCACCGTCAAATCACGGTGCAGCGCAAGGTTTATCGCGTAACCGACGAGCTTGGAAATGTCGTTCACCGCGCCGTCAATCTCCTTTGGTGTGACGACGAGGTCGCCGATGTCTACGACCGTCGGAACCCCGACAGAAATGACCGGTACGCCGAGCGTCTCTCGATTCACGGCGGCGCGGGCGTTGCCTATTCCCGACCCCGGAACGATGCCCGTGTCGGATATCTGAACCGTGCGGCATAGCCGCGCAACGCTCCGCGACGCCAGCGCGTCCGCGACAATAACGCGGTCGGGCATAACCTCTTCGCAGACGGCACGGATTACGCGCGCGCTCTCAATGCCCGTCGTGCCGAGAACGCCGGCTTCAAGCGCGAAAACGGAGCGAAACGGTCCGAGTTCCTGCGGAAAAGCCCCCGTCACCATCACGTTTCGCACAATCTCCGGTCCGATTGCGTCCGCGGTTATCGCACGGTTTCCGAGACCTACGACGAGAACGGAGTCGCCGCCGCCCGACCGCAGCAGTGCTTCAATCTCGTCCGCGAGCGCGTAAACGCCGAGGCGGAACGCGTCGTCGTCGCGCCGCAGGAGCTTGTCCAGCTCCACGGTTACGTATGTGCCGCAGGGCTTTCCGAGTTCCGCCGCACCCTCCTCGTCCGTAATCTTCACTGTCGTTACGTCAAAGCCGAAGCGCGTTGCGTCGTGCGCTATCACGCCCGAAAGCTCCGTCGTCCGCTCCGCGTCCTCGCGCCATAGCTTGTGCGCCTCAACTGCGAGATCCGTGCGGCGAAAAGTTTTGTTAATCATATGAATCCCCCTTTGCGGTTATGTTTTCCGAAAAAACGCAAAATATTTCGCAAATAGGTATTGCAATCAAATAAAATGTGTGTTAGAATAACTCTCCAACAAGAATCTTAAAGAATCTAAGGAGGTGTTCACATATGCCGAATATTAAATCCGCTTCTAAGCGTGTTCAGGTTTCGCAGGCCGCGAATCTTCGCAACCGTGCCGCCCGCAGTGTCCTGAAAACAACGATCAAAAAGTTTGACGCCGCAGTTGTTGCGGGCGACAAAGCCGCCGCGACGGAAGCCTACGGTGCCGCTATTAAAACCGTTGACCGCGCCGCGACAAAGGGTCTTATTCATAAGAACAACGCGGCTCACAAAAAGTCCGCGCTGACGCTGAAACTCGCCGGAATAGGGAAATAGCTCGTTTCCAACGTCCTTCATAGCCGAGAAAACACGCCGAAGGCTGTTTCGCCGGCGAAGAGGAGGAGCGATGGAGCGGGCTGGCGCGCCTCTCCGCAAAATCCGCTCCGACGAGGGCCTTTAGCTCAGTTGGTTAGAGCGTCCGGCTCATAACCGGATGGTCCCGGGTTCAAGTCCCTGAAGGCCCACCAACACAAACGCTGTAATCCCAACGGATTGCGGCGTTTTCATTTTGCGCGCGCTGCGCTGTTTCGCCGTTCTGCTAACGAATTTTTCCCATTTTGCTAATGCGGCGATTCCCTGCTTGGCTATCAATACGCAAGACGCTAAAAATCTTTTCTCCGTTTTCTTTCCGCGCTTTTTACATATACTGTATATGGCGGGACATTTTGGGTAACACTATTCCTCTCCTGCCATATTCAAATCCAAAGCAACCTCAACAGCAAACACGCTGTTCTCGCACGACAACCGCATTTTTCCCGAATATTTGCTTGCTACGCTCCGGATAGAGCTCAGTCCTATTCCGTGGGCGATTTTGTCGTCTTTTGTGGTCGCGATTGTGTTGTTTACAATATGCACAGCCTCTGCAACAGGATTCTCAATACCGATGAACAGAAAACCGTTTGTAAACGAAGCGGAAACCGTTACGACTCTTGGCGTACTATCTGTTAAACGCTCACAGGCTTCCATCGCGTTATCCACAGCGTTGCCGATAATTACGCACAGGTCAACCGGAGATATTTTGTCATTTGGGATTAACCCGTCAAACTTAATTGCAGTATTATTTTCCATTGCCATTATTTGCTTTTCATAGAGCAGCGCGTCCGCGACAGAGTTACCCGTTTCAAACAGCAAAACTTCGGTGCGTATGGGTTTGTTCAGCTCATTGATGTATTTTAACGCGCCGTCAACGTCGTTGCTTGCGAGAAAATCCACAAGTCCGATTCTGAGGTTTTGGAAATTGTGTCGGAACTCCCTGGTGTCATCGTTTACCTGCATCATCATTTTATAGTGCGCCGCCTGCGCTTTTACCTGCGTGTCAAATGTGGCAAGCAGTTTTTTATTGTACGAATTTGAAACGCTGCTCGCGGTCAGCAGCGGACACATAACGAAAATCAAAATTACAAGCACATACGCAAGGCATTCCGCTGCCACATTTAATGGTGTTTGCGGATATGAGCGAAACGCCTGTGTAAAAAAACGTGCAAACGAAGTTCCGACCCATACCGATACAATCAGAAAAGCCTTTATTCGCTTTTCTAAAATCGTCAAATCGCTGTAAAGGGTTTTGAAAAGTATTCTCTTACCCGCCAAAACACAGATAACTAATAATAAGCAATTCGCAATAACATCAGCCAATATTCTGCCGCTTTTCGGAAAATTAAGTGTTTCCGCAAATATTGCAAACGGGAACACAAAAATACCCGAAATTCCTATATAAAGAAAAGTGATGTACAGGATCGTGGGCTTTTTCATACCGCTAACTGTGAGTAAAGGAATAACAAAAGGCAAAAGCATACAAAGTGCGAACGCAATTTGCCATAAGGGCGATAACGGGAACAATGACCATACCATACTCGGCATCAAAACACATAAAAATATTGCGACCGTTGTCCGCCAACGTGTTACGCCGACGCAAACCTTGGTCAATATGATATGTATATTAATTACTGTAATCAAGCTTTCAAACCACGCCGCCTGCCAGAGGTCTGTCATTTCGGTCAACACAAATCACTCCTAAATTTAGTAGCTATTGAGATTTTAACATATTGGTTGTGTTTTGTATACGCTTTACTCCAAAAATTCGACCTGATACTCCAATATCTGCAACTTTCTTTCAAACTTGTAGTAACTTCGGTTTACGAAAGGGAGTGAGATTGTGGCTAATTTATGGCAGTGGTTATTGTTGTTATTCGGTTGAGAACAATTCAAATACAACGGCAGTCGTTATAAGACGGCTGCCGTTGTATTTATACCATTTGACTCTTTGAATAGTCCATATACGCGGACTTGAACGAAGTCAGATATTTTCTGCTGATATGTGCGCGTTCTCTGTTCTTGAAATATATAAACTCATTGTCATAGCGTTTTATGTAATTCATATTTACGATAAACGCCTTATTTATCTTGTAAAAGTTATTTTTTGGCATAAGCCGGCCTATGTACGCCATTGTTTTGGCGCAGCGCAGCTTTTCTCTTGCGAGATGTATGTAGCAAGTCTTATTGTCGGCTTCGAGGAAAACAATGTCGTTCGTTTCTATAATGCGCGTTTCTCTGTCAATTTTCAGCGGCAGCGGGTAATTGTTGCCGAACATTCGGAAATAATCATCGAACGCCCTATGGAGCTTTGACACATCGAGCGGCTTTTCAAAAAAACGAAATGTTCCGACTTCAAATGACTCATAGACAAAATGCGGAAAGCTCGTCAGAAAGATAATTGTAACATTGACATTCTTCTCCCTAAGCTCACGCGCGGTGGCAAGACCATCAAGCCCCTGCATTTTATAGTCGAGGAGAACAATGTCATATTTTTCTTTGGATTCAAGGAGATATTCCCCGCCGTAAAACTCGTCTACAACTATTTCAAGCCTGTGGACGTTGGAGTAACTGTAGACCGCGTTTTTCAAATCATCTCGAAATATCTGCTCGTCGTCGCATATAGCAATTCGCATACGAATATCTCTCTCTAACAGGCGGTACACACCGCTGATATTTCCGCTTTTATACCACGCCATTCAGCCACAGTCCTTTCGGTTGGAATTATACAACAACTCCGCACAAAAGTAAAGTGCCGCTATTTATCAATAAATGTATCGATAATGCGTGAAATTTATCTTTTTTCTGACGGTTCAAGTCCTCTTACTTTCTCGCTAATCTCAGAAACCATAAAGTCCGAATTATTTGCGTTCACATCAGCGATTAAGGATTGCAGGTTCGTACCTATTCGTTCGGCTATTTCATCAAGCCGCCGCAGCGAAACCTCTGATACGCCGCGTTCAATCTGACTAATATAGCTCGCGGATACGTCGAGGATTTCGGATAACCGGTTCTGCGTCATACCGGCTTTTCGCCGATAGTGTTTTATTCTGCTTCCGATAATCTTAAAATCGACCATAATTAATCTCCAAGTTCATTACAGATAAGCTATATGTTTATTTTATCAAGGATAACCTAACTGTAAAGAAAGCGATTAGTTATTTATAAATGGTATAAATTCATTTATTAATATATTTCCCTCTTTTCAGAGGAATTATTAGTGCGTTACATACCTGTCACTCCCGTTTTCCTACCAGTTACTCCACTTTCGCAACACTTCGCAAAAATCCGTGCTATAATGTCAAAAAGGGTATTTTAGCGTATATTATGGCGTTTGTTGACTGTGGATGCATACGCAGTTAGCAAACACTATGGTATAAATATTTACAAAAGGGGAAATCGTTATGATAACAACAGCAAACGAAATGAGCCTGTTGAATTACGGGTTCGAGGAACTCAGCAACGAGGAGTTGCTCGCGGTAGACGGCGGTGGATTCTGGGGGGATTTTGCTTTAGGCGTTACCTCGTGCTTAGCCATCGCTGGTGGCGGATGCTTAATTTTAATAGGAGTAGGCCTTGCGATTGGTACCGGAGGCGCAGCAGCACTACCTGGTGTTGAACTCGCATCAGCTGGTGCAGCACTTGCCGGAGCTGGTATTGCAGGTCTTGCAACCCTAAAACATTAAACTAAAGGAGAGTATAATTATGTATGATGCAAAGTATTTCGAGCCGCTAACTGATGATGAGCAAATGGAAATAGACGGCGGTTCTACTAAGGTTGCTGCGATTATATGTGTCGTTGGAGGGGCAGTAATTGGATTTGTTGGCAATATCGCTGGTGCAACTGGTCACCCGCAGGTAGCGGCTTGGTGTGCGGTTGCTTCAGGTGCTTGTTTCGTGGCGGCAGCAACGCTTGCCGTTATACCGTTTATTTAGACAGCGGATACAGTACAGTGGGGGCGCATATTATTGCGTCCCCACTAAAAAGAATTGGAGTAAAAATTATGGACAAAAAAACATTTCATTTTGCGTTTGCTTTTGCCTTGATTGGTCTTTTGCTTTTAATATTGAACATATTAATCTTAAACCAAGCAATATTTTGGTATGTAAGTTGTGGGCTGTTTCTCGTTTGCATTGTCTTTTGCATAGGTGGATTATATAAAACTCACAAAAAGGAGAAATCAAAATGAAAAAGATTACCCGTATCCTCGCAATCGCGCTCACCCTCGTCCTCGTTTTTTCGCTCGCGTCCTGCGCGAAGGTCGCGCAAGGCTCAATCCGAACCGGAACTTGGTCGGAAAACACTTTTACAAACGAGTGGATTAATATCAAAGTTACGCTGCCTGACGGGTGGCGCGCACTCACGGCGGAAGAGCTTCAGCAATCTGTCGGTGCCGGTGAGGAAATCATCGTAAATAACGGTACCAATCAGGCTGCGCTTGACGTCGCAAAAATGCGAACAGCGTATGATTTCTCGGTTATGGCGGAAGTCGGCGTGCCGAATGCGATGCTGATGTACGAAAACCTTGCGCTCAGTCCGCTAACGAAAAACCTTGACGAATCGGGTTACTTCGACTCGATGAAAACGCAATTTGAAGCAATGGCGGACCTTGGTTACAGCGTACTTGAATCTGATGAAACAGTAATCGCGGGTGAAAAATACTTTGTCGGCAAGTTGTCGCTTATGGACGGCGCGGCGTATCAGAATTATTATTTTCGCAAATTCGACGGTGCGATGATTGGTGTGATTCTGACGTTCACGGCAGACACGCAAGCGGACGCGGAGTCGTTTATATCGTCGATAACAAAAGCAAAATAGCCACCACTTAAATGGAGATATTATGAACAAGCTCTACCCCGTAATCCGCCAGCACGACATTACAGACTGCGGCGCGGCGAAATAGCCTCTACATACCGGTCACTCCCGTTTTCCTACCAGTTACTCCACATTTGCAACACATCGCAAAAATCCGTGCTATAATGTCAAAAAGGGTATTTTAGCGTGTATTACAGCGTTTGCTTTTCGCGGTGCACAGCGAAAAACGAGTGCTGTGGTATAAATATTTTACAAAGGAGATAAAGTTATGACAGCAACAATGACGGAAATGAACCTGATTGACTACGGGTTCGAGGAACTCAGCGAGGACGAACTGCAAGCGGTGGATGGTGGAGATGCTCTCGGAGATTTTATGATGGCGTTAAACTTTGCCGTAAGAAATGGCTATCCCGGTGGTTGGTTCGGCGTTGCAAAAGATGCGAGAGCGATGTACAATTACTACATCGCACCTAAAGTGCCTTTTTTGCCCTATATCTAACCAAAACTAAACGCAAAACGCTTTAAGCAAACGGTGCTCACCGCAGACTGAAAGCTGCGGTGAGTACCTCCAAAATTAATATGCGAAAGGACTGCCGATGAAGGTACTAAATGGCATAGCCTTCCTGGTTATATTAATAACCATATCATACATATTCCCGCATTTGATTATAAAACTACTCACGCATTTGCATTCAAAAGTAAATCCACAGTATACCATAGACAAAGAAAAGAACAAGCGCTCGGCAAACGCACTCGGAGCATTCTTTGACCTAATATGTATGATTGGTTATCCGATGCTTCAACTCCTCGGTTCTAAGGACCGCGCAGCATCTATTGCCGAATTGAAAGATAACTTCCTTGGGCTGAGTTTACTTTTATTGGTTACCAGCGCTGTTGTACTGATTATTGGTTTCACGAATTATAAAAAGCGGGCATTTGGCATTGACCCCACAGAAGCTCAAAAGAAGTATAAACAAATGCTCCACGGTTCCTGTATCAGCGTTTTTGGTGCGATAGTCTTATTCTTAATCAGTAGATTTGTAGGATAGGAAATAGTACTGTATATAAATTGTTTGTCAACGTCACAAGGTAACAAACTATATAAAAAGGAGAAATGAGAATGTCAAACGAAAAAGGCATAAAAGAAAATCAGGAATTCCGATTGACCAACCTGCTGTCATTTAGAGGAAAAATGTCAGCGGCAGAATTACAGGAAATCAGCCACCGCATCAACACATTCATAGAGCTTGGCGGCTACAAGAAAACCGGACCCACCGTCAGCTGTACGTTTTCGGTTGAGCCGCAGGGTTCGGAGCAGCTCATTGATATGGAGATTTTGGTACCGCTCGACCGCGAATTTACTCCGCCGGAAGGTTGCACGCGCAAACCGGAGTTTCTGCTGACAAACGCCGTAACAATACGGCACATCGGTAATCCGGCGGGATTACAAGAAACCGCTGAACAGTTAGTCGCGTACATACAGAGCCGCGAACTCACGCCCGTAACAGCCGGCTATAACGTAGCCGTACAGGACGCAAAAACGCCGCTTGAAATCGACAATATGATTGTGGATATCTATCTTGGGATAAACCCGAACATCTTGTAATTACAATAGGCGTTCGGGCGTATTTTTACGCTCTTACAATAACCAACGCAAGTAAACCAAATTATATTAAGGAGGTCCCGCAATGTCTACTTACAATCTTCCCCGCCGCGTCTGGCGCGCAATCTATCCCGCACTGCTATATCTCGCGATAACCTTCCTCGTCCCGATGATTATATCAATGTTTTACGGAGGCTCACTCGGCGCACAAGCGGCGGCAAACGGGGGTGTTGTTGACCAAAACGAGCTGACGCAGAAACTCACTGATTTCTTGACGGGCAAAATTATGCAAATCGCACTCGCGGGTTACATAGTAAGCGCGCTGCTTTTTTCCCCTATGTGGCGCATCACAAAAAAGAAGTATAAACGCTGGAACGGCGGCGGGTTTTCAATCGTCGCCGCGTTGCTTGTCATCGGCGCGGGTATTGGCGTTAACCTGCTGCTGTCCGCAATAATTGACATCACAAAGCTGACGGAGTATTTCGAAAGTTATAGCCAAATCACAGAATTTATAACAAGCGGCAGTTTCATAATTCAGCTGATTACGGTTGGCATAGTCGCTCCGGTTGCGGAGGAATTGTGCTTTCGCGGCGTGACATTGAACCGTATGAGCAACATAAAAATCTGGGCGGCGGTCGCCATTCAAGCGGTGATTTTCGGTGCTTTCCATCTAAACTTATTGCAGGGGCTTTATGCCGCTCTGATAGGTGTATTCCTCGGATTCCTCGTGACGCGTTTCCGCTCGCTTACCTATGCGGTTATAGCGCACATCGCTTTCAATTCATTCACCGTCCTCGCGGGCAATCTGCTGCCGGACACCGATATTCCGACACTCGTTATGCTGCTTTTGGGGATTATCCTCACAGCGGGCTGCATACTCGGTCTGCTGAAATGCAAGCGGCCTCCGGAACCTGTCGTCGATGAGGAAATCATTGAGCCGATAGAGGTCATCGTATAGCGTACATACCTGTCACTCCCGTTTTCATACCGGTTACTCCCCCTTTGCAACACATCGCAAAAATCCGTGCTATAATGTCAAAAAGGGTATTTTAGCGCATATTGCGGCGGTTGTTTTCTGTGGAGGCCTACACAGAGAGCAACAGCCGTGGTATAAATAAATGTACGAAGGAGAAATTCTAATGGTAACAACAGCAAACGAAATGAACCTGTTGGACTACGGGTTCGAGGAACTCAGCGAGGACGAACTGCTCGCGGTAGACGGCGGAGATACAATTGCACAAATGGTTAATCAAGCATTTACATTTATCGTAGACTTAAATATGGCGTACCGTCTGAGTACCGGAAAAGGTCTTATCGGCACGGTTGCACAACCCGTTTACAACCTGCTGGTATATTACGGCATCATTCGATAATATTCAATAGTCGTTATATCCCACTGTAGAACTCAATATAACTGCGGTGGGATTGCGGCTAAATGGAGGCAAGGCACTATGTATGTTTTATATTGGTTTATAGGTATTTCGCTCGCTATTATTATGCTAATCGCAATGTACGTTTTCCCGTTTTTGGTAGACCGCATAATAATAAAAATCAAATCGCAAAACAACCCCGATTACGCGGAGAAACACAAATCTGTTCACAGTTGGATGGAACCGCTTATCAGTATTTTAGTTTTCGCTGGTGTTCACGGATTTAATTTATTAAAAGGCGGTAAGATTAGTTTGTCTAACATCATTGCAGTGCAAAATGATGCCCGCCAATTCGGTTTGATTTTGCTTTTGGTAAGCGGAGCGGTCCTTATTTATCGGTATCGGAATGAAAGTACTCGCTACTCCGCCGACGGTGCAAGCGGGTTGAGCAGGGCGAAAAAAGGTGCAGTCATTAGTCTTATACTGGCACTTGTGCTGTCCCTGTTTTCTATAATAAAGTTTTAGATTTAGAGTATTTAAGTTCCTAAATTACTATGAGCAGACTGCAACTCATAGTTTCAACTTCACTGAGTTGGAGATAAAGTTATGACAACAACAATGACGGAAATGAACCTGTTGGATTACGGGTTCGAGGAACTCAGCGAGGACGAACTGCACAAAGTTGAAGGAGGCAATATTTTCACGGAGATTGCGCAGAACTGGACTGCATTTTCTCAAATCGTTCGAACAACATATCCCGGCGGTTGGGGCGGTGTATTCGGAGATGCGAGAATGATGTACAATTTCTACTTAGCTCCGAATGTTCCATTCCTGCCTTATATCTAAGTATCGTTTTATACCCCCACGGATGCCGTACGGCATTCGTGGGGGCAGAATATCAAACTTATTGGGGAATCAAAAAATGACAACAAAAACATTAACCATAATTTCTACAATATTAGTATTAATTTTCATTTCATTTATTTTACCGCATTTGATTATTAAGTTTGTCACGCATATTCGTCTGAAGCGCAATCCGCAGTATGTCGTCGATAATGAAAAGCAAAAAAAGGCAGAGAGCGCAGTTGGCGGCGTACTTGAATTGATAGTTTTGACGGCGTGTCTGTTGGTGCCGTACATAAGTTCCGGTGATAAGGCATCATCAGTTGCTGAATTGAAAGATAAACTGTTTGGTTTGAGTTTGCTTTTCTTTGTAACAAGTGCGATTTTGTTAATCTTCGGATTTGTAAATTATAAAAAGTGGGGATTCGGCGTCGAACCCGCAGAGGCTCAAAAGAAGTATAAACATATGCTACGCGGTTCCTGTTTCAGCGTATTTGGCGCGATTGTCTTATTCTTAATCAGTAGATTTGTAGGGTAGGAAAAAAGCAAGGACGTGAGTAAATTGGATAGCGTAATAGCTTTTTTAGAAACGCTAAATACATACTATGGTAAATGGTTATACATTGTTCTTCCTGCCGCAGGACTTATTTTGTCACTGCATTCCATCTTTTTCTGGCCAAAGGGTATTAGTAGGCACGGACCAATACTAGGTGCCATTTTAGTATTGTCAATGTCATATGCATATATTGCGTCAGGAAAAACTGCGGTTTACTTTATGGTTGCCTCAGTTACATCGGTTTTTGCCGCGTTGGTCGCCTGCGCGATTACCCGTTTCAAATGCTCAAGAAAAACCAAATTCATACTGTTCACCGTGTTTGGCGTTTTATTGATTTTTACATTGTGCGTAAAATCCTACTTTGATATATAGGCAACAATGACGGAAATGAACCTGATTGACTACGGGTTCGAGGAACTCAGCGAGGACGAACTGCAAGCGGTAGACGGGGGTGGCGACGCTCTTTCCAGTTTCATCTATAACTTGGTTGTTTATGGCTCAGCAGCAGCATTCGGGTTTGTTGGAACAATTCCTGGAATCGCTTTGGCAAATGCTACCGGGAATCCAGCAACATTAGTGTTGGTAGCAGCTGGTTTTATCACTGGCGCGATAACCGGTTACAACGCAGGTAACGCCGCATATAATTACGCGCAGAACAATTCGAAAAAATAGTTTGTTTTGAAAGCGCATCTCCGCATTTACAATAACCGGTAAATGCGGAGATGCAGAAATACTTAAACACTCAATGGAGGAATAAATCGTGGATAACAAAAATAATCACAACAATCTCGCAGTAAAAATAATGGGAAATCAAAAATATATAGGATTTGTTTCTGTTTGTTTTTTTGCAATGCTGGTATTGACGGTGTTTGGATTAGTGCTACCGCAGTTTAGTATATTATTCTATTGGTCTGGTGGCGTTTTTGCACTTATCGGCGGCAGTTTTTGTGTATATAGAGTCACCGTTTATTTAGCAAAACGAAAGAATAAATGAGTACGACTTGACACAAAAAATACAAATAGGAGTGTA
>JAISJC010000084.1 GCA_031261745.1 Oscillospiraceae bacterium
GCGCTCGACCCCGCCGTCTCCGACTGGTTCGATGAAAAAGACGGGCTGTACCACCTGCCGAAACGCGGGACGGTGAAAACGCCCGCCGAAATGGTCGAGATGTGGGTAAATTTCGCGGAAAAGTACCCGATTATCTCGATTGAGGACGGAATGGCGGAGGACGACTGGGACGGCTGGAAGCTGCTGACCGACGCGCTCGGCAAAAAGCTCCAAATCGTCGGAGACGACCTGTTCGTCACGAACGCACAGCGGCTGAAAAAAGGGCTGACGCTCGGCGTCGCGAACTCGATTCTGATTAAGCTGAACCAAATCGGTACCTTAACGGAGACGCTCGACACGGTGCAACTCGCGAACCGCGCGGGCTACACGGCCGTTGTGTCGCATCGCTCCGGCGAAACGGAGGACACGACGATCGCCGACCTAACCGTCGCGCTCAACGCGGGACAGATTAAGACCGGCGCGCCCTCGCGCACGGACCGCGTCGCGAAGTATAACCAGCTTTTGCGCATTGAGGAAGGTCTCGGCGCGGCGGCGTATTACCCCGGCTCGGACGCGTTTTTCAACTTGAAATAGGAGCGAAATTATGACAAATACTGAAATTATCGCCGCGCTCAAATCCGGCAACGACGCTTTTATCAAGCCCTCGACCGCGCGCCGCGCGGAGCTTGTCAAGGGGCAACACCCGCTCGCCGCCGTCCTCACCTGCTCGGATTCGCGCGTCGTGCCGGAGGAGATTTTCAGCGTCAGTCTCGGCGAGCTGTTCGTAATCCGCACCGCCGGAAACGTCGTATCGGACTTTGAAAGCGGCTCCGTCGAATACGCCGCCGGACACCTCGGCGTGACCGCAATCATCGTTATGGGTCACACGCACTGCGGCGCGGTCGGCGCGGCGCGCGAGGGCGGACACCACGGCGAAACCGTTGCGCCGCACGGGCTGAACGCAATCATCTCCGAGATTACGCGCGCAATCTCCGGCACAAAATCCGCTGCCGAGGCCGTCCGCGCGAACGTGAACAACAGCGTGAACCGCCTGCTTGAAAACCGCGAAATCCTCGAATTGCTTGACGAGGGCAAGGCCGAGATTTACAAGGCCGTTTATGACATCGAAACCGGCAAGGTCGAGTTCTTCCAATGACGGAGCTGCTCGCGAACCTCACAACCGTTGCGGGACAGGTCGCCACGCTCTTCATTATGATGGGCGTGGGCTTCGCTCTGAAAAAGCTGAAACGCATCACCGTGGACGCGCAGAAGCAGATTATGTTTATCCTGCTGTACGTCGTTTCGCCGTGCCTGATTGTCAATGCGATGCAGGTCGAGCGGAGCGCGGCGGCGGCAAAATCAATGCTGCTCACCGCGCTCGGTTGCCTTATTTACTTCGTAATCACCGTTGTAATCAGCCGCTTTTTCTTCAAAAAGCGCGAGCCGGACACGCGCGACGTGCTGCAATTTGGGACAATCTACCCGAACTGCGCGTTTATGGGCTTTCCGCTGATTCGCGCGGTTCTCGGCGACGGCGCGATGGTGTACGCGTCGGTTTTTCTCATCATTTTTCAGCTCGTCCACTGGACGCACGGCGTCGTTTTGATGGGTGGGCGCAAATCCGCGTCGGTCCGCGCGGTGCTGATTAATCCGGGGACGTTTGGATTCATCGTCGGGTTGCTGTTTTTCGCGCTGAACGTGAAAATGCCGTGGCCGCTCGGCAACGCCGTGAGCTTCGTCGCGGAGATTAACACGCCTATGGCGATGTTCGTAATCGGTGCACAGATGGCGGACACGGAGATTTTGAAGCTCTTCCGAAAGCGCGATTTGTACGGCGTTTCGGCGGTCAAGCTGCTGCTGTTTCCCGCGCTGACCGCGCTCGCGCTGTTCCCGCTGGGGCTGCCGCCTATGGTCTACTGCGTCGTCGTGATTCTCTGCGCCGCGCCGAGCGCGGGCGTAACCGCGATGTTCGCGCAGCGATATGAGCGCGACGAGGCGACGGCCGCCAGCGCGGTATCACTCACGACATTATTGTCAATACTTACCCTGCCCGTGTTCGCCGCGGTTGCGAAATTCGTCAGCGGGTAGGCAAAAACAGGGACAGCAACGCGGGCAGGTGCATATTACTGCCTTCAATTCTGTATCCGAAGCTGCCGTCGTCAAGCTGTTTGTGGTGAATCGGCAGCCACTTGAATATTTCTAAAATCTTGTCTTCGCTGAATTTACATTTTTCGCCGATTTTATCCGCGCCGACAAACAGGTCGAAGTCCCGGCGCGTCAGCTCGTACAGGGCAAAGAACACGACAAGCCTGTCAAAATCCGCATATTTGTCAATTGCGCTGCACAAGCTCATTACGTCGTTGCCCATAAGCTCGCGGTCTTGCTTTTGGCTTGATATAAGCACGGTATTCCCCTTATGCACCGTGACGCCCTCAGGTTCGCTGCAAATCGAGGTACCCCATTTGTAAAAGTCGTCGTCCGTTTTCCGTGTTTTATTCACGTTCCACGGCAGACTGTTCTTATAGCCCTTTGAAATCGCGCCCTCGTGAAGCAGCGTTGAGATTTTATACGCAACGTCGAAGCACTCGTTTTCCGGCGTATGGACGAAATAGTTCTTGATTTTCGCGAGAACGCTCTCCAAGCTCTCCGAATCCGAGTATTCGTCCCGTAAAAGCTCGTCCACGCTCACGCCGAAGAAATCCGCGAGCGCGGGCAGCGTCTCAATGTCCGGATAGCACGTCTCGGATTCCCAGCGCGAAATCGCCTGCGCCGTAACGCCGAGATGCTCCGCGAGCCGCTCCTGCGTCGTGTCGGTATTCTTGCGCAGCGACCGCAGCCGCTCGCCTATTTTAATCGTCATTCTGTAATCAACCCTTTCAGTTTCGGTACCGTAATTACAGTTTAACACAGTCAATTCAAAAATCAATAATCAATCGGTTGTTATAAACTTAACCGTTGATTAACTTCAAAGCGAGGTCGCCCTATGACAATCGACTTTCACACGCACGCCTTTCCCGACGCGCTCGCGCCGCGCGCGCTCTCAAATCTCGTTGACAGTATGGAAACGCGGTTTGACCCGTTCACCGACGGCACGCTCGCGGGTCTGGTGGGCAAAATGGACGCGGCGGGAATTGACAAGTCCGTTCTGCTGCCCGTCATCACAAAGCAGAGCCAGACGAAAAACCTCAACGAATGGGCGGCGAACGCCGCCGTCGTCTCCGGTGGCCGCGTAATCCCGTTCGGCGGGATTTTTCCGCACACGGACGACTATAAGCGCGACATTGATTTCGTCGTTTCGCTCGGCCTGCGCGGGCTGAAATTCCACTGCGAATATCAGAATTTCTCGGTTGACGCGCCGGAATTTCTGCCGATTTATGACTACGCGCTGTCGCGCGGGCTGGTTCTCGTTTTCCACGCGGGGTACGACCCGTCGTTCCCGCCGCCGTTCAAGTCCTCTCCGCGCCAATTCCGCGCGATTTCGGACGCTATGCGCGGCGGAACGATTGTCGCGGCGCACCTCGGCGGCCACGCGCAGTGGGACGACGTGGAGAAATATATCGTCGGAACCTGCATTTACCTCGACACGTCAATGGGTCAGCAATACTATCCGACGGAAACGTTTATGCGGATTGTGAGGAGCCACGGCGCGGACAAAATCCTTTTCGCGACGGATTCGCCGTGGAGCGACGGCGCGGACGAGCTTGAGAGTATCCGCGAATTGCCTCTTTCGGACGCGGAAAAAGCGTTAATTCTCGGCGAAAACGCGAAAAAGCTGCTGAATTTACAATAAATTCTTATATTTTTACGAAATTGGTGGTATCATTAAAATAAATCTCGCCGAAAGGAATGGGAAAATGGACATCATCAAGAAAATCGCCGTATTCGGCGACTCGATTTTCAAGGGTATGCAGCTCGACTCGAACAGGCACTACCGCATAATCAACGACATCGACACGGACGCGCTGTCGCTGCGCCACTCGCTCATCATCAACAACTACGCGAAAATCGGAAGCACGATTACGAAGGGCTTGGAGATACTTCAAAAGCGGCTTGACGGCGGGGAGCATTACGACGTCGCCGTGATGGATTATGGCGGGAACGACTGCGACTTCATCTGGGCGGAGGTCGCCGAAAGCCCCGACGCGGAGCATTTCGCAAAAACGCCGCTTGACACGTTTATCGCGTCGTATCACCGTATGATTGCGACGCTGCGCGAGCGCGGAATCCGTCCGATTCTCGCGACACTGCCGCCGATTGACCCGCAGAAATTCTTTGACTGGAACTGCCGCGACCTCAACAAGGCGAACGTGCTGAAATGGCTCGGCGAGGTCACGACGATTTACCGCTTTCAGGAGATGTACTCCCGCACGGTCGAGCGGATTGCCGCCGACACGAGCTGTCTGCTTGTGGACCTGCGAGGCGCATTCCTCGCGCACCGCCGCATTGACGGCTTGCTCTGTGAGGACGGCACGCACCCGAACAGCGCGGGTCAGCGCGTGATTACCGAGGCGTTTGACCGGTTCGCGGCGCAATACGCGTAAATCAACATATTAAAAAAGCGCGTGCGGTTATTGGCCGCACGCGTTTTCATTTTCAATTTCGAGCAGGAGCTTTTTGTCCTCTTTGCCGCTCAAATCCAGCCTGTCGTACATATCCGGACGGCGGGCTTTCGTGCGCGAGATTGACATTTTGCGCCGCCACTTGCGGATATTTTCGTGGTGGCCCGACAGCAAAATCTCCGGCACGGCACGGCCCTGCCAAGTCTCCGGTCGCGTGTACTGCGGGTACTCCAAAAGCCCCGACCAGTGGGATTCGTCCGTGAAGCATTCCTCGTCCGGCAGGACGCCCGGCACGAGCCGCAAAACCGCGTCAGCGATTGCGAGCGCGGGGATTTCCCCGCCCGTCAGCACGAAGTCGCCGAGCGAAATTTCCTCGTCCACGCACTCCTCGATGAAACGCTCGTCCACGCCCTCGTAATGCCCGCAGGCGATAATCAATCGGTCGTAGTCGTCGCGCAGCCGAATTGCGTCGGCCTGCGTAAACACCTTACCGACGGGCGAACAGTAGATGGTGCGGACGCGCTCGCCCGGCTCGCAGCCGTCCAAAATGTGCTGTCGGCAATCGAACAGCGGCTGCGCCGTCATCACGGCTCCGCGCCCGCCGCCGTAGGGATAATCGTCCACTTGCTTCTGTTTATTCGTCGAATAGTCGCGGATTTGGTGCGTGTCCACTCGGACGATATCACGCTCCTGCGCGCGGCCTATTATGGATTCGCCGAGCGCGTCCCCGACCGTTTCGGGAAACAGCGTCATAATGTCGATACGGTACATTTACAACCCCTCAATCAGCCGAAAGCGGACGAATCCGCCCTGAATATTAATCTCGCGCACAAATTCCGGAACCGCGGGGATTAAAATGTCGTCTTTGCCGTCGTTTTTCACGACGTAAACGCCGTGCGCGGGCAGCGCGAGGAAGTCTGCGATTTCGCCGAACCTCTCCCCCGTTTCGTCGTCGATTGCGTCCAGTCCGATTATATCCGCGACGAAAACCGCGCCGTCGTCCAAGGGCGCGTCGTCCTTCGCGATTTGCACGGTTTTGTTGCGTAGCAGGTGCGCGGCTTCGATGGTGTCCACGTTTGACAACGTTGCAATTACGAACGTATTCAGCACGCTTGCGGATTGGACTTCGTACTCTGCGCCGCCGATAAACAGGCGCGAAAAAGCGCGCAAAAACTCCGGCGTGTCGGTCCACGGTTCGATTTTGACCGCGCCGCGCACGCCGTGAGTGTTTACGATTTTTCCCGCGTCGATAAGCTCCCGCGGCATATTAATCGACAATATCGACGGAAACGCGCTCGCCGCGCCGCTGTGCCGCCGCGCGCATTAATGTGCGAATTTCCTTGGCAATCCTGCCGCCGCGCCCGATAACCTTGCCCATATCGCCCTGCGCGACGCGCAGCTCGAACAGGGTTTCGGGATTTCCGTCGCGGCCGGTCACGCCCTCGCGCACGGTGACGGAAACCTCGTCGGGGTTGTCCACCAGTGCTTTCGCGATGTACTCTAAAAGCTCTTTCATTTACTGGGCCTTTTTCAGCAGAGCCTTTACGGTGTCGGTCGGCTGCGCACCGTTCTTAATCCAGTAGTTAGCGCGTTCGAGGTCGATTTTCACCTCGGCGGGGTTCGTCAGCGGGTTGTATGTGCCGATTTCCTCGATGAAGCGTCCGTCACGCGGGAAATGCGAATCCGCGACGACGACGCGGTAAAACGGGGTCTTTTTCGCGCCGAGGCGGCGAAGTCTGATTTTAACCATTGTGTGTGTTCCTCCAAGTTTTTTGTTTTTTATATCTGCAAGGGCAATAATAAATCGTCCTTTACATTTGAATTAGGTACTCCCTCCGTCCGCTGCGCGGACACCTCCCTCAAAGAGGGAGGCTAAGTCCCCTTCTCGGAGGGGGATATCGGCGAAGCCAATAGGGGGAGTTTTCGGTAGATTTCTTCGCAAACCGCATTAAAATTATTGTCAATTTCACTATTTGAAAATCTCAAAACATCAATCCCCATTGACTGCAATATTTCAGTTCTTATTCCATCATATTCAACAGCATTTGTTTCATTGTGCTGCGAGCCATCAATTTCGATAACCATTTTCGCTTTATGGCAATAGAAATCCGCAATATAGTTTCCGATAACTTTTTGCCGTTAAAAACGAATGGGAGACTTTGACAAATAGTCATACCAAAGATGTTTTTCTTGCGGCGTCATCTCTTTACGTAGTTCTTTGGCTCGCGGAATCAATTTTTTATTATACTCAAGAGACATTTGGCTCCCTCCGTCCGCTGCGCGGACACCTCCCTCAAAGAGGGAGGCTAAGTCCCCCTCTCGGAGGGGGATATCGGCGAAGCCGATAGGGGGAGTTTCCTCGCCTCATCCGAAAATCCCTTTGCGTTTGCCCTTTTTGGCTTTGCCGCCGCCGAGGAACGCGGGCATATTGCCCTTGGTTATCTGTTTTGTCATCTGCTTCATCGCGTCGAACTGCTTCAACAGGCGGTTAACGTCCACGACCTCCGTGCCGCTGCCAGCGGCGATGCGCTTTTTGCGGGAGGAATTCAGCACATCGGGGTCGTCGCGCTCCTTTTGCGTCATTGAGAGGATTATCGCCTCGGTTTTCGCGATCTGCCGCTCGTCAATCGACGCGCCGGCGAGTGCTTTTGAATCCATTCCCGGAATCATTCCCGCGATGTCCGCGAGGCTGCCCATATTTTTCAGCTGCGAGAGCTGGTCGTAATAATCCTGCAAGGTGAAGCGGTTTTTCATCAGCCGCTCTGTAAGCTCGGCGGTCTTTTTTTCGTCGAACGACTGCTCCGCCTTTTCAATCAGCGTCAGCACGTCGCCCATTCCGAGGATACGCGACGCCATTCGGTCGGGGTGGAAAACCTCGATCTGGTCGAGCTTTTCACCCGTTCCGGCGAACTTAATCGGCTTGCCCGTGACCGCGCGGACGGACAGCGCGGCACCGCCGCGCGCGTCGCCGTCGAGTTTTGTAATCATCACACCGTCAATGCCGAGAGCCTCGTCAAACGCCGAAGCGGCGTTCACCGCGTCCTGCCCCGTCATTGCGTCCACGACGAGCAGAATCTCTGTCGGGTTCACGGCGGCCTTTACGGCTTTCAGTTCGTCCATCAGCGTCTCGTCGATGTGGAGCCGCCCCGCCGTGTCGAGGAAAACTATGTCGTTGCCGTGTTTGTTTGCGTGTTCAACGGCGGCTTTTGCGATTTCCACGGGGTTCGCGGTTCCCATTTGAAACACGGGAATGTCGAGCTGCGCGCCGACGGTTTCGAGCTGCTTTATCGCCGCGGGTCGATAGATGTCACACGCGACAAGCAGCGGCCGCTTGGAATTTTGTTTGCGCATTAGCGCGGCGAGCTTCGCGCCGTTTGTCGTCTTTCCCGCGCCCTGCAAACCGACGAGCATTACGATTGTCGGCGGTTTGCTGGATATCGTGAGCTTCGCGTTTTCGCCGCCCATAAGGTCGGTGAGCTGCTCATTTACGATTTTGATGACCATCTGCGCGGGCGTCAGGCTCTCCAAGACGTCGCGCCCGACGGCGCGTTCGGTCACGCTCGCCACGAAGTCTTTTACAACCTTATAGCTCACGTCCGCTTCGAGCAGGGCGAGGCGAACTTCGCGCATCGCTTCCTTTATATCGGCTTCATTCAGCCGCCCTTTGCCGCGCAGCTTCTTGAATGCGGCTCCGAGTTTTTCCGACAGGGATTCAAATGCCATTTTCCACCTCAACGTCGCCGAAGCGAGCCATAAGACCGAGCTTATTTTCCGTGTTAATCAGCTTGTTGCGCGCGCGGGAGATGATGTCGTGCGCACCCTGCGAGGTCACGCCGAAGTTGTCCGCGACCTCCGACAGCGACAGGTCGTCGTTGTAGTAGCACTCCAAATACTCGCGCTGTTTCTCCGTCAGCAGCGGGCCGTACCAGTCCAAAAGCCGCGAGATGTAAACATTGTCGTACTGCTGCGTCATATTCCCGCCGCCTATCAATCGAAATTACTTGTTAAACCAATAGTGATTGATAGATAATACTACACAATCGCGGCGTTGTCAAGGGGGAATTTTCTCAATCGGTTTTGTTGAATAATTCTCTCGTTTTGATTGCTTGCAATTCCCGCGCCGCGGGCTATAATGTAATCAGATGTACATCGAGTTTTTTGACGGGAGAATTATTATGACAATTTATTTGAGCGAAACTCTGCGCGCAATGCGGCGCGAGCGCGACCTGACGCAGGAGGAGCTTGCGGACATTCTCTGCGTGTCGCCGCAGGCGGTTTCGCGCTGGGAAACGGGCGCGACGTACCCCGATATCGCGCTGCTGCCCGCGCTCGCGGAATTCTACGAAATTACGGTTGACGAGCTGCTCGGCAGCGGAAAGGCGAAACGACAGGCGAAGCTTGCCGAGTACGCCTCGCGGTTCGACGACGCGCTGAATAAGGGCGACGTTTACGGGGCGATTGACCTCTCGCGCGCCGCCGTGAAGGACTTTCCGAATGACTACAAAATGCTGAACAATCTGATGTATGTGCTGTTTCTGAGCGGTGACGAGACGGGCAACATCGCCGACTGGCGCGAGAATATCGAGAAGTATAAGGCGGAAATCGACGCGCTCGGCGAGCGGATTCTGCGCCACTGCACGGACGACCTGCTACGCAATGAGGTCAAGCTGCGGCTCGCGTTCCACTACATCGAAACGGGCAGAAAGCCGCAGGCACTCGAACTGCTTAAAACCGTCCCGTCGGACAAGGACGCGACGCGCGAGTACATTGAATACTACGCGTTGGAGGGCGAGGAGCGGCTCGCGCTAATCCGCCGTATTCTGCTCTCCGGCTTGGGCAAAATGCAGTGGGGTATTCACGCCTACGTCAAGCGCAACGAAAACGCGTCGAGTGAGGACAAGGCAAAGTGGCTGAATCTCATTCTGCAAGTGTACGAACTCATTTTCGACAGGGGCGATTACGGATTTTATCTGGCGGATTTCGCGATTGACAACATTCATTTCGCCGAGTATCGCCTCGAAGCTGGCGACGAAAACGCCGCGTTCGGCGCGCTCGAAGTTGCGGCGGGGTTTGCGGTTCAGTATGCCCGACTGTCGGAAAGCTGCGTTTTTGAGTCCGAACTCGTGCGCGGAATACCCGCGTTTACGAATATGCACACGGCGGACACGCGCGGCTTCTGCGCGATAGTCCTCGAAGAACACCTGTCAAAGCCGTGCTTTGACGTGATTCGCGGTACGGAAAAATTTCGTAACATTATAGCAATCCTCGGTGAATAAACTGTCCTGAGGTGATTGCGTTGAATTACAAGATAACGGATTTGCGGTGCCGCGAGGTGATTAACATTCGCACGGGCTTTCGGCTCGGCTTTGTGTACGACGCGCTGTTCAATATCGAAACGGGGCAGCTCGTGTCGCTCGTCGTGCCGGGTCCGTGCAGGTTTTTCGGGATTTTCGGGCGGCGCGACGACTACATAATCCCGTGGGAATGCGTGAAACGCGTCGGCGACGACGTGATTCTGATCGACACGGAACACGACAATCGTGACAACCGCGGAGATGACTTCGGCAAACGAAAGCGCAGACTTTGGTGAAAAAAAGTCTTGCATTATAGATTGCGTTGTGATATTATATCTTCCGTTCACAAAAAGGGATATGGTGAAATGGTATCACAGCGGTCTCCAAAACCGCTTTTGAGGGTTCGAATCCTTCTATCCCTGCCAATAAAAAAACCGGAATCGCTTAGCGGCGGCTCCGGTTTCCGCGTTTTTTCGGGGCGTTTGGCAGATACTGCCAAAAAATTTTACAGTGCGGACCACATTTATAATAATTTAATTTTTTCGACATTTTTCGCATTACAAGACAAAAAAATCGTGTTAAAATGATATACATCAGTAATGAATACTGTTATACTAATGGTATATTATTGAAATGCAAAGTTTATAAAAAGGAGAAAACTATGAAACACCACACAAAGCCCAAGAAGTTCCTGTCGATTGCCCTTGCGGTTCTTTTGCTGCTGTCTTTGTACACGCCGCTCGCATTGGCTGATGACACACCTATTACGTTTGCTGATTTGCAAACTTGGATTGCGAATGAGCCCGCAGGCGCACAGGCTCTCTTCCCTAACCTCGACTTTTATCCGCCGTCAAATCCGCTTCCCACGGGAGACGACGTCGGCAATGTTTCCCTCGGCATCAGCGTCGCTACGACGCCTGATGTTGACGACGACGGTCCGGAAACCTACTGTTATGAGGATCTGGAACTGCGCGTTTCCTTCGGCACCGCCGCGCCGTATCTTGACCTTGACGCAATGCTCGTCGCCCTGGGGGCGAGCACAAGCGTAGGCGGCACAGCGTTTAACGTCTCGCTTGACGACAGCGACCCCGATAATCCGTACATATCGTTCAAGGCACCCCGCACGAGCGAGATTTACGTCGGTACGCTCGAATTCCCTCTCTTACTCAAAAACGGCATCACGCCGAACCTGACGAATCTTCCGCTGAGAGCCGAGTGGTTCTATCCGGATTCGGATGATTCACATATAATGAAGTCACTCTATTACGCGGATATAACGCCTGCACTTCAAGCCGGAGCGCAGCTCGAATGGGGTTCCGCGGCGACGGGTACCACCACGCAGCCCGCCGGCGGCTTCGTCATACCCAATATCAACAATCAGGATTTCTGTCCCGATAGCGGTCCGTTCGTCTGGACGGTGAACGTCCAGGATAAGATAATCGTAAAACCGAACTCAAATCACCAGTTCGCGGATACCTTTGAGATTGATAATACGCTCTCTTTCGGCGAGGGCATCACGGCCAATCTGAGCGATATTATAGTCACGTGGGATGACGGCACCCAGATTCCCGCGACAATCACGCCGAACGGCAATTCCTTTAATATCAGATTCTCATACACGCCCGACAAGGCCGACCCGATCCTGAATCCCGCGAATTTCTCGTACAAGGTCTCGCTCGCCTCCGTTCATCTCGGTACTTCCCTGCCGATTGACGACCTCACGCGCAACGTCACGCTTGACGCGTCCGCGTCCAAGGTCTCCGGTGTGAATTCCGAAAGCGTTTTCGTCGCCGTGGCGGGCAATCAGAGTACCTATACGCTCAAACGCATTAAGCCCGACGAAAGTTTTGACCCCGACCTCGCGGGGAGCCTGCACGTCAATAAGGTTATGAAAGGCCACGCATCCGACTATGAATTCGAGGACACAGACGAAGCTGTTTTCGCCATTGAGGACATCGGCTTCGGCGACAACAACGCGTTTACTGTGGACAATTTCACGATAACCGATATGGCGTTCGACAGCAAACTCGTTCCGAAAATCGTGAAGCTCGGCACCTACACCGGCGGTTACAAGCCGCGGGAGCTTTTACTCACAATCAACAACAAAATATATACATATGATGTTTCGGCTCTCCCCGCTAACGCGACGGTTGACCTGACGGCAGTGCTTTCCGACCTCAACTTGAAAGACTCTGACGGTTATAATCCGCCCGGCGGTACCGCGCTCAAACAGATCACAAAAATGACGCTGAACTTCGGCACGATAACGCAGACCCCCGGCGCGAAATTCAGTGCAAGCGTTGCCCCGCAGTTCATCTTCACCGTCACCGTAAAAGAGCCGTATAACGGCGGCACCGCTAATAACTACGCCTATATGGAATTTTTATACGCGAAGCCCAATCACAGTGACGTCACCTATTCGATGCGCGACAGCGAGACAATCAAGCTGAGGGAAAACACCATCCCCTTCATTGACCTCAACAAGAACGCGCAGATGTCCACCGACGCTTTTGACCCCGCAAATCCCGGTGATTACACCGATTTCAAGCCCTTTGACGACGGCGAAGAGGAGCCGAACAGATACTACAAGTACACAATCACTCTGCGCAACTACGGTCCGCCGACGGAGGGCGACCGCGTACTGTTGGATCCGTGGATAAGGGACACACTGCCGACGCAGTACCTCGATATGACCAAGTTCAAGGTGATCAGCGTCACTTATCCTCCTAATCCTCCGAGTAACATTACCATTGCTCTCACCGCTGACGATTACACATCTAAAACTGATTCTGTTTCACCTGCTAAGAGTGCAATTTTATGGGATTTCAAAGGCACTTTGAATCCCAGCGAAACCATCACCATCGAATACGTCGTTAAGATGAAATCGAAGCAGCAGCTCATAGCCGACGGCTGGACCGAGGGCGATTCCCTCGAAGTGAACAACACCGTCGAAAGCAACGGTTACACTGACATCGCAGGCGTCAACGTGAGGCCCCGCTATCCCCGCCCGAACATCACGCTGCGTCTCAACGTCGACATAAACGGTTTCACTACACCGCCGGCAGACCCTTCTACTTCTAAGTATACCCTCACCGTACACAACGACGAAAACCTATTCGACGGAAGTATTGATGTTGACCGCGTTCGCGCTGCGGCGCAGCTCCCGAACGGCTTCACGCTGAAAACAGGGAGTTTGGATGATGCCGCACTGAAAGCGTTGTTCAGCGTAACACACGGTAAAATCGTAAACAGTGTTTTCACTGCCACCGGTGCAATTAACGATATACTCGCAGCAAGTACCAACACATATGTTCCTGACTCAGGTTACAGCGAGTCAGGTTCTGTGCGATATATTTATCAAGACTACACTAATACACCTATATATACAATAACCCTATACGAAAAGTCCGCCGGAGTTTACGATCACTTTGTGTTCGATATGGAGAAAAACAACATTCTACCGACGACGAGTACGCTCGGCGGCGACAACGGTGATGCGCTTACAATCGTTTTCAACGCAAATATCGCCCCCGCGTATTCCGACTTCACAGAGGGCTACAAAACGAGCTTCGAGGCGGACGCA
>JAISJC010000030.1 GCA_031261745.1 Oscillospiraceae bacterium
CCGCCCGAATTGCCTGTACCCTGCTCGTTCCAAATTGCGGATTCGCTTTCCAGCGTGTAATCATCGGTGTAGTGGAACACAATCTCGTCGCCGTTTTCCAAGAATTGCTCATTGACGCCAAGCAGGGAGTGTACGCCGTTAATCCGGTACATCCAGCCGGAATTCGGGCCGTTTGTGAATTCTTCCAGCGTCACGCCGTTTCGGGTGATGGATTCTATGTAATTGCCGCTCGGATTGCTCCAACTGTACCCGGCGGCGGTCAGAGCCTGCTCCAATACGTCCTTGACGGTTGCGTTCAGGTCAACCGCAATGCTTTTCTGCGCTATCCACGTCGTCAGATTTCCGTTTTCCAACGTATGCACTTTTCCGTCCGTGTCGCTGTCGTGCAGGGTGTCACCGAGCAGTGTGAATTTGACGGTAATCGTGTTGCCCGTCCCGTTCTGATTTCCGGTGTCGGGTCGTTTCAGGACAGTTACGTTGAAAGTCGCGCTTGCCGCGCCGTATGTGAGCGTCACCGACTGAACACCGCGTGTCGTATTGTCGTAGCCTGAAATTTCAACCTCGTTGAGCGACAGCGGATTGGTGTCGCCGTTGCTCCAACGCGCCGCGATTTCCAAACCAGTGAGGTCGAGCGCGTCGCCGACATAGTATTCCGTCTTGTATGTGCCGGAAAGCTCAATAGAGGTAACGACGGGTTCGTCGCTGATTGTCGGATATTTCTCGCTCTGAACCCAGTTTTTATAACCGGTGGGGGAGGAGTTCAGCGCGGCGAGAACCGTGCCGTCGGCGAACGATTGCGCGCTTGCGCTCGCGAAATCGGCGGCGGAGGCCGCCGACAAGCCCGCCGACCTTATCGACGCCCTTGACTGTCGCATAGCTCACGGAATTTTCGACGTAGCCGTTGAACTCGCCGCCGAAGGAGCCGATACCGCTTTTTGTGCCGTCGTAGCCTATGACGACGCCTTCTTCAACCGTGCAATTACGGATAGTCACAATGTTCACGCCTGAGGCGTAGCCGCCGATGAAACCGGATTTCAGGGTGCTTGTTCCTGATTTCAGCGTGACGTTATCTATTGTGACGGTTCGCGCTTCGGAAATCTCGTCCATACTGAGGCTGCTTGACTGTCCGTTGTAGTCAACATAATATGTTTCCACCAGACCGTCCGCGGCGATATGCGAGCCGAATATATTCAGGTTTTTCACCGTCGCTTGGCGAACATACTTAAACAGAGGCCTGCCATAGTCGGCGACGGTGAGCAGATGTCCTCCGCCGTCAAAGGTCCCGCCGAACGGGTTGACGTCCGCGCCGTTGTTCTCTGATGACTTACCGGCCTTTAACGCGCCTATCGGAACCCAGTCGGACGCGAGCGCAATGTCCGCGTCGAGCTTGACGCAATAACCGCTTAACGCGACGCCGGAATTTACAATGTCGCGGATTAAGCACAAATCATCATACGTTTTTATCAGCCAGGGCGACTCCGCACTCCCGTCGCCGGTCAGCTCGCTGATTTTTTCGCTTATGCTCCTGACCGTCACCGAGAAGATGTCACTTCTTGTCGCGGCGTCCGGCTTGCCGTTGGCGGAAACGACGAGCTCAATCCAGTAGTAATACGTTCCGACCTCGCTCTCCGCCGGAAGGTCGCACTTGCTGACGTTGCTGAGTGGTCCTAAAAGTGTTCCGCCGTCGTATGAGCTTGTCGTGTTGCGGTAGACATATCTCGTTATGGCGACTTTCGCGTAGTTCACCTCTATATTTGAGCAGTCGGTGTCGGTTGTATTATACGCATACGCAACTGTGGCAGGCTTCTGCCCCTGGTATGTGTCGGGAGGGGAGACGGGCTGCGTTGTGAATTCCGGCGGGGTCAGGTATGTCAGTAATACCGTCACCGTTGCTATGCCGCTCCTCGCGGTGTAGGCCGTTCCGTCTACCGTGCGCGTCACGACGCAGCCGAAGTCATACTTGTTTGAAAATTTCAGCGGCGGTGTGTATTCGGCATCGGTAGCACCCGCAATCGGCGTACTGTAAGTGCTGCCGGAATACCATTGGTACGACAATTCGCCGCCGTCCGTTTCCTCAACCGCGACGGACAAGGTCGGCAGGGCGTTCTTCTCGTAAGTACCGCTTTGCGGCTGTGCCGTAATGACGGGGGTGTAGTCAATAAGACTGACCTTCAGCGTATACTCGCTGTCCACACCGCAGCCCGTACCCTCGTAAGCGAGCTTGAACGGAATCGTAATCAAATCATTGCTCGCCGTATACGCGCTGAGGTCGAGTTTGTACGGAATTGTCAGCGGGTCGTCATTGCTGTCACCGTTTGCGTCCTTGCCCTCTGTCCAGTTACCGTTACCGTCGCCGAAATAGAGCTTTACGTTCGTCTGCGTCACGACGGGGGCCGTGATATACAGCGTTTCCGCATCGGGCGCGGCGACGACAAACGTGTCGGGGAACTTCGACGCCTCCGGCGACACGGTGTATGCGCGCGAAATCGGCAGCGCGTCGCCGTCTATCCCCGTGCTGACCTTGAACTTGCCGTTCGTGGCGGCTGAGCCGGTGCCGGGGAGGTCGTTGAGCGTGACCTTGCGCGTAATTTTGAAGGTGTACTCGTCGCCGGAGAAAAACTCATTAGCGGCTGTCATTGGGTGTCCGACAAAATAACCGACCTGCAGCTTGACAATATTGCCCTGCTTGTCAATGCCGGATTGCGTATCGCCCGTTACGGTGGTCGCTATATTTACGCCGTTCGCAAACGCGCGCCGGAGTATTTTCCGTTGTATTCTCCGTCTTTCTGTAAGCCAAAGCTCGCCGGCGCGCTGTCCGTGAGCGTCGCGTAGGTTTTCTGCCCGCTGCCGAATTGGGCAGAGCCGTAAGCAGTGTCGTATATGACGACCTCTTGGGGCGTTTGCGCGTCGGGGTCGAATACAAACGGTTCGGCAAGCCCGTATTCCGGGAATATAACCGTATCAACATACGCGTCGTGGGCGTCACCGACGCTCGCGGCAAACGCCGCGGCGGGTAACAGCGACAGGCACAGTGCCGATACTATAAGGAGCGAGAACAAGCGTTTTAATCTTTTCATAAATTCACCTTTCACCTTTATTAAGTATTTTTTCGGAATAATAATTTTTTCGCCCGCGGGCGCGGTTAGGCTGTCACCTCCTCAAATGAAAAGCGGTTCCCCGCACATACCGCACGCTCGCGCGCTCGGTATGTGCAGGGAACCGCAGTTGTTCTGTCGGTTCGATTAAGTTTGCCGTAAGCCTTACAGCTTCGTGCTGGTCGTAGTTTTCTCCACGCGGACAGGCTCCTTGTCCTGGATAAAAACGTGGATTTCGCCCCATTCAATGTTGCGCGTGTACTCAATCAGTTTTTTCTCTTTTTCCGTCACGGAAAACATAATCGGCTCCGGTTTCCGGTCCTTTGCGTCCGCCATATGACACTCCTTTCCCTTTGTCAAAAACGAGTATATATCATCGCCGTAAGCTTGTCAATAACTTTTTTGTAATATCTTTATATAACAAAAAGATTTTACAAAACTGCTGTGAAACCGCTTGACAGTCCCGCGCAACCGTGCTATACTGCCCTCGAACTGAATATTATACGTTCTTCAAGCAGCCGACGGCGCACACGGAAACGTCGGTCGCAACACTGAATGGGGTGAGATTCCCTGCGAGAAGGTCATCGTGATACCCGCGCTTTGCGTCGGGGTAAGTCGAATCGTGGTGTCGAACGTCCGCCAGCCTGCCGGAACCGGGCTGCGGTTTTGTGCAACACGCGCGCGCAGACCGTAAAGGGTGTGCGCGCGTTTTACATATAATAACAAACTTAAAGGAGATATAATTATGACAAGACATAAATTGGGAAAAGCCCTCGCGCTCCTCCTCGCGGCGGTGATGTGCTTTTCGCTACTTCCGACAGCGGCATTTGCAACAGACGCACTCGCTACAATCCAATATACCGGAGAATACTCGACTACCGCAGATGTCAAATTTGTAGATTTTGATTATGATGATTGGGAGAATTTTACAACAACCGAGAATTCTACAATATCTACAGATGGTTCAGACGGTATGGTTTTTGTCGCTCTTACTTCACTTGCAGATGGGTATGAGCTATTGGGATGGAAAGCACAAATAGGTGATACAGCAGAATATACATTATATACAGAAGGTAATGCAAACCACTTATCTCTAACTTGGGAAGAAAATGATGTGGCTTGTTGGGTTGGCGTTCCGGGTACTCTATCCTTGTTTCTATCAACCGATATAGGAGTGTCTGGCACTCTGTGCAACAACTTTTACGGTGGTATTTTTTATTATACCGTTGACAGCAGTACCGTTATAATAGAGCCGATAATCGGTCGTTCGGGGGGAGATAATTTTTCTTTAACGCTTGCGGACGAATTGAGCAATGGGAACACACAAATAGACACTTCGCTTGGGAATAATTTTACCCTCACCGCCACACCCGAATTTGGTTACACTCTTGACCACTGGGAGTCGCGGACGGCGGGAAGCGAGGGCGAGTATACGCCCGATACGGAGTCGTACAATTTACAGGGTACGATAAATCCCACAACCTGTTACGAAACATTCACATATTCGGTTACAATCACGGAAGATACGGAGTACCGCGCTGTATTCAAAAAATCCGGCATTGACATAAGCGATACGGCGGTTGTCAATAGAATGGACGAATTGCGTGACCCTCCGTACCAAAGCAACACGCCGGGAACAGATGAACACCCAAGAGCCGGACTTCCGTCATACGGCGCGATAACGGCAAACTGGAAAGACGGTGTACTTGTAGCGGACGGTTCAGCGATAATCGGCGAACCCGCCGCATTAGAAGTCGCGTGGTGGCCGACCGGAGTAATAAAGACCGCCAGCGGTTTCGGGCAAAATGAGGCGATGGGGTATAAAACTACACCTACGATTACAGTGAAACTATATGCGGGAGAGGGAACTTCCGGCGAACCGCTGTTTGACAGGACTTTGTGGCTGTTTGCGCCTAGTCTGATTGCGCTGACAACAGTTACTGTCCGCCCACAGGGCAACCAGTTGCGGATATACTTCATAATGCCGGACGCGGAGAAACTGACGCTTTCGGTGCAGTTAGATGACCAAGAGCCGGTGGTCAAAACCTACGCGACAGGGCTTGACAGCGCAATCGCAGACTTGCGAAGCGAATATGACAAACTGGAAAACCTACCGTGGCGTTATTTCGTTGATAGAACGATTGACAGCGCAGCCGCGCAGTTGGTGACGAACCCCGGAAATCGTGACGCTATCCTCGCGGCGGCTCGGACTGAACTTGAAAGGTTTGTCAACGGAAACGCGGTACTTGGTACGGACTACATCGAAGTTGCGTTTGCGGGCGTACTCGTGCGCGTTGCCCCGGGTATCCAACAGTCGCGCGCGTTTATGGCCGCGCTTGAGCAAGCGTATCCGCACGAAAAAGGCTTCTGGTACTTTGACGCGGTCGGCTCCACGTTCGGACTTTGGGTAAACGGTTTCGGCGGTCGCCTGTACACGCAGAGCGAACTCGACAGCGGATACTTGGAATCCGCGATAGTCGCGCCCAGCAAGACGTTTGCGGTTGGCGACCCATTGCCCAGAAGCGGGCAAATCTCCGGCGGCCAAAGCGGAGGACTGCAATACTATGTGAACGGTTTCTACGCTGATATAGGCGTGTCGGGCTGGCTCGTCAGTCACGGTGAGATGTTCACTTGGGGTCCGACCGTCGCGGGCTACGGCGCGCCGCCGCGAGCGGAAGACATAAATGACCCCAAAAATCTGCGGTATAATTGGGCGAAAAATGTCTTGAATGATTACGGCGTTCTGAAAGCCGAGCTTGACGTTTTTCCGGGGATTACGACCCTGCCGATTGACACGCTGATTGCCAATCTGAAAACGGCGTATCCCGCGGTTGCGGACAGATTAGACTGGAATTTACCCGCGGAGTTCACGGAAAACCCGGCAATAGAGGCGATGCGCGTGCAGTTTGCCGCGCTGACGAGCGAATCCACGCCGCAGGAAATCGCGGCGGCGAACAGCGCGTTCAACAATCTGCCGAGATTGCGCGACTCGAACATCTCGAAGCACTATTTCAAGTTTTTCGAGCCGTATAAATCCGCGTATGACAACTTCGTTTCGGTGAAAGCGCGTGTCGGTTCCGGCGGCGGCTTGGTTGACGTGGTGCCGTACACCACCGCGCTGAGCGGCGCGCTCGCGTACTTGCAGGAGAATGTGCAAAATCCCGCAGTCGCAAGCGTCGGCGGCGAATGGGCGGTGCTTGCCCTCGCCCGCGCGGGCGTGACGAACGACGCGCTGTACAACAACTACCTCGCGAACCTCGCGGCGGCGACGGTTTCCGGCGCGACAGACAGCGAGCGCGTGACGCTCGCGCTGACCTCGCTCGGCATTGACGCGAGCGGCTACGGCGACACGGATTACACGGCGGCGTTCAAGAATTACGCGTCGGTGAGCGGGAGTACGGTAAACTTCAAGATTTTCGGCTTGCTCGCGCTCAACGCGGGCGCGTATTCGGGCGAAGTGAGCGCGTACATAAACGGAATTTTGGACGCGCAAGTCACGGGCGGCGGTTGGAACCTCAATGGCTCCGGCAATGCCGACGCGGACACTACGGCAATGGCGTTGCAGGCTCTCGCGCCGTACTATAACGCGAACGCGCTGAATGACACGAGCGGCGACAATTTGGAGTTTAGGATACTCGGCGCGGTCCAGCAATCGCTTGAACGGCTAAAAGTTTTGCAACAGGCAAGCGGCGGCTTCGCGGGCTTCGGCGGTTTGCCGGAGAACAGCACGGAGAGCGCGGCGCAGGTTGTTGTGGCGTTGACCGCGCTCTGCATTGACCCGACGGGCGCGGAGTGGACGAAGACGAACGGCGGCAATCCGTTGACGGCTTTGCTCGCGAATTATAATGAGGCGGGCTATTTCGGGCAGGGCGGTAACGCAAACTTCGATGAAATGTCAACGGAGCAGGCGGCGTATGCGCTCGTCGCGTACAACCGCTTTGTGAACAATGCCGCGCCGCTGTATACGATGATTGACGCGATAAATCCACCGGAACCTCCGGCGCAGGACGTGAACAAAACCGCGCTCGTTGCGGCAATCGCGACGGCAAACGCGCTGTCCTCCGCCGATTACACGACGAACAGCTGGAACAATCTGCAAATCGCGCTCACCTCGGCGATTGCGTACAACACCGGCACCGCCGCAACACAGTCACAAGTTGACGGCGCGGTGACGGCTATTGAAACGGCAATCGCGAATTTGGTGCCGAAATCCACGGGTGGCGGTACAACAACGGCAAAAAAGTACGTCGCGCTGACGGTTCGCGACCCGCAGGGCGCGACATATTTCAGCGGACAGATTGAACTTGAATCCGACGACAACGCGTACAGCGTTCTGCTGAAAGCCGGACTTACCGTGCGTACCGCAAACGGCGGTCAGTACGGCGGCTTGTACATTGAGAGCATAAACGGCTTGGCGGAATTCGACAAAGGCTCCGGCAGCGGCTGGATGTACTCCGTCAACGGCGTGTTCCCCGAATACTCCGCGTCGCTGTATGCGCTCACGGGCGGCGAAACAGTGAACTGGCTGTACACGCGCGACTTGGGCGAGGACTTGAAAAACTACGGCTCAGGCTCGGTGCAACCGGGCGGCGGCGGTTCGGGTACGAGCGACACGACCGACATTTCCGACGAAGCCACGCCGCTCGCGAACGCCCCCGAAAACAGCGTGAGCGTGGAAATCAAGGCGACCATAAAGGACGGCGCGGCAACGGCGACAATCGCAGAGGAAGCCTTGAAAGACCTCATCGGCGAGGCGAAAGAGGACAACAAGACCAACATAACGCTTGAAATCACGGGCGGAAACGGCGCGAGCAGCGTTGAATTAGACCTGATTGCGTCATCGGTCAACGACCTCGCAAAGAGCAATTTGAGTTTGACTGTTGAGAGCGAGCTTGCGAGCGTGACACTCGACAGCGCGACGCTGAACGAACTGGTAAAAGGCGTTTCCGACACGGAAACAATCCGCATCGACGTGAGCGTAGCAGATAACAAAACCGCGCTCACCGAGGAACAACAGGAACTCGTCGGGGACAATCCGGTCATCGAGGCCGACGTTTACATCGGCAGCACCAAGGTTCACGACTTCGGCGGAACGGTCACGGTGTTCGTGCCGTATACCCCGCCTGCGACGGTCAAAGCCGAGGATTACGACCTCTTGACGGTCTACTACCTCGACGATAACGGCGTTCTAACGGGAATTAAAGGCGCAAAATACGACCCGAAAACGGGACTACTCACGTTCAAAACGAACCACTTCTCGACGTTCGTGCTGCGCGAGTGGATTAATCCGTTCAGCGACGTGGCGAAAGAGGCTTGGTACTACAAATCCGTGCGTTACGGTTACAGCAACGAGCTTGTTAAGGGCATCGGCGACGGGAAATTCGCGCCGAATCTCAACCTCACGAGGGCGCAACTCGTCACGATTCTCGCACGGCAATCCGGTGTTGACACGACAGGCGGTGCGACTTGGTACGAGCAGGCGTTGACTTGGGGTAAATCCAGCGGTATAACCGACGGCACGAACCCCGAATCGAACATCACGCGCGAACAGGTCGCAGCAATGGTCTACCGCTACGCGGGAAGTCCCGCGGCGACAGGGAGCCTGTCGAAATTCAGCGACGCGGACAAGGTTTCCGACTGGGCGGAGGACGCGATGAAGTGGGCGGTCGAAACAGGTCTGTTCATCGGCGACGGCGGCAAGCTCAACCCGCTCGGCAACGCGACGAGAGCCGAAATTGTCACGATACTGGAACGCTATCTCGGAAACACAAAGTAACAAAAAATAACTGCAAACACAGGGCAAACGCTCTCGCCGGAAACGGCGGGAGCATTGCCCGTGTTATGGGGGAACGTATGAAAACCGAAATCAAGACTGCTCTTGCCCGCGCGGGCGTGTTCGAGTACGGCGAGGTTGACCCGAAAGCCGTCGAGTTTACCGCCGAGGTGCGGAAATACTGCGAGGATAACGTCTGCCGACAGTACGGCAAGACGTGGGCGTGTCCTCCCGCTGTCGGCACGGTGGACGAGTGCCGCGAGAGGGCGCAGGGGTATGACAAAATGCTTGTGTTCTCCGGCAAGTACGACTTGGAGGACTATACGGA
>JAISJC010000060.1 GCA_031261745.1 Oscillospiraceae bacterium
TAATCGGTGTCGTTATCAGTGGTTATAATCCAAAAAAGTTTTTCGTCCTCCTTGGTGCGAAAAACAGCGGCAAAAGCCAGTTCTTGATACTTTTGTCGCTATTCGTGGGGGTCATCTGCACGATGTCCGTGAACGATGTCAACGATTTCGGGAGCAATAAATTCCTCGCCGGCGAACTCGTTGGCAAAAAACTCTGCATCTGCGCCGATTTACCGCGCAACATTCTTTCGGACAAGGCTCTTGCGATATTAAAGCAACTGACGGGCGGTGATATGTTGCAAGGCGAGAGGAAATACAGAGACCCGTTCTTTTTCCACAACGAAGCGTCGCTTGTAATCGGCGCAAATCACGCGATTTCGCACTCGCACTACGACGACGCGTTTGACAGCCGTATGATTACGGTTCCGTTTCTCCGCTCGGTTCCGCAGTCGGAGCAGATACCCAATATATCCGCGCGGCTTATTGAAGAAGCGGGTTACATTATATTTCACGCGTGCGAGGCGTTGCGGGAACTTGTGGGACGCAACTTTGAGTTCACAGTGGTAGATGCGGACTACTGGACCAATGATACTATTATCGGCGGCGATTTAATTGCCGATTTTATTGAGGCAGAGTGCGTGCTTGACACGGAAGCAAACACAAGTACGCGTGAGTTGTTCGAGCGGTTTGGTGAATTTTGCGGCGGCACTTCGTCGATGCCCGTCACAATCTTTGCCCGAAAATTATCACAAGTGTATGGGTTTGAGACTTGGCGTACTAACGAGAAACGAGGGTTTCGCGGAATCCGACTTGTCACAGGCGCAGTTCCGAACCACTCGAAAACCGAGTAATTTCAACTATATATTATTAAAATGGAGGTAATTTACCAATGAAAAAATCACAATCAACAAAGAGTCCCGAGGCGCAGTTACTGCCTCTGCTCAAAACACCCGAGTTAATGGCGAAGGTCTGCGGAATCGGTGAGAACAAGCTCCGCCAACTTATGGAAGCGGGTGAAATCGAATACTTGCTGAACGGAAACCGCCATTTGCTTCTCGACGAGGCTGTCCTCGACTATTATCACCGCGCAAAAGTACCTGTGCGGAAGATACCGAGCAAGGATAAAATCGCCTAAATATTATACCGCAAATACACGGCGGCGTCAAGTCCACCGCCGTGTATTTTTATTAAAATTAAGGAGAATTCTAATGGCTGTATCGTCTCGTTAAATAAAAAACAAACGCGACTCTAACGGTGTCCTCACAGGTCGCCCCGGCACCGTTTACGACGTTAATATTAAGTACACTCGCGACAGGCGTTCCAAAACCCACACGAAAAAAGGCTTTACTACAAAAAGGGACGCTTCACAATACGAAGCCGAAATGCGCGCGAAACTCTGTGTAGCGTCATACTCACCGCCCACGTCGGCGCAACGCAAACTCACCGTTGAGGAGTATATGCGTGATTGGGTCGAAGTCCACGGCACCGCTAATCTTCGCAAAAGCACGTTTATGAGCTATAAGAGTCATCTCAAAAACCACGTCTATCCGCACATTGGGTATATACCTCTCGAACAACTCACGCCCGGCACATTGGACAAGTTGTATCGGAAATTAAGTGAGAACGGCTTGTCACCGAGTAGCGTTAAATACGCCCACAGAATAATCAGCGTAGCACTTGAACAGGCTCGGAAGTACCACTACATAGGAACAAATCCCGCTCGTGATATTATCACAAAGTTTGGCAAGCAGGGCAAAACGCCCGACCCATATACCATTGAACAGATGCGCGTTCTTCTCGATAAAGTTGAGGGTACGCCGTGGGAACTGATTATAGTTCTCGGCGGGTTGTACGGATTGCGGCTCGGCGAAATACTCGGTCTGCGTTGGCGGAGTATCAACCTCGAAAACCGCACTCTCAGCGTTGTGGAGCAGTTGCCGTATGCAATTTCGAGGACGCAGACAGACATTACCGAAATGGCTCCGGTAAAGTCAAGTGAGCGGGAACTGCCGATAACCGAATCAACCCTACCGTACTTTCAGCGTCAGATTGCACTACAAGCACAGCAAAAACAAATGTTCGACAAGGCGTATCACGAAAATGACCTTGTTATTTCAAAGGCTGATGGTTCTCCCGATAGCCGTGACCGCGTATCAGACGGATTCAGACAGTTGCTCGGTCATCTCGGCTTGCCTCGAATGCGCTTCCACGATACGCGACATACCGCCGCAACGAATATGCACGAGTTGACGGGCGATTTCTTCACGGTCAGTCAAATCCTCGGACACAGCACAAAAGGCATCGGCAATCATCTCAATGTTGACGGCATTTCCTCCGTTACCGCCGTATATGTGAGCGTCCGCAACGAGCGAAAACAGGCTGTTCTCGACGCATATCATACCGCAATACATAAGTAACAAAGTGCGCGGCTCGGATAACACCGAGCCGCGCACACGCGTTATAACGGCACTCATTTTGTCGTGATTTTACATAGCCTTTTATAACGCTCCGGCACCATTTCGGCACCATTTTGCCTGTTTTCGGCTGAATTTTGCGAAATATCAGCGAAAATTCCAATGCGTTTTCAGCAATCAAAAAAGCCTGTAACTATTGCAGTTACTGGCTTTTTGCGTTGGCGGAGAGGGTGGGATTCGAACCCACGTGAGGTTTCCCTCAAACTGATTTCGAGTCAGCCCCGTTATGACCACTTCGATACCTCTCCATAACTCGGATATTATATACGAACGCCGGCGGTTTGTCAAGAATGAATTAACGCGAAGAATGTGTTATAATATCCCCAACCTTTTCCGATTTTTCTGCACTATATATTCGGAACCGCAAAACAGGAGGGGCAAATGGACAAGACGAGAGCCGACGCGATTATCACCAAATACAATAAACGCCTGTTCGGCTTCGCGCTGTCCAAAACGGGGCGCATTGACGACGCGGAGGAGCTTGCCGCGCGGACAGTGTTGGAGGTCTACGCGTCGTTGCTGCGGCAGAACGAAATCGCGAACCTCGACGGGTACATTTACCGCGTCGCGCGGAACGTGTACGCGCGGTTTATCGACGAAAAGCAGAGGGGCGCGCACCTCTCGCTCGACGTTGACGGGCTGAACGTGCGCGCTGCCGAGGATTTTGAGCAGGAGCTGATTCAGAGCGAAACGTACGGATTGCTGCGGCGAGAAATCGCGTATCTGACGAAAACGCAGCGCGAAATCGTCATATTACACTACTACGACCGCCTGAAACAGAGCGAGATTGCAAGGCGGCTCAACCTGCCCGCGGGAACCGTGAAATGGCACTTGCACGAGGCAAGAAACAGCCTGAAGGAGGGCATTACAATGAAAAGAGAACCGGGGACACTCGGCGTAAAGCCGATTAGTTTTTACAGTATGGGTCACAGCGGACACCCCGGAAAGCTCGGCGACACGGCGTATTTTCTCGCGAAGCGGCTGACGCAGAACATCGCCTACGCCGCGTATTGGGAGCCGAAAACCGTAAACGAGATTGCGGAGGAGCTGGGCGTGTCGCCGCTGTTCATCGAGGACGAGGTGGCGACGCTTGAGGAATACGGATTCCTCGACCGCCTCGCGGGGGACAAGCTCCGCACGAACATTTACATCAGCGAGAGCAATTCCGCCGCGGAGGAGGATAAAGTCCACGAGATTTATATGAAGTACGCGAAAATAGTCTGCGAGAAGTACGTTCCGGCGGTTGTTGAATACCTCAAAAGCCGCGACAACGGCGATATTTATATCCCTGACGGCGACTTCAACCTCCTGCTCTGGTCGGTGATTCCGTACGCAATCGGCTACAAGCTGCTCACGGACGGCGGCAAGAGTGACAAATTCCAGGTCAAACGCCCCGACGGCGGCAACTACATCGCGTTCGCGTCCGTCGAAACGGACGGTGAAACGTGGGGACGGCTCGGTTTTGACCCGGTATTGTACGGCGCGTGCGGCAATATGACGACGGGTTCGGTGAGAGCGCACAGGCAGTCCTCGTGGCAGCTCGATACCTACTATGACAACCGCACGGGCAACTGGGTCGAGCACAAGGCGGAGGATTTCGACTGGCTGTACGAGGTTTTCACGGGCAAGCTCAAAAGGTCGGACGTGAATGTTGAAAAGTTCAAGCGGCTTTACGACAAGGGCTACCTCGACGACGACGGCGCGGTGAATTTGATTGTAGTCAAAGACGAGGGCAAAAAGTGGCTGTGGGACAACGAATTTTCGCAGGAGCTGCCGGGCTTTACGGACGAGCTGAAGGCAATCGGCGCGGAGTTTGACGCGGAGATTTACGCAATCAACAAGCCGAAATTCCCCACGCATATGCAGGAGCTTTGCCGCGAATGGTCAACGGACCAGCTCTCAACCAACGAGATACGCACGCGCGTACTGGAGCAGCTCGTGAAAACGGGCGTGCTGACGCCGCCGAGCGAAAACCGCAAGGGCGGGCTGATGACGCTGATGTTCAGCGACAGGCTGCCGAAATAGCAAAATAAAACGGCGGCGGGTTCATCCCACCGCCGTTTTCGTGTGTGAAATTATTCGCCGTAGCGTCCCGCGAGGTAGATGTACGCGCCGGACGACCAAGCCGACCAGAACAGACCCTTTTCGCCGAACGCGGTCAGGCTGCGGTCCTCCTTGCCCGTGAGGGCGTTGTGAATGTGGAAGAAGCCCGTGTCGCGCTGCATAGCGCAGTAGGCGCGCGAAACCTTTTTCGCGAGGTCGGCGCGGCCGCACGCTTCGAGCGCGAGGGACATCCAGAAGCTCGACGGCGTGATTACGCTGCCCTGCGTGAAGCCGTGGAAGAAATAGTCGGAGTCGAGCGTTTCCGTCGCGAGGCCGTACGGCGTGTCGAAGTGATTCGGCGCGAAGATGAACTCAATCGACTTGTCAACGACTTCCTTCGGCAGGCGGTCGCCGAGGAGCAGCGGGAAGTAGAGCGAGATTGTGTGCGAATCGGACTTCTCACCGGTTTTCGCGTTGAACGCGAACCATTCGGTGCCGTTCCAGAACTTCTCGACTATTTTTTTCGTGAGGGTTTTTGCCTTGGATTCCCACTCGGCGCAAATTGTCTCGTCCTTGCCGATGTCGCGGCCGAGCCGCGCGAGGGCCTCCATTTGCAGGACGACGAGCGCGTTGAGGTCGGGGCTGGCGCACGGGAAGCCGACGTTGAAATACGGCGCGTCCTCCCAGCCGGTTTCAAGCAGCCCCGCGAATTCGACTACGCCGTCGCCGTCCACGTCGTGGGTGTTCGTCCAGAAGTCCGTCCACTTTTTCAGACCCTCCCAGACCCACGCTTTTTCGGCGGCGGGGAGTTTTGAGAAGTCGAGGTTATCCATCAGCCACAGGAGCGCGGTTCCGTGAACCGGCGGCTTTAAGCCGAAGCTCGGCACGTCCTCGTACGTCAGGCTGTCGGTCATTTTGCCGTCCTCGCCCATATGCTCAAAGCCGGAGCAGAAAATATCCCACGCAATCGCGGGGTTGCGGGCGTGTACAATCGCTTGCAGCGGCTGCTGCCAGACGAACGCGCCCTCGAAAATGCTGTGAATCATCTTGACCATACGGCGTTTGTACGCGCTCTCGCCGTCCGGCTCGACGGTCATCGACCAGTTCTGCCACAGGGCTTGCAGCCGTCCCGGCTCAAATTCCGCGGGGAGCTTCGGGCAGATATCCTCGCAGTAGTCGTCGAAATCCGCCTTGACGTCCGCAACGCCGTCGGCGTAGGACGGATAGCCGGCGCGGATTTTAGGCTCGCCCTTGAAGAAATCCTCGAACGCGATGAACAGCTTGCCGTCCGCGCCGGGGCGCGCCTCGGTGTAGTTGCTGTTCTGCCACAGATTGTCGGAATAGACTTGCAGCTTTGACGCGCGGAAATCAATGACCGCGCCGTCCACCTTAGTCAGCGGCGTGGGCGGTTCGGGGTCCACGAACCACGAAACGGTCTTTTGCAGCGTCATACGCAGCGAGACGTCAGGGCTGTCGGAGGTTGCGAGTACGAGCTTGCGCTCCGCGAACGTGAACCGAACGGAGCCGTAGCGCGACTGCAAAATCACCTCGTACGGCGTGGTGGAGATGACGGACGGCAACGGTTTGCCGTCCTTGACGAGCTGTAATTTGAGGATGCGGAAGCCGTTGTTGACGTTGAAGTCCGTGATGCCGGTGATGCGGCTGGAACAGAGCCAGAGGTTGCACTTGCCGTAAAGGTCCTCGCCGTAGTTGTCGTTTGCGAATGCGAGGAATGACCCGCGCCGCGAAAATGGCGCGTCGAGCAGGTCTACAAACTTGGTGCTTTTTAACATAATGCGTGTCCTCCAAAGTATTGTTTTTGTTTAATATACAGATGATAACACGAAAAAGCGGCACGGTCAAGACCGCACCGCAAATATTCCTCATTAAATTATCTGCCGGCGGCTTTTTCCACCATTTTTTGATGATTCGGATCCGGTTTGCCGTCCGCGTGGCGTATGCAGTTCGCGAAATACAGGTCGAAATGGCCGTCGAAGCCGTTATTCATTATATACGAGATGTCGTGCGGGTAAAAGGACATCGACGCGGCGATTTTGCGTCCGCTCACCTCCGCGATTACGGCGCGGGTGTTCCACGTGTAGCCGCCGAAAACGGCTTTTGCCGCCGCCGTGTCGGAGCTTGTCAGCGGCTCGCAGTCCGCGTGACCCGCGCCGACGGTGCGCTTGATTGTAAACGATTTGCCCGTCGAGAAGTCCGTGATTTTCACGACCCTGTTAATCGGAACGACGTATTGCGCCTCCGTCCACCAGTCGAGGTACTCGCCGAACTTCGCGCCGGGAGTGGGTTTGACGGGTATCGTGTAGACGGCGGCGTGGAGCTTCTGGCCGAGGTTCAGCACGGAGCTTGTGTTCAGACCGTTGTCGCTCAAAAGCTCCTGCATCGGAATGCCGAATTGGAGCGAGACGCTCCAAACCGTGTCGCCGGATTTGACGGTGTACGTCGAATACGTTTTGGACGGTGCGGCGGGAGCGGGAGGGAACGGTGTGGGCGGCGTCCCCGCGCGGGCGGGAACCTTGATTGTCGCTCCGGCGTAGATCAGGTCGCCGGAGATGCCGTTGAGGCTGCGGATGAACTCGATTTTCGTGCCGTAGGCCTCGGCGATTTTGCCGAGCGTGTCGCCGCGCTGAATCACGTAATTGACGTAGAGTCCGCCGTCGGGTGACGCCGGTTCGGAAACTTTGAGGATTGCGCCCGCAAGAATCAGGTCGCTTGCGAGTTTGTTGAGCCGCCGCAGCTCGTCAATGGTCGTCGCGAACTTGCGCGATATGCTCCACAGGCTGTCGCCGGACTGCACCGTGTAGGTTTGCGACGCCGCTGCGTCCTTCGCCGCCGCAACGGGAATCAGTGCCGTCGAGAGTAGCGCGGCTATCGCCGCCGCGAGCAGGCGTTTTGTAAATTTCAAGAGTTGTACCTCATTTTTAGTAAAGATTGACGTTCATATTTTGCCGCGCGGCGGTCAAAATATCAGCGAAAAGGATTAGCTAAATTCAGGAGATATATAATGAAACGATTTACAACACTGTTCGCCGCGGTTTTAACCGTTACGGCGATTTTTACGCCGCGGGCGGCGGCGTACAAGAGCATTTCGTACCTTTACGGCGGCACGACGAACACATACCTGCAACGAATGCAGCGCGTCGGCGACTGCATTAACATTGTCTCGCCCGACTATTACGAGTGCGGCACGAACGGAACGATAATCTACACAAAGCTGCCGGACCCGCTGCTGATTGCGGCGATGCGCGACCGCAAAATATCGGTCACGCCGTTTCTGTCGAACCACTGGAACCGCGAGAACGCGCGCAAAATGCTCGCGAACCGCGCGGCCTGCGCTTCGTGGATTGCGGCGTCCGTCGCGCAGTACGGACTGGACGGGCTGGATATTGACATTCAGAATATAAACGAGAACGACCGCGCAGATTTTACAGACTTTATCCGTCTGCTGCGCGGGGCGTTGCCGCAGAGCGCGTCGCTGACCGTCTGCGTCGCGCCTAACCCGTACAACACGAACGTCGGCTGGCAGGGCGGCTATGACTACGCGGCGTTGAGCGAATATTGCGACCACATTTTTATGATGACGTACGACGAATCCTACGAGGGCGGGGAGCCGGGCGCGGTTTCGAGCTATAATTTCATCAGGAAGTCGATTGAATACGGCCTGAAATACGTCGCGCCGGAAAAGCTGATGCTCGGCATTCCGTTTTACGGGCGTTACTGGTCGAGCAACGGCACAAAGGGCGCGGCGTGGACGCTCAACGACATTGAATATCTCGTCGAAACCACGAACGCGGTGACTTGGTACGACGAAACAAAGGAGTGCGCCCGCGCGACAATTGTTGTCGGAGCGGACGACAATGTTACGACGTGGGGTGGCAGAAAGGTTGCGGCGGGGACGTATGACGTCTGGTACGACGACGCGCGGAGCTATGAGAAAAAGCTCGCGCTCGTGCGGCACTACGGCATTCGCGGCGCGGGGAGCTGGGCGTTGGGACAGGAACCCGCGTGGATGTGGGACAACTACGCCGCGTGGCTGAACGGTCTGCCGTTCAACGATATTGAGGCCCACTGGGCGCAGAGCTATATCATCGGGCTTTACGGACAGGGGATAATCTACGGCAAGTCCGCGAAAACCTTTGAGCCGCAGTCCACGCTCACGCGGGCGGAGGCCGCCTCGCTTCTGCTGCGTCTTGCCGGTGTTTCGGAGGGTAACGGAGGCGCGGCGGCGTTTAACGACACGCAGAACCACTGGGCGAATGCGGCAATTGCGTCGGCGAAGAGCGTTGGGCTTGTAAACGGAATGTCGGCGACGGTATTTGAACCCGACCGCGCGGTGACGCGTGAGGAATTCGCCGTGATGGCGGAGCGTTACACGAACATTGAGGACACGCTGAACCTGCACGACAGCGTTTACACCGACGTTTCCGAAACGACAAACGCGTGGAGCAACGCCGCGATTGTCAAGCTCTCCGTGAACAACGTGCTTAACGGATACGGCGACGGTACTTTCCGTCCGAGAGCGGATATTACGCGCGCGGAAGCCGCGAAGGTGGTTACGATGCTTGGCGGGCTGCCGACGCGGTTCGTCAACGGCGAGGTCCTGCCGGAAATCGAAAACGGCGCGGGACCGAGATAGCGCAAACACAAACCCGCCGCCGATTAATATCGGCGGCGGGTGAATTTCGCTGCGTTTACACCAAATACTTAAATAGCGTTTCGACGAGGGTGTCAAGCTCGACGGGCTTCGCGATGTGCGAATTCATACCGGATTCAAGGGCCTTGTCGATGTCGTCCTTGAACGCGTTCGCGGTCAGGGCGACAATCGGAACCGTAATTGCGTCCGCGCGGTTTAGCGCGCGAATCTCACGCGTCGCGCCGTAGCCGTCGAGAGTCGGCATCTGAATGTCCATCAGAATGATGTCAAACGAACCGACGGGCGAGTTTTTGAACGCTTCGACTGCGGTTACACCGTCGTCCGCCTCGACGACTTCAAGCCCTGTATCTTCAAGCATCGTGGAGACAATCATCCGGTTGATTTCAACATCGTCAACGAGCAGCAGCCGCTTGCCGACGAACCGTCCCGCCGCGTCCTCCGGCGTGACCGAGAGCGCGTCCTCGGTGGAATCCGTTTCATCGAGCCAAATCTCAAAGGCAAATTCACTGCCGTCGCCGAGCTGCGACTTGACGGTGATGTCGCCGCCGAGCAGCTGGACAATGCGGCGCGAGATGGACAGTCCGAGTCCGGTTCCGCCGTACTTGCGGGTGACGAGGCTGTCGCCCTGCTCAAACGGTTTGAAGATTGTGTTCAGGCTGTCCTCCGAGATACCGATGCCCGTGTCGCGCACGACAAATTCAACGAGGGATTTGCCGTCTTTCTGCGCTTTGCGCTTGATTGAGAAGAATACGTGACCGAGCTCCGGCGTGAACTTCACGGCGTTGCCGAGCAGGTTAATGAGAACCTGCCGCAGACGCAGGGGGTCGGAGAGGAACGTGTCCGGCTCAAAATGCTCAAAAACCGTATCGTAGACTATGTTTTTCTCGGCGCAGCGCGGACGGATAATATTGTCAACCATCTCATAGAGCTTGGTGAGTTCCATAACCTCTTCGGTGATTTCGATTTTACCGGCTTCAATCTTTGAAATATCGAGAATGTCGTTGAGCAGGCCGAGCAGGTGCTGACTGGACGTCTCAATCTGCGCGACGTTGTCAACGATATCGCCGACCTCGGACGACTGAATCGCCAATTCGCCGAGACGGCGGCGGACGATGCTTGTTATGCCGATAATCGCGTTCATCGGCGTGCGGATTTCGTGGGACATACGGGCGAGGAACTCGCCCTTGTGCTCGTTCGCGCGGTTAGCTGAATCGACGGCGTGTTCAAGCTCAATCTGTTTGAGCGAAAGCTCCGTAACGTCGGTTGTAATTATAATGTATCCGATGCGGATATGCGCGCTGTCCAAGAGATAGTTCGCGGAACCCTTATAGTAACGGTTGCGCGACGCGTAGAAGAACACCTCGGCCTCGCGGTCCTCCCGCAGGGCGCGAATCGGGTCGTACACCGAATCCTTCGGGTAAATGGTCGTGGACTGATAATCGAGACCGACAATATCGTCGAGCGTGGTGCCGTTGAAGCTCAGACCGTAATCGTTCATATAGATGATATGCAGATCCATATCTGTAATTGAAAGCGGGGAGTTGACGGAGCTGACGACGGAATCCGCCATCTGGTCGAACGAGTGCGCAAGCTCTCCGAATTCGTCGCGTGCCTCGGACTTGAAGCGGAACTGACGCTCGCCGCTCCGGAAGCGCGAGATACCGTCGATAATCAGCGTGATGTTATTGGTGATATAGCCCGCGAGCCAGATAGCGACGAACACGACGAGGATGATGATAGCCGCCGTGGTCGCTACGAGTTGCGTCGTTGTGGAATCCAGATTCTCTCTTGCGGCGTTGTCGAGCGAATCCTGCGTGCGCTGCGCGGGATCGGTGAAGTCCTCAATAGACGCGCCGATTGCGATGAAGCCGAAGCCGACGCGCGAGCCGCCGTTGGCTTCGCTCGGCGCGTAATGACCGGTGTAGTAGGGGATTGCGGCGGCGGTGTTGAGCTTGTAGTTGCCGCTCCATAAAATATACAGACTGCCGGAGCCGCCGCGCTCCGTCAGGTCGAGCCAGCCGGTGCATTGCGGCGCGTTATTCAGGTATCTGCCGTCAAGCCCGACTAAGCCCGCGCGCGTGAGGTCCGGCGCGGCGGTATGGTCGGGGTCGGGACCGTTCGCGGTGTCCGTGCGCGCCTGATCGTCAAAGGTCTTTTGTCCGATGATCAGATCGTAAATAGGATCGCCGGTAACGGAATGCTCGATAAGATTGCTCCAATTCCCTTTTAGCGCGGCAACGCGCTCCGCCGCACTCATCGCGTTAATTTGCGCGTCCGTAAATCCGGAATTGCGCAGCAAATCGAGGTAAATCGTTTGAGAAACCCACGGAATTTGCGGGTCGCCCGTCTCCGGATCAAAGCCGACGATGGAATTGTGACGCGGGTGCGCAATTGAGCGGCACTGGTAGTCCCAGATGAACGAGTAGTTACCCTCAAACGCACTCGGCAGCTCGGTATAACGCTCCTCCATCGGGGTCTGATGGTCAACGAACTCCATAATATGGTCGTGGTCAAGCGCGAGAGTAACGTAGCCGATTTTCTCGCCGTTTATATAGACCGGAGTCGCCCAGCGGACGATGCCCTCAAAACGCTGACCGTTCGGGTTTTCCTGACCGGCGTAGGACTGCGCTTCGGGATTATAGTCAATCGGATAACCGCGCGTATCGACGGCGGTCTGAACATTCAGCGGGGTATACGGGCCGATGTAGTTCGAGCCGACGTACGCGCCGACAACATCGGAAACATAGATGTCGTTGCCGGGGGCGAGAGCCGGCAGGGCGAGCCAGTAGTCCTCGGCTCTGACAAACGTGTTGGATTTATCGGAAATGTCACGCAGTTCACCAGTTGTGAACCAGTCCGCGTAGTTGACCTTGCGCGAGTTTTGCATATCCGTGGTGGAGATGCGCAGCAGCTCCTTGCCGTCAAGTCCGACGAACGTAACTTCGTCGTACAGCGGGGCGTCAATATATTCGAGCGGCGACGCGGCAATCGGATGGAACGTCGAGCCGTATCGCACGTCCTCGTTGACTTTATTGGTGGATTCGCCGATTGTATCGGACATATCGCGGGTTGTGACGGGAACCCATTTGTTCTGATCCTCGTCCAGAACCCATTCGCCGACATCGACGACGCGCTTGGTCTTGGCGCGGACGAATGCGGTGTAACCCTCCTCAATTCGGTCGATATCGCCGCCGAGAGCCGCCGCCATTGTCGCAAGGTAGCGGATGTCGTCATCACGCCCGTAAAGGAACTCGGCGACGCGCGAGGCGAGGTCCGTACTCATACGCTCAATATTGTCAACGGCGAGCGCGTTGAGTGCGTCCTGCGAGTCCTTAACCGCGATTGCCCGCAGGTTGGTGCCGAGCGCGCTGATTTGGTTAAAGGCAATGACCGCAATGATGATAAGCGGTATAATCTTCACAATGAGGAACAGCGAGATGAGCTTGGTGCGCATACCGAGTCCGAGCTTATTCATCATATCGGTAAGAAATGATGTCTTTTTCATATAATCCGCCTTATTATAAAGGATAGACTATTATATAACAAATCAACAGCGAACGCAAGAGGAATTTTGTCATTTAACGGTGAAAAAAGACCGTAAAAAACGATTTTGTAACGTTAATTTATCAGCCAGCCGTCGAGGCAGACGCCTGTCGCCGCGTCTAACTTGCGGGCGAACGCTTCGGGATAGTCGCGCCGCCATTCGGTCCACTCGGAATCCGCGACCTTAGTCACTTCGGCGAGGAATCCGGAGGTCGCCATTCCCGTCGCGTGTTTGGACGTGATGTTCGCGGGGGAGATGGTGTTAATCGCGCCGCCGCGGTCGAGAACGCCGGGGATAATCGGGTCAAGGCGGCTGCCGTGGTCCACGTAGCACACGCCGGGTGTGAGCCGCTCCGTCACATACGCGCCGCACAGCACAATCCCGCGCTCGTTGTGTACCTTTACAACATCGCCGTGGGCGATGCCGCGCTTCGCGGCCTCCGTCGGGTGGAGCCAGACCGGTTCGTACATATAGCCGTCAAAGCCCTTTACTTTCATTGTAGGCGTTTCGCGGTTCCATATGATGTCGTCGCACTGCGCGTGCATACGCCAGCGGCCGTGGTTCGACATCAGCAGCAGCGGAAAGCCCTTTGCGCGGTCGGAGGAGACGCGCTCGTCGTGCGTTTCGCTCGACTCAATCCAATGGGGAACCGGCGGACGCTCAACGTCGTCGGGCATATACTTTTCGATGTGCGAGGACGAGAATTCGAGCAGTCCCGTCGGAGTCGTAAGCGGGTTTGCAAGCGGGTTTTCCGCGAAACCGGCGAGACCGGCGGGCAAATCCTGCGCGTCCTCTTTGCACGGAAGGACAAAAATCTCCTTTTTCTGGAATTCCTCCCACGTCATAAAGTCCTCGCAGCCCGTGACCTTGTAGAAATATCTCACGCGGTCCTGCTCGGACATATTGCAGGTATACGCATCGTAGACGTCCTTGCCGAGCTTCTCCGCGACCTTTGCGCACACGTCGAAATCTGACAGCGATTCGCCGACAGGGGGGACGCACTGCTTTTCGAGGTAAATCGACACATACGCGCCGCTGGACAGGTCGTTTCCGATGTCGTTCATCTCGTGCTTTGTCGCGACGGGGAGGATGATGTCCGCAAAGTAGCAGTCATTTTCGAGCCACGGGTGCTGCGCGACCATAAACTCAATGGATTCGTCGCGCATTGCCCTGATGGAGAGGTTGCCGTCGTTCCAGCAAGTCGTCTGGCACGGCGCATCCGTCCACAGCATATGAATCCGTGACAGACCGGGGCGCGGATACTGCATTTTTTCAAACTGATATTCGGTCGTCGGCTTGCGGAAGTTGTTTTTATCCGGCTGCTGACTGGATGAGAAGCACTGCAAGCCCCACCATTCCGCTTCGCCGTCGAGGATTGCGCGGTGAATGAGGCAGCGCGGGATAAACTGCTTCGGCGCGGGGTATTGCTTGAACAGCTCGACAAGCTCCGGCGCGCGCTCTTTCTGCGCGTCGGTCAGCGTATAGCGGTTCATATTGATTTCCGGGTGGACATCGCCGTCAACGGGACGCAGCGGGTCGGCGATTGTCGGCAGAGCGGGTATAAAGCTCCCCTGATACGGCAGGGGGAAGTCACGGTTCCACATATTGAATTCGATAATCTTTGCCTGATGAACGCCGGGCGAGCCGACGGCGCGCATTCCGAGGAGCATAGCTTCGAGCCGCGCCGGTTCCGTCGCGTACGGACCGCGAATGAAGCTGCCGCCGTTGCCGTGGATAATAGATGTGATGTTTTTTGCCCACGAGCGCGCGAGAGCCTTGATAGTCCATTCGGGGACGCCGCACTTCCCGCTCGCCCATTCGGGCGTTTTAGGAATGCCGTCCTCCGTACCGTCAAGGTACTCGGCGAATTTGTCGAAGCCGTAGGCGTGCGTGTCGATATACTCTTTCTCGAACATATCCTTTGTAATCCACTCATACGCGATTGCGAGCTGCAACGCGACGTCCGTGGACGGCAGGACGGGAATCCACTTGTCCGCGTGGACGGCCGCGCCGTAGTTCAGGTCCGGACAAACAAAGACGGATTTCAGCCCGATGGACGACAGCCAGTAACACAGGCGCGACGTGATTTGTCCGACGACGCCGAGGGGCGTTGTTTCGGGGTCGCAGCCCCAGTAGAGCAGCATTTCGGAGTTCTTCGCGATGTCGGGAAACAGGTTCGTCATCGGCATCATCTCGCCGACGGGTTCGCAGCCCCAGACGTGTTTTGCGCCCCAGAACCAGCCCTCCCAAGAGTCCATATTCCGCATTTGCAGCGTGTAGCCGCCGAGGATTGACAGCAGACGGTTGGGGCAGCCGTGCGACGGCGCGACGTGCTTTCCCTCGCCGTGCATATCGGACTGGCATAGGACGGCTTCCATACCGTACTTGTCCTTTACGCGGTTAATCTCGTCCGCGACGATCTGCGCCGCCTCGTCCCACGATATGCGAACATAGCCGGACTTGCCGCGGTTTTGCGGATTGCGTTCGCCGTTCGGGTCGAAGTCCACGCGCTTTAACGGGTACTTCACGCGGTTTTTTGAGTACACGCGCGACTTGTAGCCCAGACCGAACGGCGAGATTGTCACGCGGTCCGGCGCGGAGAAGCTGCTGCCGCGCGCGTTAATTTCCCACGGATTCGACACCTTGCGCGTACCCTCCGGATAGTGGTACGGGCGAATGCGCGTGATTTTATCGTCCGTCACATCAACGGAGCAGGGACCGCCGCTCTCAGGTCCCATAAGGGAGAACGAGACGGTGCGGGTGTTGTCGGGCGTGAATTTGGTTTTCTTGTTTGACTGTGACATTGATTACCTCTTTTGAAAAAACGGGCGGCTTTGCCGCCCGTTGATTGTTATTTTGCGTATTCGATCGCTTTTGTTTCACGCAATAGGTTGACCTTGATTTGTCCGGGATATTCAAGCTCGTTCTCAATCCGCTTCGCAATCTCGCGGGCGAGCAGAATCATCTGATCCTCGGAGATGACCTCCGGCTTGACCATAATGCGTATCTCGCGTCCCGCCTGAATTGCGTACGAGGACTCAACGCCGTTGAACGAATTCGTGAGTTCTTCGAGCTTTTCGAGACGCTTGATGTAGTTCTCGATATTCTCGCGGCGCGCGCCAGGGCGGGCGGCGGAGATCGTGTCGGACGCCTGAACGATACAGGCGATGACGGTTTTCGCCTCAACGTCGCCGTGGTGCGCGTGAATCGCGTGGATAACGGCTTCGCTCTCCTTATACTTCTTCGCGATGTCCACGCCGATTGTGACGTGACTGCCCTCGACCTCGTGGTCAATCGCCTTGCCGATGTCGTGCAGCAGTCCGGCGCGCTTCGCGGTCATCACGTCAACGCCCAGCTCTGACGCGAGCAGACCGGCGATGTGCGAGACCTCGATTGAATGCGCGAGGACGTTCTGCCCGTAGCTTGTCCGGTAGCGCATACGGCCGAGGAGCTTGATGATTTCGGGATTCAGACCGTGGACGCCGGTCTCGAACGTGGCGCGGTCGCCCTCCGCCTTGATTGTGACCTCGACCTCGCGCTTCGCCTTTTCAACCATCTCTTCAATGCGCGCCGGGTGAATGCGTCCGTCGAGAATAAGCTTTTCGAGCGACAACCGCGCGACTTCGCGACGCACGGGGTCGAAGCTGGACAGCGTAATTGCCTCCGGCGTGTCGTCGATTATCAGGTCGACGCCGGTGAGCGTCTCGATTGCGCGGATATTGCGACCCTCGCGCCCGATGATGCGGCCTTTCATCTCGTCGTTCGGCAGCGGCACCACGGAGACGGTCGCTTCAACAACCTGGTCGGCGGCGACGCGCTGGATTGCGAGGGAGATGTACTCGCGCGCTTTTTCGTCGGCCTCTTCTTTGAGATGCTCCTCAATGTCCTTGATTTTCATCGCCGCCTCGTGTGTGACTTCGCTTTCGAGGTTGCGAATCAGGTACGCCTTGGCTTCCTCAACGGTGTAACCGGAGATTTTTTCGAGCATTTCAAGCTGCGAACGCTTAATCAGCGCGACCTCCTCGTGCTGCGTGTCGAGTGCGGAGAGCTTATCTGCGAGTGTTTCGGACTTTTTCTCCAAGGTCTCGGTTTTCTTATCGAGGGTTTCTTCCTTTTGCCGCAGGCGATTCTCCTGTTTTGTGATTTCGGCGCGGCGTTCCTTGACTTCGCGCTCGTACTCACTGCGGTTTTTGTGTATTTCTTCCTTTGCTTCAAGCAGTGCTTCGCGTTTTTTTGCCTCAGACTGTTTAATGGCGTCGTTGAGTATGTTTTTCGCTCTCTCCTCCGCGCTGTTCAAATCTTTTTCCGAAGCTCTTTTGAGAAGGACTCTGCCTCCAAAGAAGCCGGCGAGCAAGCCGACTATTAACGTAGCTGCTGCGATGAGATATGGCATAGTAAAGAATACACCTCCGTTTCCTTTAAGATTATGAACGGGGGTATAGGCTTGTTCATTTAACCTACCTATTTTATAACAACCTTTGGACTATGTCAAGACATTTCGCATTTGAATTGTAATTATAATGTATAAGTGCAAAATAAGGCGAAAAAAGAATTTTATGGCAATAAATACGGCAATTACAGGGCTTTTTGCGGTTCGTTAAAAAATAATTAAAAAAAACTGAAAAAAGTGCTTGACAACCGTTTGGGGGTGTGTTAATATGATGACCCTGCTCCGAACGGGACGCGACAAAAAGCGACACTGACGAGCCGGATGCGTACCTTGTAAATTAAACAATGTGATAATATGAAACACCTGGAATAGCACCTATACCTTTGGTGCTATCCGGAAAAAAGGGACTCTAACTTGCCTGTCGGCGTTGTCAGCGACCGAACGGGTAAGTATAAAAATTTTCTTTGAGAAGCTAAGATAAGCAAATCAATGGATGGCGATTTTATTCGCGTAAGCGATTAAGATACAATTTATTGAGAGTTTGATCCTGGCTCAGGACGAACGCTGGCGGCGTGCCTAACACATGCAAGTCGAACGAGAATCGGGAGCTTGCTCCTGAGGACAGTGGCGGACGGGTGAGTAACGCGTGAGCAATCTGCCTTTCGGTGGGGGACAACAGCTGGAAACGGCTGCTAATACCGCATAATGTATCGGGGTGGCATCTCCCTGATACCAAAGATTTATTGCCGAAAGATGAGCTCGCGTCTGATTAGTTAGTTGGTGAGGTAATGGCTCACCAAGACTTCGATCAGTAGCCGGACTGAGAGGTTGAACGGCCACATTGGGACTGAGATACGGCCCAGACTCCTACGGGAGGCAGCAGTGGGGAATATTGGGCAATGGGGGAAACCCTGACCCAGC
>JAISJC010000068.1 GCA_031261745.1 Oscillospiraceae bacterium
AGCCACGTCATTCCCCCGCCCATCGAAAACCCGCCGACGTAGACGCGCTTTTCGTCGATATTCGGGTTTTTCGCCAGAAAGTCGTCGAGCGCGGCGAAGAACGGCGCGACGTGCGCCGCATTCCACGAAAGCCCGTGACCGGGGCGCAAATCCTCGTTCGCGCGCGGCGTCATCAGATACGCGCCGCCCGACGGGAACTGCGATTGAATCGCGTCCTCCGTCCACGTCGAAATCGGGTTGAACTCAAACAGGTTCGTCCAAGTCGAGGTCCCGCCGTGCAGACCGTGAAACCATATGAACAGCGGCTTTTTCACACCGTCCTCAATCGGCGGCGCGTAGTAATTGTACTCAATCGCGAGTCCGTTTTCGGCCGCCGGACCCCACGCCGCCCTGAAACGCTTAATCTGCGCGAGCTGCGGGGATTCGCCCCCTCCGCCCTTCACGACCCACATCGTCTCAATCGCGCCGTCGCCATTGAGCTTCAAAAACCAGTTGTCGTCCCACGACGCTTCAAGCTCCCCGACCGTACTCTTGAAATCCGTCACGAGCGAACCCTTGGACGCGATGTAAGCCGGCGTGTTCGGCGCGAATTTGTACGCCGTTTCTTCCACGCCGAGGACGATTTCGCCGTCTTTCGGCGCGGCGACGGAATAGCCCGTCACTATACTTTCGGCGTAGCCGACGTGCGTGATGAACCCCTGTTCAAAATCGCACTCAAACACGCCGACCCAGACGGCGAACCCCGGAAACCACAGCAAATCGCGCTCCGCGAGGACCTTGACCTGCCGCAATTCCCCGTCAACAATCGCCCAATAGAGGCTGTGCGGCGGGTTTCCGCCGCCGGCAGCCCCAACCTCGGTTCTTCCGCCGGGGGCCTCAACCCCCGTGAAGCATACGAGCTTTTTCATAACCTAAATGACCGCTTGCAGAATGAAGTTCAGCACAAACAGGCACGTGCAGACCCACATACTCGGGTGGACCTCTTTGAGCTTTTTTTTGCAGATTTTGACGATGCAGTACAGGATGAACGACGTCGCAATGCCGGTCGTAATGCTGTACGAGAACGCCATAAACACGCCCGCGAAGAACGCGGGAACCGCCTCGTCGAGGTCCGTCCACTTGACGTCAATGAAGCTCGACGCCATCATAATACCGACGATGACGAGCGCGGGAGCCGTTGCGGCGGTCGGAATCGCGGACACGAACGAAGCCGCAAACGCGCTGATGATGAACAAAACCGCGACGACGACGCTCGTCAGTCCCGTCCGTCCGCCCTCGGCGATACCGGCGGCGGATTCGACGTAAGTCGTGGTGTTAGACGTTCCGAAGATTGCGCCGACGGAGGTCGCGATTGCGTCCGCAAAGAGGGCCTTGTCCATCTTCGTCTTGAATCCGACGGAGGACTCCATCGCTTTTTCGTCCGCTTCGGAGAAGATTCCGCTGCGGCGGCCGGTGCCGATAAATGTTCCGATTGTGTCAAACGTATCCGAGAGGGAGAACGAGAAGATTGTGACCAGCACGATTACAATGCTGCGTCCTCCGCCGGTAAACAGCGAGCCGAGGCCTTCCTTCGTGAAGATTACGCCGAGCGTCGTCGGCAGTGCTTTCGCCGAATCCGCAAAGCTGATCGTATCGGCTCCGCCGAAGCTGACGACGCCGATCAGCGCGCCGAGAACCGTCGTCGCGATAATCGAAATGAGTATCGCGCCCTTAACTTTAAGCGTGAGCAGAACGACGATAAGCAGCAGTCCGAACAGGAACAGCAACAGCTCCGGCGAGTTGATTATCGCCATTGACGGCACCGCGCCGAGTTCGACAAAGCCGATATTTAAGAAGCCGATATACGCGATAAACAGACCGATACCGCCGGAGATTGCGTGTTGCAGGGAGCGCGGAATAGACTTGATGATGTATTTGCGGATTTTCGTAACAGTGATGATGATGTTGATTATGCCGCAGACGAAAACCATACTCAACGCCTGTTGCCACGTGTAGCCGAGTCCGAAACAGACCGTGTACACAAAGAACGCGTTAAGTCCCATTCCGGGTGCCTGCGCGTACGGAACATTCGCAAACAGTCCCATAACAAGCGTGCCGACGACGGCGGAGATAATTGTCGCGAGGAATACTGCGCCCCATTCCATTCCCGATTGCGCGAGAATCCCTGGGTTTACGACGATGATGTACGCCATTGCGAAGAACGTGGTAAAGCCCGCGATGATCTCTGTGCCTACGGTGGTCTTGTTTTGCTTTAACTTAAACAGTGCTTCCATATTAAGTTATTCCTCCCTTATATTTGTGTCGGATTTATGAACTTGCTGTAATTTTACAACATCCGTTACAAAATATCAATCATTAATTTTGATATTTTTGACATTTCGGGAAATAAATACTTTGATTGGAATTCCCGGAGGTAGTTATGTTCAAAAAAACCGACCCGAAACCGCATATTCCCGACCGCGAAACCGTCTGCGTTTCCAATTTCCGCGCGCGAATGACGGAGAGCGATGACACCGTTTACACGGATTACGTGATTAACCGCGAGCGCAACCTGCACTGTACGGTTATCTTCATCGACGGAATGATTTCGTCGGATATCGCCTACGAACACGTCCTGCAACCGCTGTTGACCGAGCGCGGCTTCGCCGCCGTCGAGGACGGACGCGGCGCGGTTGAGGCGATAATGCGCGGCCGCGTCTACCACGGACAGCGCAAAGAATTAGACACGATGACGGACGCGCTCGCGGAGCTGCTGTTCGGCGGACTGCTCGTCGTCTTTGACGACTGCGCGACGGCGGTCTCGTTCGACTCCAAGGGCTTTGAGAAGCGCGGCATCGCCGAACCGACGAACGAAAACGTCCTCAAAGGTTCCCGCGAGTCCTTCGTCGAGTCTCTGCGCGTCAACACCTCGATTGTCCGCCGCTACGTGAGGTCGGAGGATCTGAAAGTGCATCAGCTGACCGTCGGGCGGCGCACAAATACGTCCGTCGCCGTCGTCTACATCGACGGCATAGCCAATTCCGAAACCACCGCAAAGATTATTAAGAAATTCGAGGACGAGGATACGGACGGCCTCACGACCGCGGGACAGGTCGAATCCGTGCTGTACGAAAACACCCTGACAATGTTTCCCCAGGCGATGTACACGGAACGCCCCGATAAATTAGTCGGCTGTCTGCTGGAAGGGCGCGTCGGCATCATCGTTGACGGGCTTTCGCTCGCGTACATCACGCCGATAGATTTCCACTCGCTTATGCAGGCACCGGAGGACTACGCGCACCATTACGTTCTCGCGTCTTTCTTCCGCATTCTGCGCTATACGTGTACCGTCGCTTCGCTCGTCCTCCCCGCGTTTTACGTCGCGGTTACGACGTTTCATCAGGAAATGATTCCGACGAAGCTCGTTGTTTCCATAATATCCAGCAAGCGCGGCGTCCCCTTTCCGACATATATGGAGGTCCTGCTGATGCTGCTCGCGTTTGAGGTCCTGCTCGAAGCCGGTCTGCGGCTGCCGCGCGCCGTCGGGCAGGCCGTGTCCATTGTCGGCGCGCTCGTCGTCGGTCAGGCTGCGATTACGGCGAACATTCTCTCGCCCGGCGTCGTCATCATCATCGCGGCCGCCGGAATAACGGGTTTCGTCGTCCCAAGTCAGGACCTGTCGAACATAAACCGCACATACCGCATCATTCTCGTGCTGTTCGCGACAGCCGGCGGGCTGTTCGCCACAACGCTCGGACTTATACTCATTATTTACGGTATGTGTGAGATTGAGATTTTCGGCACGCCGTACCTCTCGCCGAGCGTCGCCAACGAGGGGCGGCAGATGTACAGTGACACGATTCTGCGCCGCAACTGGTCGGGCAAGCGCGAGCGTCCGATCAACATCTATCCTGAGGATTTGATACGTCAGGCACCGCCGAAACCGCAGAACGGCGGTGAGAACTGCGGTGATTCCGAATGAAAAACGTCGTTTCGCTTCTCGCCATAGTTCCCGTTCTGCTGTCGTCCTGCGGCGGTGCCGGCATTTTGCCGCGAATGACAGAGATTTCCGATTTTGAGGTCGTACAGGTCATCGGCGTTGACAAAACGGGCGGGAATATTGAGGTCACGCTCGTCGCGGACCGCTCCGCGCCCGCCGGCGGCGAGGGTTCAAGCTCGCAAAGAACCAGCGAAATCGTGTCGTTCACCGGCCGTACCGTCGTCGAAGCGATCAGCCAGATGGACATCTATTCCGACAAGCGGCAGCATCTGGGTTACGTCGATTTTCTCTTGATCGGCGAGGAGGCCGCGCGTGACGGGATTACGAAATATATCGACTTTTTCACGCGCGACTACGAGTCGCGGTATTCCGCGAATGTTTTTATAATCCGCGACGGTGCCGCAAAGGATTTTCTGATTGACACCGCCTCCGAGGACCGCAGCATAAACGACGCGCTCGACAATATCGACGAGGCGATTGCCGAGCTTTCGATCTCGCGGCTGTACCGGATTATCGACCTTGTGGGCGCGCTCGGCATACCCTATCAGGCGGCTATTGTCCCCGCGCTGATATGCACGGAGGTTTCGCACTCCGAGATGATCGGCGGCGAGATGCCGAAAAAGATATTTGAACCCGCCGGCTTCGCGGTTATCAGGGACTTCAAGCTCGCCGGCTACTATGACCGCGAGCTGTCGCCGGCGTATAACTATCTCATCGGCAAGGCACTCTCCGCGCCTATGACCGTCAAGGATCCGAGCGGCTCCTATGTCGCGCTGGAAATTCGTCAGGAAAATCTCGAATTCACCGCGACTTGGGACGGCGACACCCTCAAAGGCGTAAAGTATGATTTTCTGATGTTCGCGAGTCTCACCGAACAACTCAGCCTTGACGACATTTATACCGAAGCCGCGCTCGCGGTAATCGCCGACAATGTCAGCCGCGAGGTTGAGGCGAACATCAAAGCGGTCATCGCAAAGTCGATGGAACTCGGTCAGGACGGCTTTGAGCTCGGTGAGCGCGTGCGGCTGAAAACCCCGCTGAAATGGGATAAAGCCGCAATGGACGGCAAATGGGGCGAGGTTTTCCCGACGCTGAATATCGAAGTCACGGTGGACACTACGGTACGGCGCACCTACGATTTGCGCGAACCGACGGGAATGTACAGAAGCAAAACGGTTAAAGGTGACAAAAAATGATGCAGTTAGTTCTGTTCGGCGCGGCTTTCGCCGCCGTCGCCGTCTTTGACGTCAGGGGAATGCGCAAAATCGGGCTGCAAAAAGAGCTGTGGCTGTACGCCGCGCTGGCGTTAGTCTCCGTAATTCTCGCGGTCAGGTATTTTCCGGAAATGCACCGCCGCAGCATAATGAGCATTATCCTGAAATTATTCCGGATTGAGTGGTGACGCCGATGAAAACCGAAAACAACAAAATAAGCGTGCGTCAGGCGATGACAATGTATATGGTCGCGAGCTACTCGCCCATCACGCGCCTTTTTCCCGCCGTCGCCGCGAGGAGCGCGGATCACGCGGGCTGGGTCGCCGCGATTGTCTCCTCCGTCTCGGTTCTGCTTCTCGCAAAAATATTCGCGTCGTTTTTCAAAAACGGCGCGAACGGTCCCGCGAACCTCTCGGACGTGTACGACCTCGCCTTCGGCAAGGTCGTCTCAAAAGCGATTCTCGTATTCTATGCGGTCTGGATTGCGCTCCTGTTCGTGGTTTACATCCGCTACTTCGCGGAACAGATGCTGTCAACAATGTTCCCGTCGGCTAACATAGGCTTCTTTGTGATTACGATGATGGCGATCGTACTCGTCGCCGCGCGCGGCCGGATTGAAGCGTTCGCGCGGTTTTCCGAGCTGTCGTTCATCATTTTCGCTCTTATTCTCGCGATTCTCGCCCTGTGCCTGATTCCGGTGTTTGACATAAAAAATCTCTTTCCGGTGACGTATTTTGACATAAAACCCGTTCTGCGCGGAAGCGTCCCTATGATAAGCATCCTGGGTTATTTCTCGCTGTTCTTCTTCCTCGGCGACCACATCTCCGACAAAGAAAACACGTGGAAGCGCGGTTCCCGCGCCGCGCTTTACCTCGGAATTGTCTCTACGAGCATAACGGGAATCTGCATAGCGACGCTCAGCTTCCGCGTATTGCAGCGAATGCCGATGCCGTTCTTTTCAACTACGAAGCTGATAACCGTAATGCAGCCGCTCGACCGAATGGAGGCGTTCCTGCTCTGTGCGTGGGTAATTTCGGACTTCATCATCATAACGGCGTTCGCGTTTATCCTGATGAACATCACAAAAAAGCTCTTCAACGCGCGTGAAGCGCGGTTTTTCTCCACGCCGATTGTGTTTTTCGGTCTCGTCGGCGGTCTCTATCTCGTTACAAGCCGCTTTGAACTCGAAGCGTTCTCCAACAGTTTCCTGTGTATCGGTACAAATGCCGTGTCCGGCTTCGTTATTCCCGTCGCCGCACTCATCGTCGGCAAGCTGCGCGGAAAGATTTAATTCAGCGGCTCATTCTCTTTTCCAACGCGGAACCGCTCAATCATCTCCGCCGTCAGCGCGAAGCCGACGTCCTGCACGGGAATCTCCCCGCGCGGAATCCAAACTCCCTCGGACAGTTCGTCCTCTTGCAGCGTAACGGTTCCGTCGCCGTCGAGGTCGCAGTAGAATCCCGCGAGCAGGCTGCCGGACATCGCCCACGGCTGGGACTTATAGAACCGAATGTTCTTCACGCGCAGTCCGACCTCTTCGCGGACCTCGCGCTGTACGCACTCCTCAAAGCTCTCGCCGATTTCCGCGAAGCCCGCAATCAGCGCGAAATGCGTGACTGGGCGGTTCGCGTACCGCGTGAGCATCAGCTTGTCTCCGTCGGTCACGCCGACGATTACGACGGGGTTGATCTGCGGGAACTCCTCCGCGTGACACTCCGGGCAGTCCATTTTTCGCTCGACCTCGCTGTGGACAAGCGTTGCGCCGCAACGACCGCAGATGTGACGTTTCTCGTACCACCCCGCGATGTGCGCGGCTGTCAGTCCCGCGAACGCCATATACCTCGGCTGTAACATATTGAATACGAACGTCGGCTGCGGCTTGTACCCGTCGGCCTCCGTGAACCCCTCGGCGGGCAAATCCTTCAACGCCAACAGGAAAAACGCCGTCTCGTCAATGCGGAAAAGGTACGTCAGCTTTGGGTTGTACCTTTCGACGTCCGCGAAAGTCGGAGCGCGCGGTGCTTTTTCGTCCGTGCAGTCCAAAACAACCTGGTTCTTGCCGTAAATAAATATGTAGTCGTCGGGCTTCGGCGCGCGGGGCTTGTACTCGTTGTGGAAAACGTACGGCGCAATCTCGTGAATCATTGTGGTTGGCTCCTATCATTGTCAATTAAATTAAAAAGTCTTTCGACCAGTTCGCTCTCCGTCGCCTTCCCGACAATCTCACCCCTGCGGAACAGCACACCCTCGCCGTCGCCGCCGGCAATGCCGAAATCCGCGTGTCTCGCCTCGCCGGGTCCGTTCACGGCGCAGCCCATCACCGCGACCGTTATGTCCCGCTCCGGCGGCAGTTTGTCCAGCCGCGCTTCAACCTCCGCCGCAACGGCGAACATATCGTATCTGCACCGCGCGCACGTCGGACAGGAAATCATTTTCGCGCCTGTTTTTCTCAGTCCCAGCGACCGCAGTATTTCAAGACCCGCCTTGATTTCCCGAACCGGCGGCGCGGTCAGCGAAACGCGAATCGTGTCGCCGATGCCCTCCGCGAGCAGGGTTCCGATTCCGGCGGAGCTGCGGATAATCCCCGCGTACTCCGTCCCCGCCTCCGTCACGCCGAGGTGCAGCGGCAAATCCGTCCGCTCCGCGAGGAGCCGGTACGCCGCAATAGTCGTCGTCACGTCGGAGGACTTCGCGGACACGCAAACGTCGTCAAAATCCTGCTCCCGCAGGAGCCGTATATGCTCCTCCGCACTCTCCGCGAGGGCTTCCGCCGTCGCAACGCCGTTGAATTTCGCGAGAATTTCCTTCGACAGGCTTCCGCCATTCACCCCGACGCGAATCGGCACGCCGCGCCGCTTGCACGCCTCCGCGACGGCGCGGACGTTTTCGCGCCCGCCTATGTTCCCCGGATTTATACGTATCTTGTCCGCACCCGCCTCTACGGCGGCGAGCGCGAGCCTGTAATCGAAGTGAATATCCGCGACGAGCGGGATTGTAATCCCGCGCTTTATCTCCGCAATCGCCCGCGCCGACGCGATGTCCGGCACGGCTACGCGCACAATCTCGCACCCCGCGTTTTCAAGTTCGCGTATCTGCGCGGCAGTCGCCGCCGCGTCGGAGGTCTGCGTCGTCGTCATCGACTGTACGGTTACGGCGGCCCCCCCGCCGATAGGGACGCCGCCGACATTAATTTGCCGAGACGTCCTCATACTATCCGCAAAACGTCGTTGACCATAACGACGACCATCAGCAGCATCAACAGTGCGAGTCCGCCCGCGTGAATGTACCCCTCATACTTTGGGTTCACACGTTTTTTCGTGATTTTCTCAATAATAAACGTCACAACGATACCGAAGATGCGCCCGCCGTCGAGCGCGGGAATCGGCAGTAAATTCATCACCGCGAGGTTCACCGCGATGAACGCGCCGAGATAAAATACATTCGCCAGCCGGTCGGCAAACGACGGAATGTTCGGGTTGTTCCCCGCCTCGTTGATCGCCGTTACGATGCCCACGGGACCGGACAGGTCCTTTAACTGTGCGTCGCCGGAGAAGAGCTGGACGAGTCCGACTTTCACGAGCCGCGCGAAGTTAAACGCCGTGTAAGTCGAGTAATTCAGCCGCGCGCCGAATGTCGGCTCAATGCGCAGGAACTGCAAACCGTACATTTTTTCCGCATAACCCTCGTATTCGCGCGGCGCGAGCGGGAAATTATCGAGCCGCAGCTTCTGCCCGTCGCGGCGGATTACGAGGTCCACAATGCCGTCCTCCGCGTCCGGCATACTCATAAACAGCGCAAAATCGCTCTTGTACCAAATGCGCGCCCCGTCCACGGCGATAATCGTGTCGCCCGCCATCAGGCCGTTTTCGCCCTCCCCCGGAAAGCCCGGCAAAAATCCGTCCAGCGTCGTACCGGTGATGTTTTTGACGCCCATATAGAGAATCAGCACGATAACCAGCCCGAACATAAAGTTCATAAACGCGCCCGCCGCAAGGATAATAACGCGTTTCCAGCGTTTTTGAGCGTTGAACGAGCGCGGATCGGGATTGTCCTCGTCCTCGCCCTCCATTACGCACGCGCCGCCGATAGGCAGCAGCCGAATGGCATAGACCGTCTCGCCCTTTTTCTTTGACCAGAGCTTCGGACCCATTCCGATTGCGAATTCGTTGACTTTAACACCGAGCTTCTTCGCGGCGACAAAATGCCCCAGCTCGTGAATGGCTATTAAAATGCCGAAAATCAGGATTGCAAGCACAATATACATAACTATATCTTCTCCATTTCCGCACGGACAAATTCATAAATTCCGGTGAACGCAAGCTCCCCCGCGAGGAATTTCTCCACTGCTGTTTCGTTCGCATCGTTCATCGCGCGGCAGGCCGCGTCGCCGCGTCCCGCCGTCTCCGTCGCCAGCGCGAGACAGGGGAAAGCGTCCAGGTCCGGCTCATCAAACGTCAAACTCCCGATTTGCGCCAGATCCAGCGTGGGTGCGGGACATTCAAGCCGTTCGGGGTACGTCAGCGCGTACTGAATCGGCAGCCGCATATCCGGCGAACCGAGCTGCGCGATAACCGCTCCGTCCTCAAATTCCACCGCGGAATGCACAACGCTCTGCCGGTGTACAAGGACCTTAATCTTCTCCGGCGGCAACCCGAACAAATGCATCGCTTCGATCAGCTCCAAGCCCTTGTTCATCATCGTTGCGGAATCCACCGTGACCTTCGCGCCCATCGACCAGTTCGGGTGTTTCAGCGCATCCGCAACCGTGACATTTTTCAGCTCCTCGCGCGATTTTCCGTAGAACGCGCCGCCCGACGCCGTGAGAATAATCCGCTTAACCTTATTTCCGTCCGCTCCGCGTAAACACTGAAATATTGCGGAATGCTCCGAATCCACGGGGATAATCTCCGCACCGTATTTCTTCGCCTCGCTCATCACGAGGCTCCCCGCGCAGACAAGCGATTCCTTGTTCGCGAGCGCGAGTCTCCGCCCCTGACGCACGGCCGTGAGCGTCGCGTCCAGTCCCGCCGCGCCGACAATCGCGTTGACGACAATGTCCGCTTCAACGCTCAACGCTTCAATCGGGTTTGTCGTCACGACCTCCGGTCTGAACTTCGCGGCCTGCGCGTCCAAAAGCTCGCGGTTGCGGTATCCGGAGATCGCCGCGACGCGAATCCCAAGCGTTTCGCACACGTCGAGCGTCTGCGTCCCGATTGAGCCGGTACTGCCCAAAATAATCACGCGTTTTGTCATCAGTACACCCACACCAAAAGTGCCGGAGCGAGTCTTGCGAACGCGAGCATCACCGGCGCGCACAGAACCATACTGTCAAACCTGTCGAGCATTCCGCCGTGACCGGGGATAATGCTGCCGTAGTCCTTAATGCCGAGTCTGCGCTTAATCCACGAGAACAGCAAATCCCCCGCCTCCGTCGCGACCGCGCCGCACAGACCGCAGATTATCGCCGTGCCGTAATGCAACTCAAAGTTCGTGCCGGCGGGAATAACGCGCGAGAGAATAAACCAATACAGCACAACTGCCGCCGTCCCGATAACAATCCCGCCGATAAACCCTTCAAGCGACTTCTTCGGTGAGATTTTCGGGAATATGTGGTGCTTGCCTATCGTAACGCCGACGAAGTACGCGCCCGCGTCCGTCACGAACGCGGAGATAAACGGCAGCAGCACGAGATACTCTCCGAAGGCGACCTCCCGCAGGCGGCAGATCGGCCAGCCGAGCGCGGCGGTAATCAGCACGCACAAAGCCAAGCTCGGCAGCAGCACCGATTTTATCTTTTTGTCGTGTTCACGCGCGAATTTGCCGAACGCGTGTCCGACCTCATAAATACACGTGCCGACGATCAGTCCGGTCATTACCACCGTTGCCCGCGCCGGCAGGAGAATCAGCACGCACAGGACGACCGGCACCGCGACGACGGCGGAGATTATTCTTGTTTTCACTTGACCCCTCCAAACCTCCGCTCACGCTTATTGTATGCGGCGATTGCCTTGTCCAATTCACGCGGCGTGAAGTCCGGCCAGAGCGTATCCGTAAAGTAAAACTCCGAATACGCGCTCTGCCACAACAGAAAATTGGATATGCGCGTCTCTCCGCCCGGTCGAATCACCAAATCGGGGTCGGGAATCCCCGCCGAATACAGTCGCGCGTTTATGTTCTCCTCCGTGACCGCAACGCCGTCCTCGGCGCACCGCGCGGCCGCGCGGACAATCTCGTCCCGTCCGCCGTAGTTTATGCAGATATTCGCCTGCATCCCCTCGACGCGCCGTGAAATTTCCTCCGTGCGCGCAATCAGCGTCCGCAAATTCTCCGAAAGCGCGGAAATATCCCCAAGGACGCGCAAGCGCACCCCGTCACGTTCCATCTTTTCAATGGCTTCGGCGAGGTACTTTTCCAAAAGCTGCATTATCGTCGATACCTCACCCTCCGGTCGTTTCCAGTTCTCTGTAGAGAACGCGTAAACGGTGAGGTGTTCTACGCCGATGTCCTTGCAATATGTCGCGATTTTGCGGAAAACCTCCGCACCCGCTGCGTGACCCGCCGTGCGCGGCAATCCGCGCCTCCGCGCCCAGCGGCCGTTGCCGTCCATAATCACGGCGATGTGTTTGGGTGTCAAATCTCTAACAGTTCCTTTTCTTTCTTCGCCTGAACGCCGTCGATTTCCTTGGTGTAGTTGTCCGTCAGCTTCTGCAAATCTTTTTCAGCGTCTTTGAGGTCGTCCTCGGTGATTTCGGACTTCTTTTTCTGCGTCTTGAAGTCCTCAACCGCGTCGCGGCGAATGTTGCGAATCGCGACCTTCGACTCCTCGGCGTACTTCGCGACGGTCTTGGTCAGCTCTTTGCGGCGGTCCTCCGTCAGCTGCGGAAACGCGAGCCGAATCACCTTGCCGTCGTTCGTCGGGTTAATCCCGATGTCCGACGCCTGAATCGCCTTTTCGATCTCTTTGAGCGTACCCGCGTCCCACGGGGAGATCACGAGCGTGCGCGGATCAGGCGTGGAAACCGAGCCGATTTGCGCAATCGGCGTCGGCGTGCCGTAATAGTCCACGCGTATTTGGTCGAGCACAGCGGCGTTCGCGCGCCCCGCGCGCACGGTCGCAAGCTCGGAACTGAGCGCGGCGAGAGTCTTTTTCATCTTCCCCTCATAAAGGTCATAATCTGCCATTGATTTATCCTCCATTAATTTTTTCTATTCTACCATTGTGCCGATTTTTTCGCCCATTACCACTTTATAAATATTATTCGGGTCTTTGAGCGCGAACAGGATCATCGGAATCTTATTGTCCATCGAAAGGCTCGTCGCCGTCGAATCCATAACCGTCAGGTGCTGCTGCAACACCTCATCATATGTGATGTTGTCGTACTTTACGGCTTTCGGGTCTAGCTTCGGGTCCGCGGAATACACGCCGTCCTCGTTCTTCGCCATAAGTATCGCGTCAGCGTTCAGCTCCGCGGCGCGCAGAACCACAGCCGTGTCGGTCGAGAAATACGGGTTGCCCGTGCCGCAGCCGAACACGACGACGCGCCCGTTTTTCAGGTGTTTGTCCGCTTTGAGCCGTATATACGGCTCCGCGACGGCGCGTATTTCAAGCGCGGTCTGAACCCGAACCTCAACGCCGAGCTGCTCCAAAACGTCCGCGACCGCAAGGGAATTCATCACCGTCGCCATCATTCCCATATGGTCGGCGCGCGTGCGTTCCATCTTTCCGCCGCCGTCCTTTACGCCGCGCCAGAAGTTACCTCCTCCGACGACTATGCCGATTTCAACGCCGATGTCCACGCACTGCTTAATCACAGTGCAGACCTTTGTTATAACGTCAAAATCCAGTCCGAAATGCTTTTCCCCCGCAAGTGCCTCGCCCGACAGCTTGATAAGCACCCGTTTATACGCAGGTTTTTCCGAATCCATAATAAAATCCTCCGTTAATCTTCGAGACTTTCAATCATACCGTAGCCGTTGTATTTTCTCCTGTACACGACGGAAAACTTGTCCGCGTTGTCCTGGTTCTTGAATACATAAAATTCGTGTTCAAGCAGATTCATCTGCAAAATCGCTTCCTCCGGCGTCATCGGCTTAATCGGGAACGCCTTGCTGCGAATAATCTTAAATTCCGGCTCCGCCTCCTCGTCCTCCGCAATAACCGGCGCAATCTCTTTCTCAACAACGCCGTCGCGCAGACGCTTCGCAAGGCGCGTCTTGTGCTTGCGTATCTGGCTCTCAATCGCGCCGACGGCGGAATCAATTGACGCGTACATATCGCCCGTGGATTCCGACACGCGGAAGATCAGCCCGTTGTTTATGAGCGTGACCTCGGCGTTGTGCCGCCCGCGCGCGCTCGAAAATGTGACCTGCGCATCGGATTCGTCGCGGAAGAAACGGTCGAGCTTCGAGATTTTCTTCTCCGCGTACTCGCGGACCGCCGGTGTTACTGTGACTTTACGTTCCACAAATAAAAACTTCATATTTACTCTCCTACATTATATTAAGATTTTGCGTAGCTCGTGAAATAATCCCCTGGGGATATTGCGATGTATCCGGTTCCGTGCGCCTCAATCGCGACGGTTATCGCGGTGTGCCGTCCGCCGAATCCGCCCGCGCCGGGTCCCGCCGAGTTCAGCCGCGCAAGTATGCGCTTCTCTGCGTCGGCAAGCTCACGTTTCGCGTTCGCGCCGTCAGCGGAGCGAAAGAGTGCCGTGCGCGAAAGTTCCAACGCCTCGTCCTCCGTGTCCGCTACGCCGACGCCGACCAATATCGGGCAGAGCGCGCCCACATCGTCCAGCAGAACAGTCTCCGCAATCAGCGCGTCAAACTCGTGATCCGGCGGCGTCAAATCGGAATTAATCACGACCTCGCGCTCGGCGGTTTCAGCCGAAACAAGCCCGACGAGCAGCGTATCCCCGTCCGCGCGCTCGTAAACCTCAACTTCGCCCGCGCGCAGCGGCAGGGACTTGTCCGCGCATTCGTTGAACCGCGCAATTACGCCGCGCAGGAATTCCGCCGCCTCCGGCGTACCCTCGCCCTCAAACGCGCACTCAATCAGAATCGCAAGCGCGGGCGGCAGGATGGTCGCCGCCTCTTGCCGGAGCTTTTCGCGAAGCTCGTTTACGTTTTGCATCGGACTCACCTCAATATGAATATTTTAGCATTATTCGGTAAAATAAGCAATGACTTTTTTGTGAATTTGTGCTACAATAGTCAAAATAAACAAAAATGGAGAAATCACAATGTTTCTTATCGGTTGTCACCTCTCGTCATCCGGCGGCTTCCTCGCAATGGGAAAGACCGCCGCGTCGCTGGGCGCGAACGTCTTTCAGTTCTTTACGCGCAACCCGCGCGGCGGCTCCGCAAAAATCTGGCCGGACGCGGATATCGCCGCCTACGCGGCCTTCGCCGCCGAAAACGGCATCACCGCCCCGCTCGGCCACGCCCCGTACACGCTCAACGCCGCCGCCGAAAAGCCGAATATCCGCCAGTTCGCGCGCGAGACTATGGCCGAGGACCTCGCAAAGCTCGAACGGATTCCGAACGCCCTCTTCAACTTTCACCCCGGCTCCCACGTCGGGCAGGGCGTCGAGCGCGGAATCGAGCTAATCGTCGAGTGCCTGAACGCCGCCGTAGACCCCGACGGGGCCGTCCCCGTACTGCTCGAAACTATGGCCGCAAAAGGCAGCGAAATCGGCGGTAACTTCGCGGAGTTGCGCGCCATAATCGACGGCGTGGACGAAAAAATCCGCCACAGGCTCGGCGTGACGCTCGACACGTGCCACGTCTACGACGCGGGGTACAACATCGTCGGCGACCTCGACGGCGTTCTCGCGGAGTTCGACCGCACAATCGGACTTTCGCGGCTGAAAGCCGTCCACCTCAACGACTCAAAGTACCCCTTCGCGTCGCACCACGACAGGCACGAAGTCATCGGCGGCGGCTCGCTCGGCACCGACGCAATCGCCGCCGTAATCAACCACAAATCCCTGCGGGACCTGCCGTTTTACCTCGAAACGCCGAACGAACCGGAGGGGTACGCAAAAGAAATTGAAATTTTACGAAATTTACGCTAAACTTTCCCTTAAAAGTTTCCGATAAAGTATTCGTGAGCAATCGCGGCGCGCGCGGCACTGCAGACGTTGCGTATGTTGCGACAAGCCCACACGGCACGAGGGCAAGGATGCCCCGTATAATAATGTAAGGAGACAACACAATGAGAATCCAGAACAACGTCCCCGCGCTGAATGCGCATCGTTTCTACACCGTGAACCAGACCAACGTCACGAAGTCCATCGCGAAGCTCTCCTCCGGCTACCGCATCAATTCCGCCGCAGACGACGCTGCCGGCCTTGCGATTTCCGAGAAAATGCGCGCCCAGATCCGCGGCCTGACCCAGGCCTCGAAGAACACGCAGGACGCCGTTTCCCTCATCCAGACCGCCGAGGGCGGAATGCAGGAAGTTGACAATATGCTTCAGCGCATCCGCGAGCTTGTCGTCTACGCGTCGAACGACACGCAGGAAATGAACGGTCTCGGAACCTCTGACCGCCAGAAGATTCAGGACGAAATCACCCAGCTCGCGTTTGAAATCGACGCAATGTCTGAGCGCGTTGAGTTCAACAAAAAGCGTCTGATCAACGGCTCGAATCAGGCAGTCCCGACCAACGGCGATGTTGGCGTAGAGCTTCAAACCGCTAAGCTCGAAGCAATAACCTCGCAGGAAATCTATCGTGAGAAGCAGAACGACCTCAAGACAGCCAAAGAGGCCATTCAGTCGGCTCGCGACGCGCTGAACAACGCTATCGGCGACGACAAGATCAACTCTTACCTGAAGAGCCTTGCCGATTCGACGACAACCGGCGTTGCAAGTGCGGTCGCATACATTCAGAACGTACTCGCCGACCTTGGCCGCGCCGCAAACCAAAACACGATTACGAGTACAGGCACCTACACGGAGTCAATACCCACAGGTCTCGTCACCTCGACGGATGAGTATGGCGTAATCTCTACCGGAAACGCAGATGGTTATGCCGACCTTCTCGACAACCTTGACGCTGCGCTTACTTCATTGACCTCTACAACCGATCAGACCGCAGATGAGTTAGTCACAATCGCTTACCTCACAGAGGCACTTGGTGCGAGCGGTACAATCGCAACAGCCGCAAGCGCGTTAGCGAGCGGTGCGGACAGCGCGTTCGGCCGTGCGGAAGCAGCTGCTGATGACCTTGCGTTAGCGGCAGCGGATCTCGCGCAAAAGAACGCCGCGGTTATTGAGAAGCAGGGCGCGTATGACTCCGCTCCGAAGACACCGGCTCTGTACTTCCAGGCCGGCGCGAACGCGGGTCAGGGCATTGAGGTCTCAATCGGCTCCGTTGATACCAAGGCTCTCGGAATCGGTCTCGGTGACGGTTCCGGCACGACGATCAACGTCCTCGCAGCCTCCGGCGCAACCATCAACAACCAGCTCGACATCCTCGACACCGCGCTGTCGTATGTCACGACTCAGCGTTCCAAGCTCGGCGCGATCCAGAACCGCTTGGAGTACACGCAGTCGAGCCTCGAAATCTCGGCAGAGAACCTGACAAACGCAGAATCCCGCATCCGCGACGTGGATATGGCCAAGGAAATGACCAACTTCACGAAGCAGAACATCCTGTTCCAGGCCTCCACCGCAATGCTGGCGCAGGCGAACGCGCTCCCGCAGGGCGTGCTTCAGCTCCTCGGCTAAGACAAGACAATCTAATCTCACTAAACAAGGGGCGACCGTCAGGTCGCCCCCTTTCTTTTGTCGCGGGTTTACCCCAGCGTGTGTTCTATCAGGATTTTCACGCCCATCGCGATGAGGATAATCCCGCCGACAAGCTCCGCCTTGGACTTAAATTTCGTCCCGACGGCTTTCCCGACGAACACGCCGACGAACGACATCACGAACGTAACCGCGCCGATTGCGGTCACGGCCGCGGCGATATTCACCCCGTCGAGGAACGCGAACGACACGCCGACGGCGAGCGCGTCAATGCTCGTCGCGAGTGCGAGCGGCAGCATCGTTTTGATGTGCGGCGTTTTTATGCCCTTTTCGTCGTCTTTTTTGAAGCTTCCGCGCACCATTCCCCCGCCGATAAGCGCGAGTACGGCGAACGCGACCCAGTGGTCGAACGCCGTGATTTTGTCCGCGAACTGCGCCCCCGCGGCGTAGCCGAGGAGCGGCATTCCCGCCTGAAACACGCCGAAGTACGCGCCGACGATGAGCGCGTTTTTTGCGTTCGCCTTGTGCAGCGTCAGTCCCGCGCAAATCGCGATTGCGAACGCGTCCATCGCCAGTCCGATTGCGATCAAAAACAGCTCGATTATGTGCATAACATCACCTTAACATCGTATTAATATCATATGTATACGTAACGAACCAATAAAGTATCACGCGACGCGCCTTTTGTCAAGGTGAAATATGGCGGGCACTTTGCACAAATTCGGCGATTTCGCCGAATTTCATCTTGTAACGCGCATCCACTTGTGCTATACTGACCAAAACGCTAACAAAACATCTTGAAAGGTGGCAAAACAATGTCAAAATCACTCGAAATGAAGTTTTATTCCAACAAATCCCCGAAAAAAGGTTACTCGTGGGAGACGCCGCCCGCACAGATTCCGGAGAGCGAAATCGCCGAAACGCTCGAAGCCGACGTCGTCATTATCGGCGGCGGCATCAGCGGTCTTGCTGCGGCGGCACGCTGCACCGCAAAGGGTTTGAGCGGTATTGTCATTGACAAGAACAAGAACCAGGTCGCGCTCGCGGGTCAAATCGCCGCGATCAATACAAAGGTTATGGCGGAAAAAGGCATTGTAATCGACAAGAAACAGCTCGCAGCCGACTGGCTGAAAGTCAGCGGCAGCCGCGTCGAGGAGGAACTGCTCTGGATCTTCATCAACCGCAGCGCGGAGGGGTTCGAGTGGCTCTTAGACCTCGCCGAGGGCGGCGTTGAAGCGTCGGTTTACGTCGGCTATAAGGGTCCGATGTTCAACGAATATCTCGGCACGCACCACATCTTCAAGAAACCCGACTGCACGAAGTACACGCAGTTCGGCGGCGGCACCCTCGCGTGCGAAATCCTCGAAAAGGAATTTACTAAAAACGGCGGTCAGCTCTTCCGCTCCACCGCCGCGGAGCAGCTTGAAAAGGACGCAAACGGCCGCGTCGTCTCCACGATCGCCAAGGGCGAGGACGGCAAATATCGCCGCTACAAGGGCAAAAAGGCGGTCATCCTCGCGACCGGCGACGCGTCCGACAGCAAGGAAATGCTCGAAGCGTTCTGCCCCACCGGACTGCGCGCGTCGCGCACTTTCCCGCGCCACGGCAACACGGGCGACGGCCAGAAAATGGCTTACTGGGCGGGCGCAATCCTCGACAACCCCGAATGGGCTCCGACGCTCCACGCGCTCGGTTACAGCGGCTACCAGTTCTTCTTCCTGCACGTC
>JAISJC010000039.1 GCA_031261745.1 Oscillospiraceae bacterium
ATCTTATTACAGAGGTCATTGTTTCGGCAGTATTTGTGTTGTTTGAGCAAATTGGCACATTCAGTTTGCCAATCGTGTGGTTTATTTTGATACAGGTCGTAATCCTCGCCATATTTGCCATTCGCACATTAACGCTGAAAGCCGGGCAAGAGATTATTGAGAATCGCGGTGCCGTGGTTGCGGAAAAGGTTTTTGTATGGAAGTCGCTTATCGTTGATGTTGAAACAATAATGCAATCCACCCCGGAATTCTCGAAGGACATTAAACCGGTGGTTGACGCCATAAAATACAGCGACCCAATGAGCAATCCGCAACTCGCGGAATACGAGGACGCGATTAAGGACAGCATTATACGGCTTAATCAAGCGGCGATAGAAAAAGAAGCAGATAGAGTATCCGAACTTTGTGTTACGCTACAAAGGCAGATTAAAGACAGAAATAATCGGGTCAAACTTTTGAAGTAAAAACACGTCACTCGGACGAGCGAATTACTCAAATTCTCGCAAATAGAGCCGATAGTATTCAGAGATTGTTAAGGCTCTTGACAGCAAACTGAGTAGGGTATATAATGAATGTGTTTCGTGGTGCCGAAATGGTGCCGGAGCCTACAAAAAGGCTCCCTAAACGAAAACTTCTCAAAAAAAGTAAAATCCGAGAAATATGTTGCAATCACTGACTTCTTGCCAAAACTAAAAGTGTCCCATAATTAACACTATACCACCCTAACGGTACTGTTTTAATTCTCGAAATCAGTTTGACGGCAACGTCACGTGGGTTCGAATCCCACCCTCTCCGCCAACGCAAAAAGCCTGTAACCACAACGGTTACGGGCTTTTTTGTTTCATTATAACGGCAACAGTTCAGTATATATACATTAAAGTATGTATGCTGTACTCATAATAATGTAAAATTCACACAAATATGCGATTTTTTGCTATCTTGATTTTGTGAGTTTTGTATGATACAATTGCTTTGCTGTTAAGATTTTTTTATACTTTGTATGAGAAATTAATATTTTAGGAGGTAAATTTATGATTCAGTATCCAAAAAGCAATGACGCGCTGAACACCGTCAATCGCGGCAATCCCGCGGAATCCGGTCTCTGTACGCTCTGCCGTGCGGACTGTCAGGGCAAGTGTGAGACGTGGATGTCGTCCATTAAGGGCCGCAAAATGCTCTACCCGCGCGACTTCGGCACCATCACCGCCGGCAGCAGCAACACCAACCACATCGGCGTCAGCTACAACAACCTGCGCATTCAGGGCTACAACTACGGCGCGAACGGGCTTGACGCCGCGCTCACGAACGACGCCGACGACTGCATTTTCCCGAACGTCTCGGTTGAAACTTCGTTCGGCAAGGCTGTCAAAACGAAATCACGCGTGCCGATTATGACGGGCGCGCTCGGCTCCACCTTTATCGCCGCGAAATACTGGGAATCTTTCGCCGTCGGCGCGGCAATCGTCGGCTTCCCGATTGTCATCGGCGAGAACGTCGTCGGCGTGGACAAGCAGTCGATTATGGGCAACGGCCGCATTCAGACGTCGCCGGAGCTGGAACGCAGAATCGACGCCTACCTCAAATACTACGACGGCTACGGCGCGATTATCGTCCAGATGAACGTCGAGGACACGCGCAACGGCGTCGCGGAGTATCTGATTGAAAAGTACGGCGACAAGGTCGTCATTGAGCTTAAATGGGGTCAGGGCGCGAAGGACATCGGCGGCGAAATCCAGGTCTCAAACCTCGACTACGCCGTGTTCCTCAAAGAGCGCGGGTACATCGTTGACCCCGACCCGACAAAGCCCGAAGTAAAAGAGGCGTTCCAAAAGGGCGCGATTAAGTCCTTTGCCCGCCACAGCCGCCTCGGCTACACGAACCGCAACAGCTATCAGGAGGTCCGCGCGGACTTTATGGATTCCGTCGGATATCTGCGTAAGCTCGGCTACAAGCGCATCACGCTGAAAACCGGTTCCTACGGTATGGAGGCCCTCGCAATGGCCATCAAGTTCGCGACGGAAGCGAAGCTCGATTTGCTCACGGTTGACGGCTCCGGCGGCGGCACGGGTATGAGCCCGTGGAATATGATGGAATCGTGGGGCGTCCCGTCCATCAACCTGCATTCAAAGGCTTACGAGTACGCGAAAATCCTCGCGGACAAGGGCGAGGACGTCGTGGATCTGGCGTTCGCGGGCGGTCTCGCGCGCGAGGACCACATCTTCAAGGCGTTGACCCTCGGCGCGCCGTTCACAAAGCTCGTGTGTATGGGTCGCGCGCTGATGATTCCGGGTTTCCTCGGCGCGAACATTGAGGGCGCGCTGTATCCCGAAAAAAAGGACGCGCTCAACGGCAACTGGGACACGCTGCCCAAGCACATCAAGGACGAGGCCGGCACCACGCCGGAGGAGATTTTCGCGGGCTATTTCGAGGTCAAAGAGAAGCTCGGCGCGGACGCGATGAAGTCCGTTCCCCTCGGTGCAATCGCCGTCTGGACGCTTGCGGACAAGCTCACGGCGGGCTTGCAGCAGTTTATGGCGGGCGCGCGCAAGTTCAACGTCTCCGCGCTGTCGCGCGACGACCTGTTCGCGGCGAACCGCGACACGGAGCGCGAGACCGGCATCCGGTACATATCCGAGGTCGGCGACGACACGGCGAAAATCATTCTCGGCCTGTAAACAAACGCTCAAAACGAACGCGGACAAGTTCCGCGTTCGTTTTTTTGCGCATTTTCTCAAAAAGGTATTGCATTATTAGCGGACCGTGATATAATGTTCTTACAACAACTGAATACTTGTCTTCGGGGCAGGGTGAAAATCCCGATCGGCGGTACAGTCCGCGAGCGTTTCGGCGCAGAATTGGTGTAACTCCAATACCGACAGTTAGCAGGTGACTTTTTGTCAGTCTGTGTAGTCTGGATGAAAGAAGATGTTCTTACGGCGTTTTTTCGTCGTATTCGGCACCTGAAAGGCAGTTCTTTTCGGTGTTGAATTTTTTTATTCGGAGGTTTTCCCTATGCCAATGTCAAAAGCAGGCACGCACCGTGTCGCCAAAATGGCGATGATGACGGCAATCGCGGTGGTGTTCTCATTCATTCCGTCGTTTCCCATTCTCCCCTCAGCGGATTTTATCCGCTACGAATTCTCGGATCTGCCCATACTTATCAGCGTGTTCGCGTTCGGCACTCCGGCCGGTCTGGCGGTCGCCGCCGTTTCCATTCTGATTAACGCGCTGCTGGGCGGCGCGGAGAGCGCGGTCTACGGAATGATTATGCACTTTCTCGCAATCGGCGCGTATTCCGCCGCCGCCGGACTGATTTACCGCTCCGACAAGTCCCGCAAGGGCGCGATTATCGGCTTGGTTGCCGGTATTCTCGCGATGACGGTGATTATGATCCCCGCAAACCTCTTTGTGACGCCGGCGTTTATGGGCGCGCCCGTGTCGGTAATTAAGGGAATGCTCATACCCGCAATCATTCCGATTAACCTCATCAAGGGCGCGATTACCGCCGTCCTGACGCTCATTTTGTACAAGCGCGTTTCCGGTTTCCTGCATAAATAATTCCCTCTTGACAGCCTCCGGGTTTAGTAGTATACTAATTTAGTAATTTACTAAAATCAGAGGTGAGAAAATGAAAATTCCGGCAACATTAAAGCACAAGCCCGTAATAGTCTCGCAGGACTACGATAAGATAGACGGGCGTTTCGCCGACCATCCTCCGGTGGATTCCGACGCGAAAGGACTGTCGATCGGGCTTGCGCAGTGGAATGACAGAGGCAAGGTGGAGGTCTCCGCAAAGATATGGCGGTACACGGGAGAAAAATGGTCGCGGCAGTCCGAAGAGATGCCGCTGCACCGCATTCTCGATTTGGCTATCTTCATCTGCCGAACGCAATCGTATTTCCGCGACGCGTACAGGTTCCCGAAGCTCTATGACCCGAACAACCCGGCGATTGACCGCATAGCGATTCAGGGCGGGGCGATGGACATCTCGGTCTGCACGGACAACCCGATGCTCGACGAGGATATACAGCTCGTGCGCGACGCGCTGGCGCGCGACGACGAGCTGCTCGGCGAGCGGTTCCGCCGCCTGGCCGCGCTGCTGCGCGACGCGGGATATTAATGCGATAAAAAGCGTGTACCGATTTTTTCGGTACACGCTCTTTAACTATTTTGCAACGACGTCTTTCAGAGCCTTGCCTGCCTTGAACTGGGGAACCTTTGTCGCGGGAATGCTGATGGCTTCCTTCGTCTTGGGGTTGCGGCCCGTGCGGGCTGCGCGCGCTTTAACATCGAAGATGCCGAAGCCGACGATTTGAACCTTGTCGCCCGAAACGAGCGCGTCCGTGATGCTCTTAATCGCGGCGTCGAGAGCCTTCTCGCTGTCCTTCTTCGTCAGGCCGGAGCCCTCGGCGATTTTGCTTACCAACTCGGTTTTATTCATTTGTGTGTTTCCTCCTAAAAATTTTTATCGGGATAAAATATCTTTATGAGCGGTTTATTGCTCATTAAAGCGAAGAATGAAGCGTTCCGTCGCGGCGTTTAACGCGTCCTCCGGGTCAATATTCAGCTGCCGCGCCGCGTCAACGGTGAAAAACAGCATCTCCCCTATTGCGGTCAGCGGGTCCGCCTTCGGGTCCACCTCGCCGGGGTCAAGCGCGTAACCGGCTTTCGCGGCCTTTTTCTGCACCTTTTCCGCGCGCCAGAGCGCGGGGAGCGATCTCGCTACGGCGGTGAGTTCGTCGTACAGGGTCTCCTGCGATTTTTCCTTGCGTTTCAGCTCGTCCCAGTTTTCCAGAACCGCGCCGGACGTCTCCGCAACCGCGTCGCCGAAAACGTGGGGGTGGCGGTAGAGCAGCTTGCGGACCGTAGCGTCCGCGACATCGTCCAAGTCGAACCGTCCCGCGTCGTCCTCAATGTCCGAGTGGAACACGACCTGCGTCAGCACGTCGCCGAGTTCCTCGCGCAGGTGCGGCGCGTCGCCCTCGTCAATCGCCTCGACGGCTTCATACGCCTCTTCGAGGAAATTGCGGCGAATGCTCTCGTGCGTTTGCTCAATATCCCACGGGCATCCGTCAGGCGAACGCAGTATCTTAATCAGACGCTGTAAGTCGTAAACGCCGTATTTTTCGCGGCTTTCAAAATTTACCATAGTTTCCCCCTAATTGCAAGTGTTTTTTCATTTTTTATAAATTTACTGAAAATTCGTGCGTTTAGCACCGTAAAGTTAGCTATTTGTTAGGCTGTTTGCCGAATTTTCACGGCAAACGCAGGAGCTTCGCGAGCTTTTCACCCTTCGGAACGAAGCGCAAATCCTCGCGCGTGATGACGCGCGCCGCAACAATCAGCACAAAATACACGATAACGGCGGCAATCACCGCAATTCCGAGCCGCAAAATGCCCGAAACCGCGCGCCCCGCAATCCCGTAAACCGCATACGTCGCGACGCCCATTACGACGGAAACGAGCAGCACTTTCGCCGCCGCACCGATCAGGCGCGGCTTTTCCGGCACCCTGACGGCGATAATTATCATATTCAGGATTGTTATCGCCGCGTAACACGCCAGCGTTCCGACGGGCGAGCCGAGGATTCCGATGCTCGGATTGCCGACCAGAATATAATCCAGAACGATTTGAACGACGCCGCCGATGAGGAACGTTATCATCGGGACGCGCTCAAATCCGTTGGCTTGAAGCACGGCGGTAGTGAGCAGCTGCGCACAGACGAAGAACGACGCCGCGCCGAGGATTGCGAGTATTCGCCCGCCGTCCCCCGTCAGCGCGTCAGAGCCGTAGAACACGCCGAACAGCGGCGTGGCAAGCACCGAAAGTCCGACGGCGGCCGGCATTGCGAACAGGCAGACGAGCTTCATCGCGGATTCGGTAATCCCCCGCGCTTCCGAATGACGTTTCCCCGCGACGGCGGCGGAAATCGCCGGAATGATGCTGATCGTAATCGCGGAGATAAGCGACGGCGGGAAGTTAAACAGCGTCTGGCACTGCGAAAAGATTCCGAACTTGTCGATTGCGACTTCGTGCGGCAAAAACGTCTCCAACCGCGCGGACACGACGCGCGAGTCTATGAGCGTCAGAACACTCATAAACGACGCGCCGAGCGTTATCGGGATGCTGACCTTAAAGATGGCTTTGAGCGTCTCTGACGCGCTTTTTGCGTCCCCGTGCGGCGTCTCCGCCAGCGTCCTGCGCCGCTTATAGCGCATTAGTACGGGAAACGAGATGAGCAGACCCGCGACTACGCCGATAATCGCGCCGGCGGCGGCAATGTCGGTGCCGAATCCGCCGTTCAGAAGTATTATCGCCGCCGCCATACCGACGATGAGCTTCGACGAGACTTCAAGCATCTGCTTAATCGCGGTCGGCAGCATATCGCTGTGACCCTGCGCAAAACCCTCATACACCGAGATTGCGCAGCAGAGTAACACCGCGGGCGAGAGTACGCGAATGCCGAGAATCGCCTGCGGGTCCTTCATAAAATCCGCGAGCTGCGGCGCGAATATGAACATCAGCAGGCTCGTAACCGCCCCGACGATTGAAAACGCGGGCAGGGCAACGCGAAAATACTTCGCGGTCTGGCGCGTGTTCCCCGTCTCGTGCGACGCGGAAATCAGGCGCGAGAGCGCGACGGGAATGCCCGAATACGAGATCGCGAGCAGGAGCGTATATATCTGGTACGTCTTTGTGAAATGCGCCGTACCGTCCGTGCCGAGGAGCCTGTACAGCGGTATTTTGAACAGCGCGCCGATGATTTTCGCCGCGACAGCCGCCACCGCGAGAATCGCCGCACCTTTTACAAACGATTTGTCCCTGTTGCTTTCGATGTTTTACTCAACTCCTTTTTTTTGGTAATTATATTCCTTTTCAACAGAATGTATAACGCGAATGGATATTCGGATTCACTTTTTTCGCCGCATTGATGTGGATAACCCTGTGGACAATGTGCAAAAGTCCCGAAAACAGGGCGATATTTCCCGCGGGAAATATCGTCTTTGTCATTTTTGGTATTCAGTCGCGTTGAATATTGACAAAATTCGTAATATTTTGACATAATATTACAATATTTCACGCTTTTTCAGTCGAATGTCGCTCCCGACGAAATTCAGTGCAAAATATTCCCCTTCGAGCCGCGACGCGATCTGCGGCGTATATCGGCGATACAGCTCCGCCGGCGTAAGATTCGAGGAAATTATCGTTTTTTTGCCGCGAATCAGTCGCGTATTGATCAGTTCGTACAGCGCGGAGGTCGTGAACGCCGTCGTCATCTCGGTGCCGAGGTCGTCGGCAATCAGCAGGTCGCACTCGCGCAGGCGGCGCGTCTCCTCCGGCTGGGTGTCCTCATCGTCGCGGCGGAATTTCTCGTCCTCTAACTTCGCGAAGATGGAGGTGAATGTGTCGTACACCACGCTCGCTCCGCTTGCCGCGACGACGCGCGCGATGCACGCTGATAAGAATGTCTTGCCCAGCCCCGGCGCGCCCGTGAGGAACAGATTATCGGAGCCGCCTCCGAAAGTCTCGGCGTAGTACGTACACACCAAAAACACGCGCTGCATCTGCTCACGCGCTTCGCCGTCGTAATAGTCGAGCCGGAATGAGTCAAACGACGCGTCGCCGAGCGTCAGCAGATGCGACAACGCCTTGGTCTGTTCCTCGCGGTACAGTTCCTCCAAGCATTCGCAAAGCTCCGTGCCGTTATAGCCCGTGTCCCCGCACTTTTCACAGTACGGCACATCGTCGAGGTACCCCTCTGGAAAACCGGCCGATGCGGTTTCACGCCTCAGTTGCGCCTGTAATTCGAGGTTGCGCGACTCTATATCCTCAACCGCCCGCGCGTCCGTTTCGGGATTCAGCGCGGCGGCAAAAAGCTCCCGCATCGTTCGGTGAATCTCATCACTGAGGTTTTTTGCGCGCGAATTTATCGCAAAAACCTCGCGTTCGCGCCGTCCCAGCTCGCGCTCACGCTCATTTTTACGCTCCGCAAACGCGTTACGCGCAGCTGTAAGCAGTTTTCCGTCTCTCGACATTATTCTTTCGCCTTTTTCATATTTTCAAGAAACTTTTCCATACGTTCAATGTCGCGCTTGTCCGGCGCGGGGCGCGTGACAAAAACGCTGCGCGCGGCGGGAGACTGTTCGGGCTTCGTGTCTTTTTCGAGGATTTCCTCAACCGTATGCAATCCCTTGTCGTGCCAGTTTACGATAATCGAATTCATATAGTTCATCGCGAGTTTGCCCGTCTTTATCACAGTTCGGTCATACGCAATCGCAATCGTCTGCGCGTCATAACCGAGCGCGAGCCAGCTTTCGACGTATTTGCGCTCCGTCGGTGTAAACTCGCGGTCATTAATCTGCATTGCGCGGCGCACCACCGAAATCTCACCGCGGCGCACATCGCGCTGTATGATGTACGCTTCGGCGGCTTCGAGAGAGAAAATCCCCTCCCGCTCCCAAGTGTACGCGGCTTTTTCAATGTAGCGCAGGGACGGCGCGCGCGTATCGCCCTGTCTTTCCGTCTCCGTCATACAGTAGCGAACGAGCTGCAAAATGACCTCTCCCGGAAGCTTCAACGTGTCATATATGCCCAAAAGCCTGATTATGTCGTCCGACGACAGCACCTTGCCGAGCATCCGCTGAATCTCCTGCACCAGAACGTAGAACTGGCTCCCCGTCTGCTTGCTCGGTCGTTCGGTTTTGTGCGAAACGTCCGCACGCTCGGCGGGTAACGCTTCTTCCAATATCTCCGGCGCGGCGATGTGCGGCATAATGCCCGCAAAAACGAGACGGTTTTCCGCAGCTTCAAGCGTATGCGAATCCCAGCCCAGCTCGCGCACTTTGTCGGCGGAGGACTTATCCGCACCGTCCGTGGCAAGGTACAGGTATAACAGCGCGGCGTTGCCGTCCCCAAGCTTCAACAGCGCGGCGGCGGTTTCCGCGGGAATAATCACCGCGTTCGACGGTTCAAATTTTCTGTCTTCCATAACACAACTCTTTTCGCAATCGCTCATTATTCGTTGTAAGTAATAATCAGCCTTATTATAACAGCCGTTTGGCGTTAATGCAATAGTTTTTCTTTTTTACTTGTTGCATTCCGTGTCGAAGTTTGGTATAATCCTCCTTGAATGATTTCAACAGGTGGGACTTGTCCGACCGAGGAGGTAAAATGTCAGCAAAACATATTTTTGTCACCGGCGGCGTCGTTTCGGGTTTGGGCAAGGGCATCTGTGCCGCTTCGCTCGGCCGACTGCTGAAACAGCGCGGAATGCGCGTGACCATCCAGAAATTCGATCCGTATTTCAATGTTGACCCCGGAACAATGAACCCGTATCAGCACGGCGAGGTTTTTGTCACCGACGACGGCTCCGAAACCGACCTTGATTTGGGTCATTACGAGCGTTTCGTGGACGAGAGTCTGACGGAAAACTCGTCCGTATCCTCCGGCAAAATTTACTGGGACGTGCTGAACCGTGAGCGCAGCGGCGACTATCTCGGCCGCACGGTGCAGATTATTCCGCACATCACGGACGAGATTAAGCACCGCATCTACGCCCTCGACACCGGCGACGTGGATGTCATCATCACCGAAATCGGCGGCACCGTCGGAGACATTGAATCCCAGCCGTATCTCGAAGCAATCCGTCAGGTCGGGCGCGAGCGCGGACGCGAGAACGTCGTCTTTATCCACGTCCCGCTGATCGTCCAAATCCCCGGCTCGGATGAGCTGAAAACGAAACCAACTCAACACTCCGTCAAGGAGCTTTTGTCCGTCGGTATTTCGCCCGACATTCTCGTCTGCCGCTGCGACTCGCCGATCACGCAGGATGTGCGCAACAAAATCTCCTTGTTTTGCAATGTTGAGCCGGACTGCGTCATCCAGAATATCACGGCCTCGATTCTATACGAAGTCCCGCTGCTGATGGCAAAAGAGGGCTTGGACCGCGTCGTCTGCCGTAAACTCGGTCTGGATCTTCCGGCTCCCGACCTCGACGAATGGACCGCGATGGTGAACCGCACGAGGAACGCGGAGCGCAGCGTCGAAATCGCGCTCGTCGGCAAGTATACGGAGCTTCACGACGCGTATCTGAGCGTCGTTGAGGCCCTGTCTCACGGCGGCACGGAGAATGACGCGGTGGTCAATATCCGCTGGGTCAACTCCGAGGAGGTCAACGACGTCACGGCGGCTGAAATCCTCGACGGCGTTTCAGGAATCCTCGTCCCCGGCGGCTTCGGTGACCGCGGCATCGAGGGTATGATTGCCGCCGCGAAATACGCGCGTGAAAACGCCGTTCCGTATTTCGGAATATGTCTCGGTATGCAGATGGGCGTCATTGAGTTCGCCCGAAACGTCGCCGCCTTGGAGGGCGCGAACACGACGGAGATTAACGAGCGCACGCCCTATCCCGTTATTGACCTGATGCCCGACCAAATCGGTATCACAAAAAAGGGCGGCACAATGCGCCTCGGCAAATATCCGTGCGTGCTGACCACCGGTTCCCACGCCCGCGCCGCTTACGGCGCGGAGGAGATTTCGGAGCGTCACCGCCACCGTTACGAGTTCAACAACGAATTCCGCCAGGAGCTTACCGCTCACGGGCTCACGCTCTCCGGCGTCTCCCCCACGGGAACGCTCGTCGAGATTGTCGAGAATCCGAACCACCCGTGGTTCGTCGGCGTCCAGTTCCATCCGGAATTAAAGAGCCGCCCGAACCGTGCGCACCCGCTGTTTAAGTCCTTCGTAAAAGCCGCACTCGATGTAAAGTGATAATCCGCCCCGACGAAAGTCGGGGCGTTTTTTCGTCCGGAAATTTTTCGGAAATAACAAAAAAGTTCTTGACAAAGCAAACCGCGAGTGGTAACATAATGGCATTCAATACATATTATACTGATAGGTTTTAAGGGTTTATAGGAGATTACAATGCCGAACAAGAGTATTTTTGATGTTGCCGTCCCGCGTCGCGGCACAAATTCCATAAAATGGGACACCGTTCCCGACGGCGTGATCCCGATGTCGATTGCCGACACGGACTGGGCGACCGCTCCCGCGGTGGTAGACGCGATTCGCGCAAAACTCGACGGTAATCCGGTGTTCGGTTACAGTCTCGGTGACCCCTCAATCGCCGACAGCGTAGTCGCGTGGTATTCCCGCAAGTACGGATTCACGGTCGAAAAGGACTGGATCGTCGTAATTCCCGGCATCGTCCCCGCTCTCGCGGAGCTTGCGAATGTCGCCGAGGGCGATGTTCTGGCGCAGACGCCGAACTACGCGATGCTGCTGTCTGCTCCGGCGCGCGTGGGTAAAACCCTGCGCCGCGTTCCGCTGATTGAGACGGTGACGGACGGGATTTTGTCCTACGAGACGGATTTTGACGCGTTGGAGAAGCAGGCTGACGGCGCGGGGCTGTTCTATCTCTGCAACCCGCACAACCCCATCGGCAAGGTCTATTCGCGCGAAGAACTGGCGCAGCTCGCGCGTTTCGCCAAGTCTCACAACCTCGTCGTCGTGTCCGACGAAATTCACGGCGAGCTTGTCTACGGCAAGGCGCACACACCTTATATCGCCGCCGACGGCGGCTTGGAGAACTCGATTCTGCTCACGGCGGCGGGAAAAATCTGCAATATGCCCGGTCTGCACGGCGCGGTCGCCGTTGTTCCCGACGAAAAGCTGCGCGAAAAAGTCAAGGCGATATATCCCCGCGCGGGACTCGGCGCGCTCGACGCTACGGGCTTCGCCGCCGCGTATTCGCCCGAAGCCGACGCGTGGAAAGACGCGCTGACGGAATACCTCGCGGAGAACCGCGATTACCTCGAAACGGAGCTGAAACGCCGCCTGCCCAAGCTGCGCTTCCCGCACAACGACGGGACGTATCTGCTATGGCTCGACTTCACGGCGTACGGCATTGAGAACCCGCAGAAATTCCTGCTCGAAAAGGCGCGCGTCGCGCTGACGGACGGCGTCGGCTTCGGCGGGACGCAGTACCACGCGCGGCTGAACTTCGGTTGCCCGCGCTCCACACTCACAGAGGCGTTAGGCAGAGTGGAATCCGCTCTGAATACATAATATCAGCTAACGACAATAAAAATCGGAGGAATAACAATGAAAACCAGAAAAGTAATCGCCCTGCTCATCGCGCTGACCCTGCTCGTCGCCGTTTTCGCGGGTTGCGGAACGAAAGACGAACCGGCGGCGTCCCCGACCCCGACAGCCGTCGGCGGTGACGAAACGGCGGCACCCGAAGAAACGCCTGTCAAAGTCACGCACGTCCTCATCGGCAACTCCGGCGGGCCGCGCCCCTTCGGCTATCTTGACGACGACGGCGAGACCATCATCGGCTACGACCGCGACGTCATCTACGCGATTGACGAGCTTCTGCCCGAATATGAGTTCGAGTTTGAAGTGACCGAGTTCGCCAGCATCTTCGCCGGCGTTGACAGCGGCCGCTATCAGATGGGCGTCAACAACATCACGAAAAAGCCCGAACGCGAGGAGAAATACCTCTTCGGCACCGAGTTCTACGCCTTTAACACGAATGCGTTCCTCGTCGTAAAGGGTCGCACGGACATCAAGAGCATCAACGACCTCGGCGGTAAATCCGTTTACACGCAGGGCGACGGCGTTCTGTTCTCCGACGTGTTCTACAACTCCTATAATGAGGCGCATCCCGACAACCCGATTAAGACGAAACTCTCCGGCGCGGACAGCCTGAAACAACTCCAAGACCTGATTGACGGCGTTGTTGACTTCGCGCTTACCGGTCCGGTTTCCTACAATATCAACAAAGAGCAGTATCCCGACCTCTACGCGCAGGTGGATTATATCCCGCTGCCCGCGGAAGAAGCGCAGCAGATCGAGGATCCGGCCGCCTGGTACATCTATCCCAAGACCGACGACGGTCAGAAACTGAGCGAGGCCGTTGACAGCGCGCTGCGCACCCTCATCGACAGCGGCAAATTGCAGGAGATTTCCACGACTTGGTTCGGCTTCAACAACACGGGACATCCGCATCCGGATTGGCCGGATTCTCCGCCGTCCGTTGGCTAAGGTCGAGCGGTAATTTAACGGGGCGGGTTTTTCCCGCCCCGATTTCGATTATTTTCAAGGAGAACGAATATGGCTGAATTTTTCAGTAGACTTTACGAAGCAATATTTCAGGGTCAAATCTTCAAATTGGAACTGGTATTCTCGCGGATTCCGGAAGTCCTCAAATATCTGCCGATTACATTGGAAATCGCGATAACAGCGACACTGTTCAGCTTGGTTTTCGGTTTTCTGGTTGCGCTTGTCAAGGTCAAGGATATTCCCGTATTGCGCAGAATCGCGCAGTTTTACGTCTCATTTACGCGCGGAACTCCGGTTATGATTCAGCTTTACGCCACGTATTTCGGCATTCCGATGATCCTGAAAGCTCTTGATCTGCCGAGTGCGTTTATCAACAAAATCCCGCCGATTATCTTCTCCGTCGTCGCGCTCGCGCTCAATGACGCGGCATACTCTTCGGAGGCAATCCGCGCGGCGATTCAGGCGGTGGACAAGGGCCAGATTGAGGCCGCGCACTCCATCGGGATGACCGGCTGGCAGACGCTGCGGCGCATCACAATCCCCGAATCGCTCGTTATCGCGCTGCCGTCGCTCGGCAACGGCTTTATCGGAATGATTAAGGCGACCTCGCTCGTTTTCGTAACGGCTGTGGTTGAGATGTCAAAGCACGGTCAGATGATTGCGGGGCGCGATTTCCGACAATTCGAGATGCAGGTCACGCTCGCGATTGTCTATTGGGTAATAACGATGGTCATTTCAAGGTTGCTGTTTATGTGGGAGCGCAAACTCAAATGCAACGAACGCGATGACGGAAAGGGTGGGAAGAATGATACAGTTGCAAGGCTTGAACAAGTGGTTTAACAAGCATCACGTGCTGAAAGACATAGACGTCACGGTACAGTTCGGCGAGGTCGTCTCGGTCATCGGCGCGTCCGGCTCCGGCAAGAGTACGCTTTTGCGCTGCATCGACTTTCTCGAAACGCCGGACAAAGGCACAATCTCCCTCGGAGACCACAGTTTCGACGTCGCCAAGGCAACGAAGCAGGACGTCGCGTATATGCGGCGCAACACGTCGATGGTGTTCCAGAATTTCAACCTCTTCAAGTACAAAACCGCACTTGAAAACGTCACCGAAGGTCTGATAACCGTACAAAAAATACCGAAAGCGGAGGCGGAAGCAAAAGCCCGCGACCTGCTCGTCAAGGTCGGACTTGCGGACCGCGTGGACTATTATCCCAACAAGCTCTCCGGCGGTCAGCAGCAGCGCGTCGCAATCGCGCGCTCCCTCGCGCTGGAACCGAAGGTTCTCCTGCTCGACGAGCCCACCTCCGCGCTCGATCCGGAGATGATTGCGGAGGTTCTCTCCGTCATCAAAGCCGTCGCGCGCGCACGTAACCACGCGATGATTATTGTCACGCACGAGATGAATTTCGCCTTTGAAATCTCCGACAAGGTCATCTATATGGACGAGGGCGAAATCTTAGAATACGGCACGCCGCTTGACGTGTTCAATTCGCCGAAAAGCGAGCGGGCGCAGCAGTTCATCTCGCGCGTAAACCTCTCGAACAACTACGTGATATAATCCGGAACGCATAATAAAACGCCCGCTTTCGCGGGCGTTTTGTCGCGCCTGTTTCTATTCGCTGACAGGTTCTTTAATGTAGTCGAACGCATCCTTTTCAAACCACGAATCGCGGTACGGCGGCTTGATGTGCTTCGCGAGCCGCTCCTGATACGACGTGTTGTCAAACGCAAACACGATCTGCCGCAGGATTGAGAACAGCCCGCCGTAACCGAAGTACGCTTTCTCGGTGCTGAACAGCTGAACCGACGGAACGCCGAGTTTCGCAATCCAGCCGTGCGTGCCGCCGTGGGAGATCATAATGTCGGGTTTCAGCGTCCTGATCTGGTTCGTCATCTCAAACAGCTGATTGCTGACCGCAATCGGCGTGTCCGGCAGGTTCTCCGCCACGTCCTCGTAAATCGGCTCGGCATTGTTGTCGTAGTGATACGCGCGAATGCCGATTACGTCCAGTCCGAGGTCCGCGAGGGCGACGGCCTCCGCGCCGACGCGCACAACGCCTCCGCAAATCAGCGCGCGCTTGCCCGCGATCTTCGGCAGGTACGGCGCGATTGCCTCCTTTGCGAGCTTTTCCTCGTAATCCGCAAGGCGGTTCGCCTCCTCCGCGAGGCCGAAATGCTCCGCAACGGCGACGAGCCACTTGCGCGTGGACTCAAAACCGATGGGCATCCCCGCAATGAGATACGGCGTGCCGTATTTCTCCTCCAAATACGAGAGCATATAATCGTCGTGAACATTGCACATAGAGACGTTCAGCGCGGCCTGACTGACAAGACGAAATTCATCTACGTTTGAGTATTCGGCGTAGACCTGGACATTCAAATCAAGTGCTTTCAGCAGACGAATCAGTTCGTCCTCGTCGGCGAGTCCGATTGACGTCGCGTTCCAGAGGTTCACGGTGCGGCTCTTCTTGTAAGCGTAACGCCTCTCCGACATCTCATAATTCGGATCCGTAGGCGGAAGCGGCGTGTAGTCCACGTACGGAATCGGCTCGAACGGGACGTGCTTCAACAGCCCGTGGTAGAACGAATCGTATGCCGACGCGACGATGCGCGACTTGAATCCGGGGCAGTGCAGACTCACGACGTTCGCCGCGACGTTCTTCTGCGCCTGACGGACAATCTCCTCCACGTCGTCGCCGATGATACTCGGCGCGCAGGTGGACACGACGAAGATAATCTCCGGACGGAATTCGCGGTCCGCATATTCGATTGTCTCCGCGAGCTTGCGCTCACCACCGCCGATTACGTCGCTCTCCTGCAAGTTCGTGGACAGCCACGCGGGAAAACCACCCGGTTTGCCGCGCTTAATCTTGCCGTTGTTGACCTGAACGGACAGCGAATGGAGCTGCGAGCCGCAGCCGAGCGGCGCGTGCATAACGATGACGGAATTTTCCACCGTCGCCGCCATCATCAGCGTCAGCGACATCTGGCACGCGACCGT
>JAISJC010000073.1 GCA_031261745.1 Oscillospiraceae bacterium
CAGCTCTTAAAGAACACCTACGACGTGGACGCGCCGGAGGTCGTACTCGTGTGGGTTGAGGGCGAGGTTCCGCACGGCATCGGCCCTCACGACGTCGCGCTCGCGCTCGTCGGCGCGACATTTCCGAACGGCTTCGTGAAGAACAAAATCCTCGAATTCGCGGGTCCCGGCATAGAAAAGCTCTCCATTGACTTCCGCATCGGCATCGACGTGATGACGACGGAAACGAGCTGCCTCACGTCGATTTGGACGACGGACGACACGGTTCGCAACTTCTATGAGAACGTCGGCAGACCGCAGGATTACGCAACGCTCGCGCCGATTGACGGCGCGTATTACGATTCCGTCGTGACAATCGACCTCTCGAAAATGCAATCAATGATTGCCCTCCCGTTCCACCCGTCCAAGGCGTACACGATTCACGAATTGCAGGCCAACCCCGAAAAAATCTTCGCGGAGATTGAGGCCGACTGCGACAAAGAGCTGTCCGGACAGGTCAAAATGGACCTGCGGCGCAACATCACGCCGGACGGCAAAATCGCCGTGGAGCAGGGCGTTATCGTCGGCTGCTCCGGCGGAATGTATGAGAATATCTCCGTCGCGGCGGACATTCTCGCGGGGAAATCCGTCGGCGACGGCTACTTTGACCTCTCCGTCTATCCGTCCTCCGCACCCGTCGGGCTTGCGGTAACGAAAACGGGACTGGCCGCGATTCTCGCGGAGGCGGGCGCGGTGCTGAAACCCGCGTTCTGCGGTCCGTGCTTCGGCGCGGGCGACACGCCGGCGCACAATACGCTCTCAATCCGCCACGCGACGCGCAATTTCGCCTCGCGCGAGGGTTCCAAGCCCGGCAGCGGGCAGATTGCGTCCGTCGCGCTTATGGATGCGCGGAGCATCGCGGCGACGGCCGCGAACGGCGGAATCCTCACCGCCGCAACGGATATTGACTACACGGAAACGCCGCGCGAGTACGTCTACGACGGCGGGATTTACGACAAACGCTGTTACGACGGCTACGGCCGCCCCGACCCGTCGGCGGAGCTGCGCTTCGGCCCGAATATCGCGGACTGGCCGAAGATGCACAAGATGGAGGACCACCTCCTGCTGCGCTTCGCCGCCGTAATTCAGGACGACGTGACGACGACGGACGAGCTGATTCCGTCCGGCGAAACGTCGAGCTACCGCTCGAACCCCGTCGCGCTCTCCGAGTTCGCGCTGTCGCGCCGCTGCCCCGAATACGTCGCGAAGTCCAAGGCCGTGCGGGACTTAGAGGACGCGCGCCGCTTCGGCGACGTGCCGATTGAAATCGCCGAGGCGTTGAAGAACGCGAACGGCGTGAAAATTCAGAATACGACCGTCGGCTCCGCCGTATTCGCCCGCAAGCCCGGCGACGGGAGCGCGCGCGAGCAGGCCGCGAGCTGTCAAAAGGTCCTCGGCGGTTGGGGCAACGTCGCCTACGAGTACGCGACAAAGCGTTACCGCAGCAACCTCATCAACTGGGGCATAGTCCCGTTTACAATGGACCGCGAGGTGGGATTTGAGTTCTCCGACGGCGACTGGCTGCTCGTCCCGAACCTGCGAAAAGGCATACTAAACGGACGTGAGGAATTCGCCGCGACGGTCGTGACCGCGAACGGCGAAACGCGCGGCCTCGCGCTGTACGTCAAGGGTCTGACGGCGGAGGAGCGGCTGATTCTCACCGAGGGCTGCCTGATGAACTACTACGCCGCGGGGTACGGGAAATGAAAATACAAATGACGACCCCGCTCGTCGAAATTGACGGCGACGAGATGACGCGCGTTCTGTGGCGGATGATTAAGGACACGCTGCTGCTGCCGTATATTGACCTGAAAACAGAATATTTCGACCTCGGCCTGCAATCGCGCAACGACACAGGCGACCGAATCACCGTTGACGCGGCGAACGCCGCCAAGCGGCTCGGCGTCGCGGTCAAATGCGCGACAATCACGCCGAATAAGCAGCGTATGGAGGAATTTCCGTGGCTCAAACAGATGTGGAAGTCTCCGAACGGCACGCTCCGCGCGATCCTCGACGGGACGGTTTTCCGCGCGCCGATTACGGTCGATTGCATCAAGCCCTCCGTCAAGACGTGGCAGGCCCCGATTACAATCGCGCGCCACGCCTACGGCGACGTGTACTCCGGCGTGGAATTCTTCGCGGACGAGCCGGGCGACGTCAAGATGACGTTCACGGGCGTCAGCGGCAAAACCGCCGAATATCAGCTACAAACCCTCGATTCCCCCGCCGTCTGGCGCGGAATGCACAACAAGGACACGTCCATTCTCTCGTTCGCGCGCGCGTGCTTTAACTACGCGCTCTCGACGAAGCAGGATTTGTGGTTCTCCACAAAGGACACAATTTCCAAGGTCTACGACGGCCGCTTCAAGGACATTTTCGAGCGCGAATTTGACCGGAATTTCCGCGCGGAATTTGAAAAACTCGGCATCACCTACTTCTACACGCTGATTGACGACGCGGTCGCGCGCGTTATGCGCTCAAAGGGCGGCTTCGTCTGGGCGTTGAAAAACTACGACGGCGACGTGATGAGCGATATGGTTTCCTCCGCGTTCGGCGCGCTCGCGCTGATGACGAGCGTCCTCGTTTCGCCCGACGGAAACTATGAGTTTGAGGCGGCGCACGGCACGGTCACGCGGCATTATTACCGCTATTTGCAGGGCGAAACGACCTCCACAAATCCGATTGCGACAATCTTCGCGTGGACGGGCGCGCTCCGCAAGCGCGGCGAGCTGGACGGTCTTGCCGACCTCGTCGCGTTCGGCGAGAGGTTAGAGCGGGCGTGCCTCGACACGCTCCAAGGCGGCGTGATGACGAAAGATTTGTCCGGCCTCGTGGACGACGGCTTCGCGGTAAAAGCCGTAACCACGCAGGAATTTCTCGACGCCGTGCGGGAGAAATTGTAAAAATAACGTATTGCGAAACCGCAAAAACCGTGGTATAATACCTTAAAATGAGGTGATTTTATGTCTAAGCAGGAAGTTATCAATATAATCAACGATTTGCCCGATGATGTGACGTTTGAGGATGTCCTTTATAAACTCTACACCGTCGGCAACATAAAAGCCGGCCTTGATGACATTTCAGAAGGCAATACACACACGCACGAGGAAGTGCGGCAGATGTTCGCGCAGTGACGAAAATTGAGTGGTCGCAGCGCGCCGTTGACAATCTTCACAGTATAGAGGATTATATCGCGGCGGATTCCCCGATACAGGCAAAAAAGGTCGTCAATGAGATTATTTCACGGGTTGAGGATTTACAAGTCTTTCCTGAAATCGGCAGCCCTGTACTTGAATTTCCCGAAATGAATTTGCGCCAGTTAATCAAGTATTCATATCGCATAATCTACTCGTACGACGGCAAGGTTGTGCACATTATCACAGTTATCCACGGGAAAAGGGATTTTACAAAAGCATTCTTCGATAAATAATATTAACGGAGGTACACATATGCGTTTACTCACTCGTTCGGACTTTGACGGGCTGGCGTGCGGCGCGCTGCTCAAAGAGGCGGGAATCGTCGATTCCTTCAAGTTTGTCCACCCGAAAGACATTCAGGACGGCCTTGTCACGGCCGACGACAACGACGTCCTCGCGAACATTCCGTACATTCCCAGCTGCGGTCTCTGGTTCGACCACCACATCTCCGAGACGGAGCGCGTCGGCGAGGTTCAGGTCCCCGGCGACCGCCGCTATACGCCGTCCTGCGCCCGCATTATCTATGAGTATTACGGCGGCGAAGCGAGGTTCCCGCACCTCGTCGGTATGGTCAGTGAGGTTGACCGCGTGGATTCCGCCGACCTGACCGCGGAGGACATCAAAAACCCGCAGGGCTGGGTTCTGCTGGGTTTTTTAATGGATCCGCGCACGGGACTTGGGCGGTTCCGCGACTTCCGCGTGTCAAACTACGAGCTGATGGAAATGCTGCTCGACGACTGCCGCAAGAAAACGATTGAAGAGATTCTCGCTATGCCCGACGTAAAAGAGCGCAGCGATCTTTACGCGAAACAGAACGATCTGTTCACCGAAATGGTCAAGGACCACTCAAAAACTTACGGAAACGTACTCGTCACCGACCTGCGCGGCGTCGAGACGATTTACACGGGCAACCGTTTTCTCCCCTACGCGCTGTATCCCGATACGAATATCTCCCTCTGGGTCGTGGACGGACGCGGCAAGATGAACTGCCCGATTGCCGTCGGTCACAGCGTCGTAAACCGCACCTCTAACACTAAAATCGGCTCGCTTCTGCTTCAATACGGCGGCGGCGGTCACGACAAGGCAGGCACCTGCCAGGTCGATTACGAAGCCGCCGACGCGGTGATCGAAGAACTCGTCGCGAAGATGAACGACGACGGCTGATGGCTTTTGTCCACTTACACGTACACAGCGAATACAGCCTGCTCGACGGCGCGTGCCGCATACGCGATTTAGCCGCGCGCGCCGCCGAGCTGGGCAATCCCGCTGTCGCAATAACGGATCACGGTGCTATGTATGGTGCCGTGAACTTTTATAAAGAAGTAAAAAAAGCGGGCCTCAAACCCATTATCGGGTGCGAGGTCTATGTCGCCGTGCGCGGCCGCCGCGATATGGATTACGACATCGACGCGGAGCGTCACCACCTCGTCCTGCTCTGCCGCAGCGCGGAGGGGTACCGCAATCTCTGTATGCTCGTGTCCCGCGCGTTCACAGAGGGGTTTTACATCAAGCCGCGCATTGATTTGGAGCTGCTGCGGCAGTATTCCGGCGGGCTTATCGCGCTCTCCGCGTGTCTCGCGGGGAAAATTCCGCGCCTGATTACGGACGGCGATTACGACGCGGCAAAGGCCGAGGCGTTGATGATGCGCGACCTCTTCGGCGAAGAAAATTTCTACCTCGAATTGCAGGACCACGGCATAGCCGACCAGCGCGCCGTGAACGCGGGACTGCTGCGAATCCACGACGAAACGGGCATTCCGCTCGTCGTGACGAACGACGTGCATTACATCACCCGCGCCGACGCGGAGGCGCAGGATATCCTGATGTGTATGCAGATGAACAAGACCGTTGACGACCCCGACCGCCTGAAATTCGACTCGACGGACAGCTACTTCAAGTCCGAGGAGGAGATGCGCGCCCTGTTCCCGCAATATCCCGAAGCCGCCGACAACACCGTGAAAATCGCGGAGATGTGCGACTTTGACTTTGAGTTCGGCAAGTATCACCTGCCAGAATTTACGCTGCCGGACGGCGAGACGAGCGCGGCGGACTACCTCAAACGCCAGTGCCTCGTCGGTTTCGAGAAGCGTTACGGCGCGGACCGGACCGAGGTCCTGACGCAGCTCGAATACGAGCTTGCGATGATTGAGCAGATGGGCTTTACGGACTATTTTCTCATTGTCGCGGATTTCATCGGCTACGCCAAGTCGCAGGGCATTCCCGTCGGACCCGGCCGCGGAAGCGCGGCGGGGAGCGTCGTCTCCTATTGTCTCGATATTATCACGATTGACCCGATTAAGTACGGGCTGTATTTTGAGCGGTTTTTGAACCCCGAACGCGTATCTATGCCCGATATCGACATCGACTTCTGCGAGCGTCGCCGCGGCGAGGTGCTCGATTACGTCAAGCACAAGTACGGCGAGGACAGGGTTGCGCAGATTGTCACATTCAACACGCTCAAAGCGAAAAACGCCATCCGCAATGTCGCCAAGGCGTTGAGCCTGTCCTTCGCGGAGGAGAACGAGCTTGCGCGCGAGATTCCGAACAAGCTCGGCATCACGATTGCCGACGCGCTGCGCACCGCTCCGAAATTCAAGAAAATGTACGACGAGGACGAGCGGATTAAGAAAGTCGTCGATACGGCAATGGCGTTGGAGGATATGCCCAAGGATTCCGGCACGCACGCCTCCGGCGTCGTAATCACGAAAAACCCCGTGAGCGAGTATGTCCCGCTGACGTTATCCAAAAAAGACGATTCCATTGCGACGCAGTACACGATGACGACGGTCGAGGAGCTGGGACTGCTGAAAATGGACTTCCTCGGCCTGCGTAACCTCACGGTCATCAACGACGCGGTGAAGTCTATCCGCCGCACTCAGCCGGATTTTGACCTCGACGCAATCCCCGACGACGACGCGGAAACCTACGCAATGCTCTCCGCCGGAAAGACCTCCGGCGTGTTCCAGATGGAATCGCAGGGTATGACGGGCGTGGGAATCGGTCTGGAACCGAAGAACATCGAGGACATCACCGCGATAATCGCGCTCTACCGCCCCGGCCCTATGGACTCAATCCCGAAGTTTTTGGAGAACAGCAAGCACCCCGAAAAAATCACATATCTGCACCCGTCGTTGGAGCCGATTCTCGCCGTCACCTACGGCTGCATCGTCTACCAGGAGCAGGTTATCGAGATTTTCCGCCGCCTCGCGGGTTTCACGCTCGGTCAGGCGGATATGATTCGCCGCGCAATGAGCAAGAAAAAGCAGTCGGAAATCGAGAAAGAACGCGTGACCTTCATCTCCGGCGACCCCGCCCGCGGCATTCCCGGCTGCGGCGCGATAGGCGTTTCGGCGGAGATTGCGTCGAAGATTTACGACGAGATTTTTGACTTCGCCAACTACGCCTTTAACAAGGCTCACGCCGTCGGCTACGCCGTAATCGCGTACCAGACCGCGTATCTCAAACGCCACCACCCGCGCGAATATATGGCGGCTCTGCTGTCCTCCGTGCTGTTCTTGCCCGAAAAAGTCGCGGAATACGGCGCGGAATGCCGCGAAATGGGCATTCGCCTGCTGCCGCCCGACGTGAACAAGTCCTACGCGGAGTTCTCCGTCGAGGGTGCCGACATTCGCTACGGCCTCGTCGCGGCGAAGAACATCGGGCGCGGCTTTATCGCCGGTCTCGTCGCGGAGCGCGCGCAAAACGGCGAATACCGCTCACTTGAAGAGTTCGTCCGCCGCCTGCACGGCGGCGACGTGAACCGCCGCGCGATTGAGAGTTTAATCAAATGCGGCGCGCTCGACAGCTTCGGACTGCACCGCAGTCAGTTGATGGCGACGCTGGAACCGATTCTGCGCGACGTCGGTGATATGCTGCGCAAGAATGTCGCGGGGCAAATTGACCTCTTCGGCTTCGGCGACGAGGAGGACGAAAAGTCCGCTAAATCCGCCGTGCCGAACATTCCGGAGTATTCCCGCGCGGAGCTGATGCAGATGGAACACGAGGTTACGGGGCTGTATCTGAGCGGTCACCCGATCGACGAGTACCGGCTGAAAGCCCGCGAAACCGGCGTCGTCGGCGTCTCCGGCATTCTCGAAGATTTCACGCGTGAGGACGGACCGGAGTTTTACGCCGACGAGCAGGAGGTCAAACTGGTCGGCGTCGTCGCCTCCGTGCGCACAAAACTCACGCGCAATAACACGCAGATGGCCTACGTCACAATTGACGACGGTACGGGTTCTGTCGAAATTCTTGTGTTCGCGCGCGTTCTTGACGCGTGCGGCGGTTATCTGGCGCAGAATGCCGTTGTGCTGGTAACGGGCAAGCTCTCCGCGCGGGACGATAAGCCGCCGCAGGTTCTCGCGAACCTGATTCGTCCGATTTCCGACCTCGACGGCGTTCCCGAACTGCCGAGCGAACGTAAGCTATACGTAAAAATCCCGTCGGAAACCGATAACCGCGTGCGGAAGATGACGCTCGTGCTGTCGATGTTCCCCGGTCGCGAGCAGGTCATTTTGTACTACGAGGACACGAAGAAACGTGTCGGCGGCAAGTGCGTCATTCACGACGCACTGACGGCGGAGCTGTCGCAGATGTTCGGGGAGGGCAGCGTCGTTGTCAAATAAACTCTCTCACGCATACATAATTCGCGGCGGCGGAGCCGATTCCGCGTTCACGCGCGAATTAATCGCCGAGATGCTCGGCGAGCCGCACCGCTCCAAGGTGCTGCGCGGGATTCACCCCGACGTGACCATCGTGACGTTCGAGGACAACAAAAACACCGGTAAACTGCGCACGGAAATCACCGTTGACCAGATTCGCGACGCGATTTTCACGTCCTCCGTCGCGCCGAACGAGGCCGCGTATTCCGTAATCGTTATTGACCCCGCGGACGCGATGAACGCCCCCGCGCAGAACGCGCTGTTAAAAACGCTTGAAGAGCCGCCGGAACACGTGAAGCTGATTCTCGTCACCGATGAGCCGGGCGCGCTCCTCGCGACCGTGCGTTCCCGCTGCGTCCTGCTCAATTCCGACGCGGAGGATGAGGACGCGCCGGAACGGATTGCGGACCTCGCCGAGGCGTACTTTGACGCTGTAACGCGCGGCGAAGCCGCGTTATGCGAGTTCTCGTTTGAACTCGATAAAACCGAAAAAGCGGACCTCTCGCTCCTTTTGCCGGAGCTGACGCGCCTTGCCGTTGAGATGTACCGCGACGGCGCGCTTTCGCGCGAACTGACTCTGCGTATTGCCGAGCTTGTGAAAACGGCGGAGCGGTTTCTATCGCAAAATGTCGCCGCGGTCCACATAGCCGCACTTTTGTGCAACATTTAGCAAATTATTTTTCTGTAACCCTTGCTATTTCTCGCGTTTTGGTGTATAATGATTACATTATAAAGGTGTGGTACACATAAAAGGGCGTCTGCGACGCTCAATTTAGAAAGTGAAGGATAAGATGTTTAACATTGGCGATATGATAGCTCACCCGATGCACGGGGCGGGGGTTATTGACAGCATAGAAGAGAGGAAGATTAACGGCTGTACAAGGCAGTATTATATCCTCAAAATGCCTACCGGCGGTATGGTTGTTATGATTCCCGTGGATAATTGCGAGCAAATCGGCGTCCGCTCTATTCTGAGCGAGGCCGAGGCGGAGACGCTTATGGATTCCATTCCGGGGATTGACGCGGAGATGACGCCGAACTGGAACCGCCGTTACCGCGAGAATATGCAGCGGCTTAAAAGCGGCGACCTGACCGAGGTTGCCTGCGTCGTCAAGGGTCTTATGGCTCGCGACTCCGAAAAGGGTCTGTCCACGGGCGAGCGCAAGATGCTCCATTCCGCGAAGCAGATTCTCGTCAGCGAAATTTCCCTGTCACAAAAGAAAACAAGCGAAGAAGTTGAGGTTCGATTAACGGCGGCTTTCGCATAGAATAGACTATGAGCATTTTATTGAGACGCCGACGCTTCGCGTCGGCGGTGATTGTCGCGGCGGGCGCATCGCTGCGAATGGGACAGAATAAGGCATTTATGGAGCTTGCGGGGGAACCCGTTATTTTGCGTACCCTCCGCGCGTTTGAGGCTTCGCCCGTCATATCCGAGATTATCGCGGTCTGCCGCGAGGAGGATATGGAGCGCGTCGCGCAGCTCGCGAGCGAATCGGGAATCACCAAGCTCGCGCACGTCGTTATCGGCGGCGCGTCGCGGCCGCTCTCCGTCTACAACGGGTTGCAGGCCGTGTCCAAAAAAGCGGACATCATCGCAATCCACGACGGCGCGCGCCCGCTCGTCACGAACGAAATTATCCGCGACGCTGTACATAAGGCCGAAAAATACCACGCCGCCGCCCCCGCCGTCGCCGTCAAAGCGACGGTCAAGGAGGCGGATAACGGCGTGGTTTTACGCACTCCCCCGCGTGAGCGGCTGTTCGAGGCTCAGACGCCGCAGTGCTTTGACGCGGACCTAATCCGCGCGGCTCTCGTGTCCGCAATCCGCAAAAAGCTCGCGATTACGGACGACTGCGCCGCCGTCGAGGTCCTCGGCTGCACGGTCTACCTGACCGAGGGCAGCTATGAGAATATCAAAATCACCACGCCGGAGGATTTGGCCGTCGCGGAGGCGATTATCGCGCGGCGCACGGAGGTGCCGGCGGAATGAGAATCGGGTTCGGCTACGACGCGCACCGGCTCGTCTCCGGGCGCGATTTAATCCTCGGCGGCGTGAAAATCCCGTTCGCCCTCGGCTCCGAGGGTCATTCGGACGCGGACGTCCCGCTCCACGCGCTGTGCGACGCGCTTCTCGGCGCGTGCGCCCTCGGCGACATCGGCACGCACTTTCCGGACACGGACCTGCGTTGGCGCGGCGCGGATTCGCGCGTTATTCTCGCGGAGACCTACGCCAAGGTCGCCGCGGCGGGCTACGCGCTCGGCAACGCCGATATCACAATCGTCGCGCAGTCGCCGAAACTCGCGCCGTACATCGCGCAGATGCGTAAAAACATCGCGCAGATGCTGGACTGCGACGTCTCGCAAATCTCCGTCAAGGCGACGACGGAGGAAAAAATGGGTTTCACCGGCTCCGGCGAGGGGCTTTCATCTTATGCTGTGGTATTATTGGAGGCTATATAATGACAGGTTCCTGCATTTTCGCCCAGTCGGGCGGCCCGACGGCGGTCATCAACGCGAGCGCGTACGGCGTGATTAAGACCGCGCTTGAAGCCGCGGAAATCACAAACGTCTACGGCGCGGCAAACGGCATTGTCGGCATTCTCTCGGACAGGCTCTACGATATGAGCCGCGAGGACGCGTACGAGCTGTCCCTGCTGCCGAACACGCCGTCCTCCGAACTCGGCTCCTGCCGCTACAAGCTGAAATCCGCCGGGGACGACGAGAGCGACTACATAAAACTTCTCGACGTGTTCCGCCGCCTTGACGTGCGGTATTTCTTCTACAACGGCGGCAACGACTCAATGGACACCTGCAACAAAATAAGCCGCTATTTACAGAGCGTAAACTACGAGTGCCGCGTAATCGGCATTCCGAAAACGATTGACAACGACCTGTGCGGCACCGACCACTGCCCAGGCTTCGGCAGCGCGGCGAAGTACATCGCGACCTCCGTCGCGGAGATTTACAAGGACAATTACGTCTACGACACGGGTTCTGTCACCGTCGTCGAGACGATGGGGCGTCACGCGGGCTGGCTCGCGGGGTCCGCCGCCCTCGCGGGTCTTGCGGGTTGCGCGCCGGATTTGGTGTACCTGCCAGAGGTCGTATTCGATATGGACCGTTTTATCGCCGACGTGACCGCAATCTATCAGGCGAAGAAAAAGTGCCTCATCGTCGCGTCGGAGGGGATTGCCTACGCGGACGGGAGCTTTGTGTCCGAGGCGAAAACCTCCTCAACGGACGGCTTTAACCACGCGCAGCTCGGCGGCCTTGCCGCAATCCTCGCGGACGCGATTAAGCAGCGCACGGGCGCGAAAGTTCGCGGTATTGAGCTGTCGCTGTTGCAGCGCGCGGCGGCGCACTTGGCGTCGAAAACCGACGCGGACGAGGCGTTTGCCGTCGGCGAATTTGCCGTGCGGCAGGCGATTTCGGGCGCGACGGACAAAATGGTTGCGATTCAGCGCGGCGACGGCGCGTACGCGGCCGAGCTGACGCTCGAACCGCTCTCCGTCGCGGCGAACAACGAGAAAAAGGTCCCGCGCAATTGGATTAACGCGGACGGAAACGGCGTCACGCGGGAATTTTTTGACTACGCCCTGCCGCTGATTCAGGGCGAGCCGGAACGCGTCCTCGAAAACGGTCTGCCGCGGTACGCGCGGCTGAAAAAGATATTGGCGTAAAGCAAAACCCCACTTGGCGTGGGATTTATCTCCACTACGGCGTTATTGCATTTGCGGTCGCTCACTGTTATACTTATATCAGTGAGCGGCCGCTTTCAATAACTCAAAGGGGATAGAATATGCAACTTATGATTTCGGAGAACGTCAAACGACTGCGCCGTGAGCGCGGTTTGACGCAGGAGCAGCTCGCCGCCGCAATCGGCATATCGGGGCAGACCGTTTCAAAGTGGGAGTGCGGCGACGGCTATCCGGACATCACGACCCTGCCCGTCCTCGCGAGCTTTTTCGGCGTGAGCGTCGATGAAATCCTCGGTATGGACGCGTACCTCGACGAAAAGCGCATAGACGAGGCAAAGGCGAAAACGGGGGCGGTCTTCCTCGCCGGACCGCTGCAAAACAGGGAAATCGTCGAGCTGTGGCGCGGGCTTGCGCGCGAATTTCCGCGGAACGACGAGGTTCAGTGGATTTGCGCGAACTGGCTGATTTCAATGCACTACACAGTCCACCCGGAGGACCTGACGGAGGCCGTCGGCATCCTCGAACGCCTGCTGGAACACAGCAACGACAGCGAAAGACGCAATCAGGCGTACGCATTGCTGATTAACGCGCTCTCCGCTCTGGGCGAAACGGACAGGGCGATTGAGCTTGCCGAAAGGCTGCCCGACCTCAGCCAAAGCCGCGAGGCGACGCTTTTCGGGCTGCGGACAAACCTTCAGGACTTCAACGACCGGCTTCCGCACGTTCGGGAGTTCGCGGCGCAGGCGGCAAGCCTACTGTTACAACCGCTGCAAATGCTGCGTATTTTCGCGCAGCGGGGTGACTGCGCGGACGACGCGCAATTCCTCAAACTCATTGAGGTCGAAAGAGCCTTGTACGAGCTGATACATTACAACGACCCGTCCGGGCAGAATTTACCGAATTTCCATTCGATGCTCGAAATCCTCCTTGCGAGCTTCTACGCAACGCGCGACGCGGAAAAGACGCTGGAACACATCGAAAAATTCGTCGATTTGCGCCTGCAAATGCCGCGCCCGCACGGCAGCGGCGGCAAAGGCTGGATTAACACGGCGATTGACGAAAACGGCAAGGCGACCGGCGACCCCGTGTGGGAGGAATCTCCCGCGCTGACGGAGGAGCAAATCAAACAGCTGCCGTTCGCGGAGCCGGCCTTTGACCCGCTCCGCGACCACCCGCGCTTCAAAGCCGCCGTCGCGCGGTTTATAGAGGGGACGTGAAAATCACGTCCCTTTTTTATACAAATAAACATTGACAAGACCGAATATGTGTGTTAAACTTCTTAACAGGAATGATTCTTATTATTGAGGGCGTGATTAAATGAAACAGCTAACGGACGCAATCTCCTACTGCGGCGTTTTGAATCCGAATATGCGCGTTTTTGACGTGATTATGCGGACGGAATACGGCACGAGCTACAATTCCTATGTCGTGCGCGGCAGCGAGAAAACCGCGATCATCGACGCATCGCACAAGACGTTTTCGGACGCGTATCTCGGCGACTTGGCCGCGGAATTTGCGGTGCGGCCGCCGGATTATCTCGTGCTGAACCACACGGAGCCGGACCATTCCGGCGCGGTTGCGGACCTTGTGCGCCGCTATCCGGATATTACGCTCGTCCTGACGGCGGCGGCGGCGGTGTTCATCAAGGCGATTTCTAACCTCGATGATTTGAAGCTGCACGTCGTTAAGAATGGCGACGAGATTTCACTCGGCGATAAGACGCTGCGCTTTATTCCCGCGCCGTTTCTGCACTGGCCGGACACTATGTTCACCTATGTGCCGGAGGAAAAGGCGGTTTTCACCTGCGACTTCCTCGGCGCGCACTATTGCGAGCCGCAGTTGCTCGACACGGCAATCGTCTACCCCGACGCGTATCTGGCGGCGGCAAAGCACTACTACGACTGCATTTTCGGACCGTTCCCCGGCTATGTCCGCGCGGGGTTGGAAAAGCTCCGCGAACTGGATTTCGACATCGCACTGACGTCTCACGGTCCGCTTTTGACAAAAAACGGGAAACTTGGGGATATAATCGGCGCGTATACGGACTGGTCCACCGAAAAACCGCGCGGGCAAAAACATATCCCGATTTTCTACTGCACGGCGTACCGCAACACGCAACTGCTCGCCGAGGCGATCAAGGTCGGCATTAAAAAGGCACTGCCGGACGCGGAGGTCGGGACCTACAACATTATTGAACACGATCTCGACAGTCTCGCCGCGCTGTTGAACGGCTCCGACGCGTTCGCCGTCGGCTCGCCGACGATTAACCGCGACGCGGTGCCGCCCGTGATGCAGCTTTTGTCGCTGACGGACAGCATAAATATCGCAAAGCGGCCCGCGGCGGTTTTCGGCTCCTACGGTTGGAGCGGTGAGGGCGTTCCGCACGCGGCGGAGCGGCTCACGTCCGTCGGCTGCGAGGTTTTCGGGCAGTACCGCGTGAACTTCGTCCCGTCGGGCAGCGACATCAACGGCGCGGTCGCCTTCGGCGAAAACTTCGCCAAATCATTAAAGTAAATCAATATTAAAATTTTTAGGGGGTACATTTTTATGGCAGACAAGAAGAAGCTCACGAACGCGGCGGGCGCGCCGGTCGTGAACAACACGAACTCCATTACCGCCGGTCAGCGCGGCGAAATGGCACTCAACAACCCGTGGTTCATCGAGAAACTCGCGCACTTCGACCGTGAAGTCATTCCGGAGCGGCGTATGCACGCGAAAGGCTCCGGCGCGTTCGGCACATTCACGGTCACGCAGGACATCACGCACCTGACAAAGGCGAAAATCTTCTCCGCGGTCGGCAAAAAAACGGATCTCTTCGCGCGGTTCTCCACCGTCGCCGGCGAGCGCGGAGCCGCCGACGCGGAGCGCGACATTCGCGGTTTCGCCGTGAAGTTCTACACGGAGGAGGGCAACTGGGATCTCGTCGGCAACAACACCCCCGTGTTCTTTCTGCGCGACGGTCTGCGTTTCCCCGACCTGAACCACGCGGTAAAACGCGACCCCAAGACGAACCTGCGCTCGGCGCAGAACAACTGGGACTTTTGGAGCAGCCTGCCGGAGGCGTTGCATCAGGTCACGATTACGATGTCAGACCGCGGAATCCCGCTCTCGTACCGCCATATGCACGGCTTCGGCGAGCACACCTACGCGATGATTAACGCGAAGAACGAGCGCGTTTGGGTCAAGTACCACCTGCGCACAAATCAGGGCATCAAGAACCTCACCGACGCCGAGGCGGAGATTCTCGTCGGAAAGGACCGTGAGAGCCACCAGCGCGACCTGTTCGAGGCGATTGAGTGCGGCGAATATCCGAGCTGGACGATGTCAATCCAGATTATGACCGAGGAGCAGGCAAAAAACTACAAGGAAAATCCGTTTGACATCACAAAAACGTGGAGCCAAAAGACGTTCCCACTCCACGAGGTCGGCATAATGGAACTCAACCGCAACCCCGAAAACTACTTCGCGGACGTGGAGCAGGCGGCGTTCACGCCGGCGAATATCGTCCCCGGTTTGGGGCTTTCGCCCGACAAGCTGTTGCAGGCGCGTATGTTCGTCTACGGCGACGCGCAGCGTTACCGCCTCGGCGTGAACCACCACGCAATCCCCGTGAACAAGCCGCAGAGCGAGGTGCATTCGTACCACCGCGACGGCCAGATGCGCACGGACGGCAACTACGGCGCGACAATCGGCTATCAGCCGAACAGCTTCGACGAGTGGGGCGACTCCAAGGATTCGGCGGAGCCGCCGCTCGAAATTCAGGGCCTGATGGCGGCGTATGAGCCGAAGGACGACGAGACCGACGACTGCTTCTACCAGCCGGGCGACCTCTACCGCCTGATGACGGAGCCGCAGAAGCAGATTCTTATCGAAAACACGGCGAACAACTTCGCGCCCGTCACGCAGAACATCAAGCTCCGCCACGCGGCGCACTGCTACCTCGCCGACAAGGACTACGGAACGCGCCTCGCCGCCGCGGCGAAGCTCGACCTCAACGAGGT
>JAISJC010000097.1 GCA_031261745.1 Oscillospiraceae bacterium
ATCGCGGCGATTGCCGCGGCGCGGTAGCGCGGGTGCGACGGGTCGAACAGGCAATCGCCCTCGTTGTTCTTGTTGATGAGGTCGAAGTGGCCGACAATATTACATTTTGTAATATTCGCGACCTGCGCTTCGAGCCGGAAATAGTCCTCCGCGAACGCGTACCAGTCGCCGCCGTAGAAATTTTCGACCGTCTCGCGCTGGCCGTCCGTGCCGTAATCCACGAACCTATATTCCCCGTTCGGGCGGACAAAATGCGTCGAGCCGACGACGTAATCCGCGCCGTCCGTCGGCAAATCGCCGAGCGCGTCCTGCTCAATCCCGATGAAAAGCTCGATTTTATCCGCGTATTTTTCGCGCAGGGCGCGCATCTCCGCGAAATATTTCGGCATACTTTCGGGCGTGAGATTGCCGCTGTCGTTCGGCGCGGAGGTGTGCGAATGCTCGGAAATGCCGAACGCGCGGTAGCCGTTAGCGATTGCGGCAGTAATCATTTCCTCGCACGAGTTCGCGCCGTCGGCGTAGGTCGTGTGGTTGTGGAAGTTGGAAAAATCCGTCATTCCGGTTTCTCCTGCTTGACCTTTTTATCGACGACGTGGCGCGACGCCAGCTCCGCGCGAATCTCGTCGGGCGTGATGTCCGCCTCGACCATCAGCGTGAGGACGTGGTACGCGAGGTCCGCGATTTCGTAGACGGTTTCGCGCTTGTCCGCATCCTTCGCCGCGATGATGACCTCGGTCGATTCCTCGCCGATTTTCTTCAAAATCTTGTCCAGACCCTTGTCGAACAGGTAGCTCGTGTAGCTGCCCTCCTTCGGGTTGCTCTTGCGTTCTGATAACATATCGTATAATCCGTCCACGGAGAACGCACTCAGCGTCGCGCTCTCAAAAACGCTCTCGCCGAAGCACGAATCCGCGCCCGTGTGGCACGCGGGGCCGTCCTTAATCACAGAAATTTCGAGCGCGTCGCGGTCGCAGTCGGCCGTGACGGCGACGACGCGCTGAACATTCCCGCTCGTTTCGCCCTTGCGCCACAGCTCTTTTCGGGAGCGCGACCAGAAAACCGTCCGCTCCTCTTTCAGCGTAAGTTCAAGGGCCTCGCGGTTCATATACGCGAGCGTCAGCAGCTTTCCGCTCACGGCGTCGGTCACGGCGGCGGGAATCAGGCCCGCCGCGTCGAATTTGAGTTCGTCAATGTTCATCTTTAGATCCTCACGTTGATATTATTTTCGCGCAGGGTCAGTTTCAGGTCGCGCACGGTGATTTCGCCGAAGTGGAAAATCGACGCCGCGAGGCCCGCGTCCACGCCCGGCAGGGCGTTAAACAGCTCGACAAAATCCGCCGCGCCTCCGGCTCCGCCCGACGCGATTACGGGGAGCGTCGTCACGGCGCAAACCGCCGCGAGCAACTGCAAATCAAAGCCGGTTTTCACGCCGTCCGTGTCCATCGAGTTGATGACAAGCTCGCCCGCGCCGTCGCCCGCGCCGCGGCGAATCCACTCAATCGCGTCCAGACCCGTATCGGTGCGGCCGCCGTTTTGGAACACGTGAAAATCGCCGCCGACGCGCTTCACGTCCACGGAAAGCACGACGCACTGGTCGCCGTAGCGGCGCGACGCGTCGCGAATCAGCGCGGGATTTTTGATCGCGCCGGAATTCACGGAGACCTTGTCCGCGCCGCATTTCAGCACGCGGTCAAAGTCGTCGAGGCTCGAAATTCCGCCGCCGACGGTCAGCGGGATAAAGACGTTTTTCGCGGTCTCCGTAAGGATTTCCGTGAAAATCCCGCGCGCCTCGTGCGACGCCGTGATGTCGTAGAACACGAGTTCGTCCGCGCCGCCGTCGGAATACGCCTTGGCGAGGGCGACGGGCGAATCCACGTCCGCGAGGCCCTCGAAGTTCACGCCCTTGACGACGCGCCCGTCCCGCACATCGAGGCAGGGAATAATGCGTTTAGTTATCATATATTACCTCCGTTGCCGGTTTAGAAAATGCCGAGGAATTTCTTTCTGTAAAAGGGGCGCAGTTTTGCGATACGTTCTTTGAGAGCAAGGTTTATAAACGGGTTTGAATATTCAATAAGCAGTAAAGTCATATCTTGCCGTATAAGCGGTTTGGCAATGTCGTAGACATCAGAATATGCTTGACGAACGATTTTGGACATATTTCTAAGATAATCGAAATTCGCATTTGGATTAAAATCTAATGCAATCAGTAAGGATTCTTCGTTTTCGTACTGTTGGTGAATGAGATATGCGCGTTTAATCGGCTTTTGCTTTTTGAGGTATTTTGAGACAGCGCGTACCATTTCGTGCGGATAATCAATCGGCGTACTGATACTGACCGGAATATCTGTCGGAAGCGCGCTATATGCGGAGCGTTGGGGCGGAGGCAGGTTGAAAAGGTAATTAACCATTGTTTCGGTGACTGCGAGATTGCGCCCGCCGGGGTCAATGATAACACTGCGGCAATTACTGTTTTGAAATGCAACAGTATAGATGTCTGCAAACGGCACAACAATCAGCTCACCTTCGGAGTCAAACGCCCAATCTCGGAATTCCGATATGCTTGTAAAAACAGGCAGAGACTGCGTGCCATCCTCATTTCCGATAGAGAGGAATGTAGTTTTCGTCGTTTTATCGGGATTTTCAGAAAATTCCACGCGAGATAGAAATTGCGCCTGCTGTAATTCACGGAAAAGCGCGACCTCGTTCTCGACGCTGAAACTCGCGCGGAACGCGTCGATTCTGGTGAGTAATTTGGGGTTAGAAACAGACGTATCTATGGGAATCACCCCTCCGTAATCTTAATCGCTTCCGCCAGATCAATCGCGCCGGTGTACAACGCCTTGCCGAGAATCGCGCCGTAAAGGCCGATGTCCCGCAGCGCGCGCACGTCGCCGAGCGACGACACGCCGCCGGAGGCGATGATGTCGAGGCCAAGCGTCGCCGACATCTCGCGGTAAAGGTCGAGGTTCGCGCCGGACAGTAGGCCGTCCTTGGAGATGTCCGTGCAAATCACCGTTGCGATGCCCGTCTGTTCAAGCTCACGGCAGAAGTCCGCCGCCGTGCGGTCGGACAGTTCCGTCCAGCCCTTGACGGCGACGAATCCGTCGCGGATATCGACGCCGACGGCGATTTTGCCGCCGTGCTTACGCGCGGTCTCGCGCAGAAATTCCGGATTCTGTACCGCCGCGGTGCCGAGAATCACGCGGAACGCGCCCGCGTCCAGGTACCGCCCGACGGTCCCCGCGTCGCGGATTCCGCCGCCGACCTCGACCTTCAAGCCCGAACGCTCAATCAGGTCGCGAACCGTCGCAAAGTTCGGCGTCTCGCCGCTTTTCGCGCCCTCCAAATCGACGACGTGCAGAAATTCCGCGCCTGCGGCACGGAAGATTTCCGCCTGCGCGACGGTATTTTCATTATAAACGGTCATCTGCGCGTAGTCGCCGCGCACAAGGCGGACGGCGCGCCCGCCGTGCAGGTCAATTGCGGGAAACAGCTTCATTTTACCTCCTCAGGCGGGCAAAACCCGTCCTGTCAAGCTAATAGTATCATATTCTTGAAAAATTAACAACTAAAACCTGCAAAATTATTGCAAAGAATGTCCTGAGTGTGATATATTATAAATGAATAAGGATTTTAGGCGGTGAACGGCATATGGAAGCACTGTTATTGCGTATGTGGAGCGACGTGAAGACAATCGGTATCGGTGATGTCATTGATATCCTTGTCATCGCGTTTATCGTATATCGCGTGCTGTCCGCGGTGCGCCGCACGAGCGCGGGCAGCGTCATAAAGGGCATCATCCTGCTGTTCGTCGTCCTCGGTCTGTCCTCGGTGCTTCAACTCAACGTCGTCAATTACCTGCTCGGTCAGGCGATGAAGATGGGCGTAATCATCCTCGTGGTTATGTTCCAGCCGGAGCTGCGCCGCATTTTGGAGCAGTTCGGCAGCCGCAATTTCAGGCTCTTTTCCGGCAGGCGGTCCGGCAATTCCGCGACGGAGGAGCTGATCGAATTCGTCGTGTCCGCCTGCTGCGAGATGGCGAAAACCAAGACGGGCGCGCTGATCGTGTTTGAGCGCGGAATCGGTCTGAACGACTACGCCGCAACGGGGACGGCTATCGGTTCCGTCGTCTCGGCGGAGCTGCTGCTGCAAATATTCTATCCGAATACGCCGCTCCACGACGGGGCGGTGCTTATCCGCGACGGGCGGCTCAACGCCGCGGGCTGTATGCTTCCGATGTCGCAGAACCCGTCGCTGTCCAAGGAACTCGGTATGCGGCACAAGGCGGGCATCGGAATGTCGGAGCGGTCCGACGCGGTCTCCGTCATCGTGTCCGAGGAGACGGGTTCCATCTCCGTCGCGATTGACGGAATGCTCAAACGTCACCTGACGCGTGACACGTTCGGGAGCCTGCTGCGTAACGAACTGATTACCGCCGACGCGAAAAAGGCGAAGTCGCGCCGCAAGTCGGAGGTGAAGAAATGAAGCTGGGTGAACGCATTAACAAAATCCTTGAAAACCGCAAGTTCCTCATCGTTTTCTCGGTGCTGGTGTCCATCGCGCTGTGGGTTTACGTCGAGCACAGCCTGAACGCGGATATCGACTCCCTCGGCATCCGCGCCGAGGTTCAGTATCTGCACCCCGAACTGATTGCCGACCGCAAGCTCGTGATTACGGGTACGGACACGGACGACGTCACGCTTAAATTCTCCGGCAAGCGCAGCGTGATTGCGGAGCTTTACAAGCAGGATTCCGTGCGCATTACCGCCGACCTGTCAAACATCACGTCCTCCGGCCTGAATATGGTCGAATATTCCGTGGCTTACGCCGACGGGATTGACCCGAAGGCCGTCACAATCATCTCGCGCTCCGTGAACTACATCTCCGTTCAGGTCGAAAAGCTGTTTGAAAAACAGCTTCCGATCACCGTGCTGTACTCCGGTCTGAATGTCGCGGCGGAGGGTTATCAGGCGGAACCGACCGTTTTCTCGCCGGAGAAAATCACGGTCTACGGACCGCAGTCCGTCGTCGAGAGCATCGAATCCGTGCGCGTTGACGTTCGGCGCGAGAATCTGACGAAATCCGTCACGGAGGATCTGCCGTTCACGCCGCTTGACGCGGACGGGAACGCCGTGAAGTCCGACCTGCTGTCGTTTGACCGCGAGACTGTCGGCGTGACAATCCCGATTCGCCTCGTTAAAGAGATTGCGCTGACGGTGAATCTGATTCAGGGCGCGGGCGCGAGCGCGGAGAACACGGTCGTCACCATCTCGCCGGAGAAAATCACGCTGTCCGGCGACGCGGAGGCACTCGGCTCGCTGAACAGCCTGACGCTCGCGACGATTGACGTCACGAAGTTTGAATCCTTCTATACCACGACGGTGCCGATCGTCATTCCGAACGATATGTCGAACCTCACGGGCGTCACGGAGGCTACGGTCACGGTCACGGTCACGGGGTTGGAGACGAAGCGCATCACCGTACCCGGAATGAACTTCCAGATTATGAACGAGACGCCGGGTTACACCGCGACGCTGATTACGACGAGCGTCGATGTCGCCGTCCGCGGTCAGGGGCGGACTGTTGAGACGGTCAAGGCGGAGAATATCCGCGTCGTCGCGGACCTGTCCGAGTTCGGCGACACTACGGGAACCTTCACCGTCCCCGCGAAGGTCTACCTCGACGGTCAGTTCGGCGACAGCGGGCCTATCGGCGACTACAAGGTCACCGTCCACGTCGAAAAAGACCCCGGCGAGCAACCCGCCTCCGTCAGACGATAGATGTTCGGGTACATTAAGCCCTGCACGCCGGAATTAAAGGTCCGCGAACTCGAACGCTTCAAGGCGTTGTACTGCGGCGTGTGCCGCGCACTCGGTAAGCGGTACGGCCTCGCGGCGCGGTTCGTTCTGAGCTATGATTTCGTGTTCCTCGCGGCGTTGCTGTGGGAGCCGGACGGCGCGGTCGAGGTCCGCAAATGCCGCTGTCCCGCAAGCCTGCGGCGCAAACGCTGCGTGTGCGCCGATTACGCGGACGGCAACTCGGTTGACAAGTCCGCCGGACTCGGCATAATCCTCGCGTATCACAAGCTGCGGGACAACGCCCGCGACGAGGGTTTCGCAAAGGCTGCGGCGGCGGGGCTCGCGATGCTCGCGCTGCGCTCCGCGTACCGAAAAGCCGCACGGGAATTTCCGGCGTTCGACGATTCCGTGCGCGGGCGGCTCGACGCGCTGGACGCGGCCGAGTCCGATCCTGATTTGCCGCTTGACGCGGCGGCGGACAAGTTCGCGCTGCTGCTCGCGGACGTCGCGGACACGACGGCGGAGCCGCGCGTGCTGCACGAGCTGCTGTATCACCTCGGTCGGTGGATTTACTTAATCGACGCGCGCGACGACCTCACGGAGGACGCGCAAAAAGGCCGCGCGAACGCGCTTACCGGACGCGGCATTGACGACGCGTCGCTGGAAATGACGCTGACGCACTCAAACAACCTCGTGATTTCGGCGTTTGAGCTGCTGGCGGAAACCGCGTGGAGCGACATTATACGCAACATTATCTGCCTCGGAATGCCTGTGGCGCAAATACAGGTGTTCGCGGGGACTTGGAAGAGAAATAAAGGACGAAAAATATGAATGACCCGTATTCGGTATTGGGCGTCGCGCCCAGCGCGAGCGAGGACGAGATAAAAAAGGCGTACCGCGAGCTTGCGCGCAAATACCACCCCGACAACTATCACGACAATCCGCTGGCCGACCTCGCCTCCGAGAAGATGAAGGAGATTAACGAGGCCTACGACGCAATCACAAAGGGCGGCGCGTCCGGCTACGGCGGGACGGCGTACACCTCCGGCGGACAGGCCTACGCGCGGCAGCCGGGCGGCGAATACGCCGCCGTGAGAAGCGCGATTAATTCCGGCGATCTGGACTACGCGGAGCAGATTCTCAACGCGTCGTCGAACCAGAACGCCGAGTGGCATTTCCTCCTCGGCAGCGTGTATTTCCGGCGCGGCTGGCTGACGGAGGCGTCGCGTTACTTCCAAATCGCCGTTCAGCTGGACCCGACGAACGCCGAGTACCGCTCCGCGCTCGCGCGTATGCAGTCAAGCGGCGCGGCGTACCGCGCGCCCGGCTTCGGCGGTATGCGCGGCGGCAGCGATTGCAGCGTCTGCGATATCTGCACGGCTATGATGTGCGCCGATATGTGCTGTAACTGCTTTTAATGTCGAACACTAAAAAACTCACCTTTTCCGCGGTGACGGCGGCGGGCGCGGTCCTCGTGTTACTCGCCGCGCGCGTCATTCCGACCGGCGAATTTGCGATGGCGGCCGTCGCGTCGCTCTTCGTCGCGGCCGCGGCAATCGACTGCGGAGCCGTCTGGGGGCTTGCGGCGTATGCCGTCAGCGGCGGACTCGCGCTGATGCTCGCGCCCGGCGCGCCGACTTGGCTGTACGTCGCGTTTTTCGGGTTTTACCCCGTGTTGAAGCAGATTTTTGAGGGCGCGCTGCCGAAAGTTTTCGGCTGGGCGGCGAAATATCTTGTATTATGCATATCGGGTGTGGTATTATGGTGGTTCCTCTTGGACTTGGACGCGGGGAAATTACCGCTTTACGCGGCCGGTGCCGCGGTCGTTTTCGCCGTCTACGACGTCGGCTATTCAAAACTGATTGCGTTCTACAAGTCGCGCATATCAAAGAAGCGTTAGCGAGGTGCAGTGATGATAAAATCTATGACGGGCTACGGCTCCGCGCAGAACGGCGCGGTCAAAATCGAGCTGAAAAGCGTCAACAACCGCTATTTTGACTTCAATGTCAAGCTCCCGCGCGCGTTTATGTCTCTGGAAGAGCCGCTGAAACAGCAGGCGCAGAAGCGCGTTTCACGCGGGAAGCTCGACGTTTTCGTCACGCTCGACCTCACGAAAACGGACACGGACAAGGTCGCGATCAATCTGAACCTCGCGGAGGCGTATTACGACGCGGCGACGCAGATCGCCGACAAGCTGCGGCTCAGTCGCGAGCTGTCGCCGATTGAGATTATGAAGCTCCCCGACGTCGTAAGGATTGAGCGCGACGACGGAGGCGCGGAGGAGCTTGCCGCCGCGATTACCTCGGTGTTTGAGGACGCACTGACGGCGTTCGACGCCCAGCGTGAGCGCGAGGGCGCGAACCTCGGCGCGGACATCGCGTCGCGGCTCGACGAGCTTGAACGTCTTACGGCGCGCGCCGCCGAACGCAGCACGGTTACGGTCGCGGAGTACCGCGCGAAGCTCGCGGCGCGGATGGCGGAGATTTTAGAGAATACGCAGCTCGACGAATCGCGAATCCTCACGGAGGCGGCAATTTTCGCGGATAAGGTCGCGATTAACGAGGAGACCGTCCGCCTCGGCAGTCACATCGCGGAGCTGCGCGGAATGCTCAAATCCGCGGAGCCGGTCGGCCGCAAACTCGACTTCCTCGTGCAGGAGCTGAACCGCGAGGCGAACACGATAGGCAGCAAGGGCAACGACGCCGAGATGAGCCGCATTGTCGTTGACCTCAAAGCGGAGATTGAGAAAATCCGCGAACAGGCTCAGAATATAGAGTAGCAGAGGTTTCACAGATGAAATTAGTCAATATCGGTTTCGGCAATGTCATCGCCGCGAACCGCGTTATTACGATGGTGAGTCCGGATTCCGCACCGATTAAGCGGCTGATTTCCGACGCGCGTGAGCGCGGTCAGCTCATCGACGCGACCTACGGGCGGCGCACCCGCGCCGTGATTGTCGCGGACAGCGGCCACGTCGTCCTCTCCGCAATCCAGCCGGAGACGATTGCGGGACGCCTCAAAACCGATTCGGAGGACGGCGATGAATAAAAAAGGCAGACTTGTCATCATCTCCGCGCCGTCGGGAGCGGGCAAAGGCACCGTGATTCGCGAGATTACGCGTCTGCGTCCGGAGATAAAATATTCCGTCTCCGCGACGACGCGCGCGCCGCGCCCCGGCGAGGTCCACGGTGAGCATTACTTTTTCGTCAGTCCGGAGGAATTTGACGCTATGGTTGAGCGCGGCGAATTTCTGGAACACGAGACGTACGTCGGCAACAGCTACGGCACGCCGCGGGGTCCGATTGAGCGGAATATCGCGGACGGCATTGACACAATCCTCGAAATTGAGGTCAAGGGCGCGCGGCAGGTCCGCGGGAAGATTCCGGACGTGATCTCAATCTTCCTCGCCGCGCCGAACGAGGAGGAACTGCGCCGCAGGCTCATCGGCCGCGGGACGAGCGAGGACACCGAACTCGTCAAACGCTTGGAGACCGCGCGGGAGGAGCTTGCCGCCTCCGAGGAATACGCGTTCACCGTCGTCAACGACGACGCGACCCGCGCCGCGCGGGAGATAATCGCAATTTTGGACTTCAACCGTGAAGATTATTTATAAGGGGAACAATCAATTATGATGTTATATCCGTCGCTTTCAGAGCTGCTGAAACAGGTCAACAGCCGCTATTTGCTCGTGAATGTCATCGCGAAGCGCGCGCGGGAGATTTCCGCCGCGAGTGAGCGTCGCGGCGAGCCGCTGGACCAGAAACCCGTCTCCCTCGCGATTGACGAGATTGCCGCGGGCGAAATCTCCGCGAGCGTGGACAGCTAAGAGCAATGCAACCCCCGATTATTGCCGCCGTCGCGGTCTCCTCCGCGACCTACGCCATTGATAAACCGTACAGCTACCGCGTCCCCGAAAACCTGCGTGAGCAGGCCGTTCCGGGGGCGCGCGTCGCCGTGCCGTTCGGCCGCGGCAACAAATCGAGTGAGGGCGTGATTCTCTCCGCCGCCGAGGGCGAGGTAACGCGCGGATTAAAGACAGTCGAGGCCGTTTTGGACGAGACGCCGCTGCTCTCGTCCGAGCAGCTTAAACTCGCGCTGTGGGTCAGCTCGCGCTTCTTCTGCACGGTGTTCGACGCGGTTCACGCGATGCTCCCCGCCGGGGTCTGGTACCGCGACGGCAAGTCGCCGAAGCGCGGCAAAACCGAGAAAATCGCGTCGCTGCTGATTCCCGCCGAGGAGGCTACGCTCCTCGCGGCGCAGAAAAAGCCGCGCGCCCCTAAGCAGGCCGCGATTTTGGAGCTGCTGATCGCGGCGGGCGATACGCCCGTCACGGAAATCGTCTATCAGACGGGCGCGACGGGTGCGAGCCTGTCGCCGCTGTTAAAAAGCGGGACAATCGCGCTCACGGAGCGCGAGGTTTTCCGCCGCCCCGCAGTCAGCGTCGAGGAGCCGGAGCCGCTCAGCTTAACCGCGGAGCAGACGGCGGCGTTTGACGCGCTGTCGGCGGAGCTGCGCGCGCCCGACGCGCGCGCCGCGCTGCTGTACGGCGTGACCGGCAGCGGCAAAACGTCGGTCTACCTTAAATTAATCGAGGAGACGCTCGCGCTCGGCAGGACGGCAATCGTCCTCGTGCCTGAGATCGCGCTCACGCCGCAGCTGATGCGTATATTCGTGTCGCGCTTCGGCGACGACGTGGCGGTGCTGCATTCCGCCCTCGCGAACGGCGAGCGGTACGACGAGTGGAAACGCATCAAAAACGGCTCCGTCAAGGTCGCAATCGGCACGCGCAGCGCGATTTTCGCGCCGCTGACGAACCTCGGACTGATTGTCGTGGACGAGGAGCAGGAGCATACATATAAATCGGAGAGCGCGCCGCGCTACCACGCGCGCGAGGTCGCGAAATACCGCTGCGCGCAGGCGGGCGCGCTGCTCGTCCTCGGCTCCGCGACGCC